>JAKLIG010000002.1 GCA_022709735.1 Patescibacteria group bacterium | reverse complement strand
AGTCAGCGTCATCCGATTTTTTCCAAGCGCTGAAGAGACGGTATTCGTTAGGAGTAACTTTGGTATTGGTAGTGTCTTGAACCATCATTGCGGTCGGGGTTTCTGGAGAGTCGGTGGAAGAGATAGTCGAAATATTATTGTATTGATCTTTAAGTTGGACGCAGATTGTGGAAGGATCCACTTCATTAAGATCAATGGTTGGAGTGGCATCATAAGTTTCATAGCTTTTAGCACTTAGGCTGGTTTGGCAAGCCGTGAGATCAGCACCTGTTGCAGTTCTCATTTGGTAAGATGAATCGTCACTAGAAGTAATTGCTATTTCCGCTGGGTCAACGGAAGCATCGAGAGTCAAACCGGTTATGACAGGAGATTTGGTATCGAGAGTGAAATTGATTGAATCCCCAGTTTCAAGAGGATTATTATACTGATTGGCTGCTTGGCCGTCGTCCACCGTCACTCGAACTTGGGCATCTTCTTCATAAGTGGAAGTGGTGATAGCTGAACCGGGTTTTCCGATTTCACAACTCATATCCCAAGTCGCACTATGCGCCGTGTAGGTGGTATTCTCTGGCGGAACGGCTGGCTCAGCCACTGCCTTGGCATCCAGATCAGTTCCTCCCAGACAACTATCAGTCATTGCTGTCCAACTACTTCCGCCGTTGAGAGAATATTGGAAAGAAGGAGTAACAGTATTGGTTTCTGAATCTTTATCTCGAACCGAGTAAGCGATGTCAACATTGCCGGAAGAATTTGGCACGGCCGTTGGTACGGTTTCAAATTCTGGATTGGCATTGACGACATAGGTGACAGTGACAGAGTTGAGGGTGGGTGTAGCAAGTTCATCACTGGAAGTGAGAAAAGCTTTGTATTGGAAATATTGATCGCTAACTACAGTTCCTCCGTCTTTGAAGTCAGCAGGGATAGCATCGACTGTGCAAGTAACAACTGATCCGGCTTCTGGTTTGGTACAATATTCTGAATCACTTTCATCAAAGTATGTTCCATCAGTTCCGTCGGGCCCTTTCCAACCGGACCAGTCCGTGCCATTAGCCGAAGTTTGCAATTGAAATTTTACATTAGTATTATTTGCAAGATCTTCATCCCAAGAGATACCGCCAATAAGGTTGGAGCTGGAATTAGCATTATATGAAGAAGAAGTGAGAGTTTTATTTAAGTAGGCGTTGTAGTTGAAAGAAATGTCACTTAAGAGTGGATTGGCAGTGGGAGCATTGTATGGTTTCGGAGCTTGAATAGCGTTATTGGAAGCCAGATTAATTCGGTATTGAGTATAACGATAATTATCAAAAGCATCGATACTGTCATCATCGGCTAACCCGGTTGACCAAGCCGTCCAAGTACCGTCAGGCGTATCCGTGTTTCCTGCTCGCGCATCAACTGTGAGAGAAGGTGTGCTGATGGCATCCGCTGTGGTAGTTTTGTTGTAGCTTAAAGTGGTGAAGTCTCTTCCGAGAGTAAAATCCACCACTGAAGAAGTGTAGGAAGCCGAGACATTGTAGTAGATAGAGCCATTGGCACCGGCATTTGCTCCTGTCCCACCAGTTGCGGTGTTCGTGAGTCCATAACTGGCATCGGTAGCAAAAGTCAGAGAGACACGGCCTCCTGCTCCGCCACCACCGTCATTACCGCCCGTATTGCCATTTCCACCATTAGCCTGAATTGCTCCCGAACCGGTAATTGACCCGACCGAGATCCAAACAGAACCACCGGATCCGCCACCGCCACTACCAGAAAAACTACCGGAAGTAGTTGTGCCATTATTTCCATTAGCATAAATATATCCGCCGGAATTTATAGTTAATGTTCCGGAAATATTTAATTTGACAGATCCGCCGCCATTACCGCCAGCCCCACCAGCTTTATTTTCTCCCAAAGCTGTCGACCCTCCACCGCCTCCTCCTCCGGAACCAAGCGCATTTGGTTGAGTAAGAGTGCCACTATCATGCTCTGCTCCAGCCACGCCAACTCCGCCTCCGCCGTTTGTTCCCACTCCGCCAGCTCCACCATGTCCACCGCCACCACCACCGCTTCCTGCACGACCAAACTCTCCATCTGCAGAAATTGGCCCTCCTCCGCCTCCTCCGGAACCAGAAATATTACCATTAGAGCCAGCTGTTGGAGTTGCTGCCCCTCCTGCTCCGCCAGTTAATCCCAGGCCGGATACATCAATCTTGCTCGTTCCGTCAATAGAGAAGCTAGCCGCAGAAAGATTCAAATAATACAAAGCCGTAGCTCCATTTGCAGAATGCCTTAGTGTTCCAGAACTAGAAATAGTCATCGCATAAGTAGATGGCAAAACATATCGGCTGGTGCCATTACTATAAAGAGTATCCATTACAACATTCGCTCCGGTAATGTTGAAACTTTGGAGACTATTAGCAGTGAACGTTCCGGAGTTGGTAGAAGTTCCATTAACATTTAGGGTAGTGAGAGAGTTAGCTGTGATAGTTCCAGTGTTACCGTTGGTAGAAGAAAAAGTAAGCGTAGTAAGATTTGGCAAAGTTATTGTCCCGCCAGAGTTAGTAAAAGTAGATGAGAAAGTTAAAGATGTATAAGCGGCAGAGTTTTGGGAAAATGTTCCAGAATTGGAAAAAGCAGTAGAGAAAGTATCGTTTGTAGAGTTAGTAATTATTCTTCCATAGACATTAAATTCCGCACTAGCACTAATTGTAAAACCGGCTGTGCCTTCAGAGAAGTTTAAGTTATTGAAATTTTTAACTCCATAAGTCGAAGAAATAGTTCGAGCAGATGAAGAATTTTGACTGTTATTATTAAAAGTCAGATCTCCAAAAGAAGCGCTGCCTTGTTTGGTATAAATTGAACCGGAAGCAGCTATTTGATTGCCAGTTCCTCCATAAATATTACTCGTATAATTTAAAGGATTACCTGATGTATAAGTTATAACTATGCGACCTCCGGCTCCACCTCCGCCTGCATATGATCCTGTTCCGCTATTTCCACCAATCACGCTAACTGTTCCGAAACCAGTAATTGTTCCGGCTGAAATCCAGATTGAACCACCAGAACCGCCTCCGCCTGCCCCTGCAAATCCTCCTCCTGAATTGCTTCCAACATTTCCATTTGCTCTAATAAATCCGCCGGAATTCAAAGTAAGCGTTCCAGAAATAGCCAGTTTAATTGCGCCTCCACCCGCTCCTCCGGCTCCACCTGTATAAGAGCCCAAAAAAGAGGTTCCGCCACCGCCACCACCGCCTGAACCAAGCGCAACAGGCGCTGTAAGAGTTGCTTGATCATGTTCAATACCACCGGCACCGCCCGAAGCTCCGGCGCCTCCAGCTCCGCCATAGCCACCGCCACCGCCACCGCCAGCTCCACCATTTCCTCCACCCGCTCCTGAAGTATTTCCATTAGCTCCCGGCAGATCTATTCCACCTCCCGCACCGCCAGACAAACCCTTACTGTTGGCATTTACATATCCTCCGCTCGCTATACTCATATCTCCTCCGACTTGAATTCTGATAGCATGCGTGCTGGAAGTAGTATTCGCTGTGTGAGTTATAGTTCCTGATCCTCCGACTGTAAGATTATTTGTAATAATTAATTCATTGGTAAATCCATTGGAAAGTGTAAGGGTAGAAGCAGCGCTTGATCCGATTGAAAGAGAATTGATTGTGACATTGCCTCCGGAGAGATCAAGGATCGGCTGGTTGGCTGTCGCAATATTGATTGTTACATCATCAGTAGTTTGCGGATAAGTTGAATTACAACTATCCCAGTTAGCGGCCGTAGTCCACGCCGTTGATCCTGCGCCATTTTTCCAAGAGCAAGAATACGCATATGTTTTCTGCGACAAAAAAACAAAAGCCAAAAAAGCAATAGTGATTGTTAGAAATATATATCTTGGTTTTTGTGTTAATTTTAGCATTACAAATTTTTTGATTGCATTTTAATTCTGCCTTGCGAAATAGAGAATTATAAATTGAAACTAGCAAGCGTTAAAAAATTTATTATGGAGCGAAGCGGAACATAAATTTTAGCAAGTTAGTTGAAAATTTATTTCTCTATGAGCCGGGCAGAGAGTTCTTTTTGTTGCTTTTTCTTGCGGAAAGAAAAAGCAAAGAATAACCAAAAACTAAGGCAAAAAATTATCCCTGTCTTAGGATTTTGTCTTTAGTCTTTTTTGACATAATTTAATCAGCTAAAAATTAAATTATTTCTAACTTTTAGCTACTCATATTTTAACATAAATTTGGAAAAAAATCTTTCTAGTTGTGGATAAGTTTGAAGACAAAAAAACAGCTTTTTCATTTTTGCTGTTTGAGAAAATTCTAATCAAATTTATTGATACTTTTGAGAAAATATCGCTATCTAAACAAAAACAAAACAACCGCGATGATGCGGTAAATTCCAAACGCCGTGAAGGAATTTTTTTGAATGTAGGCAAGAAAAAATTTTATCCCAACAATCGCCATAACAAAAGAAGCAATAAAGCCGGCCAAAAGCAGATGGGACTCGGAAAGCGAGAAACTTTTATAATTTTTTGCCAAATCTAGCCCAGTTGCCGCGAGCATCGTCGGCACTGCCAAAAGAAAAGAAAATTCCACAATTGTTTTTCTTTTGAGACCCAAAAATAAACCCCCGATAATCGTCGCGGCACTGCGAGACACTCCCGGAATCATCGCGATTGATTGAAAAAGTCCAATATAGAGGCATTGCTTGTAAGAAATATTAGAAATATCTTCAAAGGAACTTTCCTTTTCCTTGTGCCATCTTTCAAAAATAATGAGAAATATTCCGCCCAAAAAAAGCGACCATAAAACCACACTGACATTTCCCAAAAGATAGGTTTTAATTATTTTATAAAAAACCAGACCCAAAATTCCAGTCGGAATGAAAGCTACAATTAATTTTTTTATAATTTCTAATTTTAGAAGTTCCTTCCAATACAAAATTACCACCGCTAAAATCGCCCCGAGCTGGATTATTATTTCAAAACTTTTCAAAAATTCCGTCTGCGTTAGCTTCAAAATATCCGAAGCCAAGATCAAATGCGCCGTCGAAGAAATCGGCAAAAATTCTGTTATGCCTTCGACTATTCCTAAAATTATCGCGTCTAAAAAATTCAACATAAAATTATTCAATATTTATATTATAACTCAAAAGCTAAATTTAAAAAACTGCCCCAATTTAGTCGGGACAGTTTTATTTTTTTATATCTTTGGAACATTTTCATCCTGCGCAATTTCCCAAGGTAAACCGAATTTATTTAGATCTTCCATAAAAGGATCTGGATCAAAATTTTCCACATTCATTACTCCGCTGCCTTTCCATTTTTCGGTCAAAATCATTTTTGCACCAATCATGGCCGGCACGCCAGTTGTATAGGAAATAGCTTGCGATCCAACTTCTTTGTAGCACTTGGCGTGATCGCAAATATTGTAAATAAAAGCAGTCTTTGGTTTTCCGTCTTTTTCCCCTTCGAATCGAACACCAATACTAGTTTTTCCAGTATAATTTTTAGCCAGCGACGCCGGATCCGGCAAAAGCGCCGAGAGAAAATCCAGAGGAATAATTTCTTTGCCTTGAAAATTTATCGGATCAATTCGAGTGAGGCCAACATTTTGCAAAACTCGAAGATGTGTGAGATATTGTTCGCCAAAAGTCATCCAAAATCTAATTCTTTTTAGTTCTGGAAGATAATCAACCAGCGATTGAAGTTCTTCATGATAAATGAGAAACATTTCTTTCGGTCCGGCTCCCGGAAAATCAAAAGTTTGGCGAAAATCCTGGCGGCTTCCATCTTTATTTATAATCGGAGCAGTTTCAACCCACTTGCCATTTTCGAAATATCGCCCCACTTGAGTTACTTCACGAATATTTGTGGCCGGATCAAAGTTTGTGGCAAAAGCATGACCATGGTTTCCAGCATTACAATCAACAATATCAATATTATAAATTTTATCAAATAAGTGTTTTTTAGCATAAGCGCAAAACACGCCCGTCACGCCTGGATCAAATCCACAACCTAAAACCGCCTGATTATTTTTATACTTAAACAGCGGATTCATCCCCCATTGCCATTCATAGCGAAATTCCGCGCGATGGGGCGGTTCATAATTCGCCGTGTCAAGATACGGCACTCCCGTTTCTGCGCACGCCGCCATTATCGCCAAATCTTGCCCAGGCAAAGCCACATTAATAATAATGTTAGGCTTAATTTCCTGAATAAGTTTTACCAAATCAGAGACATTCATCGCGTCAATTTCTCGAACTTCAATTTTTCTTCCAATTTTTTCCAAAACTGAATCGGCAATTTTTTGGCATTTAGAAACCGTCCGGCTAGCCAGAACTATTTCCGAAAAAACTTCCGGAACCTGCGCACATTTATGCGCCACAACTGAACCAACTCCTCCTGCGCCAATAATTAACACTTTTGACATAATATTTATAGCTTTTAGGTATTAGCTGTTAGCTTTTAGAAAAATATTTATCAGCTAAAAACTATAAGCTAAAACCTAATTTTTCAGTCTCACTAACATATAGCAAAAAAGCATTTTTGTCAAGGAAAAAAGCATTATCTCAACGAGAAAGGATTAAAATTAGTATCATAATCATAATAATCTTCTTCTTCATTTTTTTTCAAAAACCTAACAACTTTATAAGTAACAGGAGTGAACAAAATTTCTACTCCGCATTTGAATATATAATTTGAAACAAAGACTGCCAACAAAAGTCCGTTTGGTAATATTCCATAAAAAGCAATTAGAATAAAAAATAATGTGTCTACTAATTCCCCTGCCAAAGTTGAACCAATTGTTCTCACCCAAAGACTTTTTCCAGACATCAATATTTTTATTTTCGCTAGTATATATGAATTAGAAAATTCCCCCGCAAAGTATGCGATGAGGCTGGCTAATACAATCCGAGGCGTCAGCCCCAAAATATCATTGAAAGCCTCTTGATAAGGCCAATCGCTAGCCGCTGGCAAAAAATTTACAATCATTAAAATCAAAGACATAAGGCCAGAACAAAAAAATCCCGTCCAAATAACTTTTCGCGATTTTTTGTAGCCATAGACTTCGGTTAAAATATCTCCAAAAATATAACTCAAGGGAAACAAAATTGTTCCACCATCGAAAGTAAATTTCCAAAGCACCAGAATCTTCGTTGAAGCAATATTAGATATCAAAAGCACTGCCACAAAGACAGCCATTATAATATCAAAATATTTGAAATTTTTCTTTTCCATTTTCACAATTTACCACCTTTCCTTAAATATCGTCAACTCGTTCCAAAAGTTAGTTTTTCTGACAATGTTTTTTGTGCTATTATAAAAGCGTAAATTATTAAAAAATAAAATGGAAAAAAATAAAAATATAGTGTTGCCCGTGCTTCTAATTGTTTTATTTTCCGCCCTGGTTATTTTTGCAATTATTTGGAGCAAATCAAAAAAACCAGCTGAAGTCAGCGCTCCAATAGCTACTCAAAATACACCCGCCCAGGAAAATCCGGATATTTTTTTCGCCTCAAACGGTAAAAGCACAGTTTACAAAATTAAAAAGGGCGACCAATGGTCGGTGATTTGGAACGGCGAAGAAGGAAAATCTTATGATTTTGTTTCCAACCCGGTTTTTAGTTCTGACGGAAGCCAAATCGCTTATAACGCCGAGGTTGGCGGCCAAGCTTATGTTGTCATTAATAATACCCAGGAAATAAATGCCTATCAAAAATCCAATTATATTACTTTCAGCAAAGACGGAAAAACAATCGCCTTTGTCGCCACTAAAGATGAAAATTCCTATGTGGTCATTAGCGCTGAAATTCAAAATATTACCGAAACGCTAAAAGAAAGCAAATCTTTCAAAGAAATAGCCGTAGCGAAAGATGCCAATGGAAATTCTTCGGCCATAATTATGAATGATGATGGAAGCAAAATTGCCTATGTTATAAAAGAAAATGATAAAATCTATGTCGTAGTCAATGGGCAAAAAAGCCAAGGCTACGATGATGTTTTGAGTTTTTCTTTTTCCGATGACGGATCAAAATTCACCTACGAAGCTCAAAATGGCAATACTGTTTTGACTGTCGTGAACAATCAAGTTGTTTCATCAACTAATAGTAATTCTTCATCAAATCAATCGGTTTCCGATTCTCAAGCTAACAATTATAGCGCCAATCCTTCCCCCACCTATCGCTATAAAATCAGCACAAAAAAAGATATCGTCCGAGATCAAAATAAGCTGGATTATTCTGGCTGTGCAAACTCCGGAACTTGTAATTTCTAAATCCTTGCATTTTGGCCTAAATTATGCTATAATGAGGTTGTAATGAAAGAATAAAAAAAACGGGTGAAAGCCCGTTTTGTGCTTTTATTAAGCCAAATTTATGTGGAAAAAGGTTAAAAAAATATTTTCAAAAAAAGTAATTATCCCTTCGCCAGAAGAGTTTTTTAACAAAAAAGCTTTTCTTTTTGCCATGATTTTTTTAGCCTTTTCTTTCGATCTTTTGATCTTAGGCGCGACTAAATCATTTTTGGGCTTTAACGATGAAGTCAAAGAAAAAATTATAACTCCTCTGGAAAAAAATATTCAAAGCTTGATTTCCGGCTATCCAATGGAAAAAATGGTGCCATATATTTCCGCTCAAAAAAAATCAACGGCTGCTTTTCTCATTGGCATCGCCAAAAAGGAAAGTAACTGGGGAAAATATTCTCCGCACCTTAATGGAAAGGATTGTTATAATTATTGGGGTTATCGAGGACAGGGCGAAAATGTAACTCCAAGCGGTTATACTTGCTTTAGAAATCCGAGAGAAGCAGTAAGCACCGTTTCTCGAAGAATAAATGAATTAGCTGATAATTCCGACCTTAATACGCCAGCAAAAATGATTGTTTGGAAATGCGGTTGGGATTGCTCCACACATAGTGATGAAAGTGTTTCCAAATGGATCGCTGATGTCGACTTCTATTATAAAAAGGTTTACTAAATTTCAATTCTTTTCTCCAGATGTTTATTAAAAAATATTTAATGATCACAAATTTTATTTATAAATTTTTTTAAAACATCTTGAAAAATATTAGCTTCTTCCAAATCGCCCCATTCATTTTCACCATGTATATTGCCACAATTTATTCTTGTTATAATAACAGGAATTTTATTTTCGGAAAAAAATCTTGCGTCAGAAGAGCCCTCAACCTTGCTGAAAAAAACTTCATCGCCTGTTTCGCTTTTTAACAATTTTTTAAATTCTTTTAAATAAATATTCTTCGTACTCTGAACAAGAGACTTTCCATGAGAAATAAGTTCCCAATTAACAATGTTGCTTATTTTTTTTAAAATTATTTTCTTCCCATTATCCTTTATATATCTTATATCTATAAACATTTCTGCATAATCAGGCACTTTATTTATTGCTTCCCCGCCATAAAATTTTCCCAGACTCATGGTATCTTTCCATTCATTTTTCTCAGTAAATGGAATAATTTTTCTAATTTTTAAATATTTTAAATATAAATCATCTATGGCATTTTGTCCCAAAAAAGGCCTAGAGGCATGTGCTGATATCCCAAAAGATTTTAGCTTTAGATGTAATACACCCTTTTGATTTACTATAATATTTTTTAAATTTGGTCCTCCATCAGGTATAATCGCCAACTTTGAAGAATATTTTTTATTATTTAATAAAAAATTCACACCATTAAATCCACCTGTTTCTTCATCAGTAGTTAACATCAATCCCAGAGAAAGTTTTCTTTTCTTTTTTGCAAAATATTTTACTACTTCTATCATAACTGCATCTGCTAATTTCATATCACCCGCGCCTCTTCCGAACAATTTTTTATCTTTAATCTTAGATTGAAATTGTGAATCATTAGCAAGGACTACATCAAGATGCCCAATTAAAAAAATCTTTGGGCATTTTTCTTTTTTTAAAGTTATAATTATCGAAGGATTATTATTTTTATCAAATTCCTTTATAAAAACAGGAACATTTTTAAATTGTGTTTTTACAAATGAAACTATTCTTTTTCTTTCTGAAATATTTTCCTTAATTGATTTAAACTTAATCAATTCTGATGCTAATTTAGCTATATTGTCCATTGCTATTTTAAAATTAAATTTTTAGATTGTGCTAGGAAGTGGCTTGAGCCACCTCCTAGCAATTATACACCAATCAGTTCACAGCACCCATTATAGTATCCGGTGTTCCGTGAATTTTAATATTTGCTCTGGCATTCCAAGCGCCACCTAAATATCTATACTCTTTGATTGATAAATCATAACCAAAAAAAACTCGATAGGCCATCATTAGGGATTTGTCACCAGGTTTTTCCATGGGTTCGATAAATTTTTGCAGATACATCTTGCCATAGGATCCCAAGACTTTCTGGATTCGGGATTTTGTTGATATGCCACCTATGCCACTCTTCTTTTTCGCAAAAATAGGATGCCAGATTTCAACATTTCTGCATTTTGAGCCCTTAAGAGGCTTCAAGCAAAATCCAGAATCCCATGGCAATCGATAAAAATCGGTTATTGACACCTCTTCCCACAACCCCATTTCTTTGCCATATTGTTTATCGCCCTTGGTAATTACCGTGCTAACAGAGCGAGAAACAAATTTATGAAATTGCGTTTCTTCCGGTTCAGCACGAACGAGAAGCAAGCAATCATCTTTTTCAGCTACTTCAATAGGGATGCACTCCGTCCATAAATAATCGTCGCATGAACTTCTCTCTTTTGTTACTACTGATTTAATTTCTGGCCAGCCATTCCTTAAATTGTTGAATTTTTTGGAAAAAACTGGATTTAATATGGTCGTTACGCCAATTCCAGCGGGACGTTCTTCAATCTCAAAGATTAATAATTTCCCGTTTTTAACAACGCAATCTAGGCGAACAATCAGAGATGGAATACCAAGAGTCCTTTGCACCCATGTTTCTTCAACCGGAAAATTGCCTTTCCAGTTATTTAGCTCACTGATTGCTTGCCCCTCTGCTTCTTTCGAAAAAATTTCCGTTACATTTGAAGTAGTAAATCTCCATCCTTGAAATTCAATTAGTGTGCTCATCTGTACTCCTTTCTTTCTTTTATTTGTTGTGTTTTTGTAATTTAAACAAATATTTTAAAATTTTGGTGTATTGTTTTAAAGAACTAAAAAACCGGTCTCGCGTGAGATCGGCTTTGGTTTATCTAAAATGAATAATGTCTTATATTTTTTTCATTTTATGCAAAACAAAACCGATCTGGCTAAACCAGAAATAAAAGTAATTAAAGCTATAAAATTTTTGGCTGGTTTGTTTTGACATTTCTTTTTTTACTTTATCAGTTTATCATCTGCTGAGATTCTGTCAATATATAAAAATTTAATTTGATTTTAGATGCAAGGGAAAAAGTGATTGTGTCACCTTTCCCCTTGTTTTTTTGGCACTGGAGCTTATGGTTAAGCCCCATCAGACATAGAATGTCTTGTAGACATCGAGGCCCTGCCAAAATTTTTCGAGAGGATTTTCTCTCATTTTTTAGAAGAAAGGTTCTCTGCCAGGAGGTGGCGATAAGTTTGCCACTCCTGCATTATTTTCGTCAGATTCCTCGTTTCCGAGCCCTGCTATGCCAATAACTCTTACCCCTGGAATCACTCTTTTGCCAAAAAGAGACACCAGGTTTTTTGATCTTTTAATCCCGGGGGTGCTATCCTCATCTGCACCTACTGTCTTTTGCTTCATTTTCGCCTCTCCTTTTTATTTTTCTTTTCTTGTTTATGCTATACCTCCACACACTCTTCTAGTCAACTTTTATCATTCCTCTATCCTTTAATGATTGCAGATTAATTTTATTTATATACAATAAGGTTTCTCTGCAACTTTTTTTTGATTTAGGTTTAAGAAATAATAATGTTTCTGTTTGATCTTCTCCCCATACATCATATTCTCCAGCTGGCGCACCTACTTTTTCATCTAATATATTTATTATCATAATTACCTTCCTTTAAAATTGTTTTATTTGATAGCCAAAATAAAGATTTAAATTTATTAAAACCCTATTTTAGCTATCAAATTTTTCTCAAAGAACTAAAAAACCGATCCTTTTTACGAGATCGGCCTTGGTTTATTTGAAATGGATTTACTTTTATGCCTTTTTCATTTCATGCAAACCAAGACCGGTCTTGAGGACCAGAATAATAATCAAAGACAATATAAAATAAAATTTAGTTTGCATGTTCTTCATAACAAGGCTAATTTAGCATACCTACATTTTTTGTCAAATGCGGATATGTGGATATCTTTTTAGTAATCTCTAAGCTTTTTGATCGTCCCATGATCACGAATTTTTTCCAGCGCTTTGGCTTCAATCTGCCGAATTCTTTCCCTCGTTACGCCAAATTCCTGCCCCACTTCTTCCAAAGTATGTGTCACGCCGTCTTCCAAGCCGAAACGAATTTTTAGAATTTTTTGTTCTCTTGGGGTAAGATCTTTTAGAATTTCCGCTACATGTTCCTTGAGCATTTTTCTCGAAGCGATTTGATTTGGCATTACTGTTTCTGTATCTTCGATAAAATCTCCAAGTACGCTGTCATCATCGCTGTCACCGACAGAAGTTTCCAGCGATACTGTCTCTTGAGAAATTTTTTGAATGTGGCGAATTTTATCCACCTCGATTCCCATTTCCACTGCGATTTCTTCTGGTAGTGGTTCTCTTCCAAGATCTTGCACGAGCCTCCTTGTTACCTGCGTATACTTATTAATTGTCTCCACCATATGCACTGGAATGCGAATTGTTCGAGATTGATCAGCCAGCGCTCTTGTCACTGCTTGACGAATCCACCAAGTCGCATAAGTAGAAAATTTATACCCCTTTCGATAATCAAATTTTTCGACCGCCCGAAAAAGCCCGATATTTCCTTCCTGGATCAAATCCAAAAGAGAAAGATTGTGTGATCTTCCAACATATTTTTTGGCGATACTCACTACTAAGCGAAGGTTGGCTTCAGTGAGTCTTTGCTTGGCCATAAGATCTCCCTTTTCAATTCTTTTTGCCAAAGATATTTCTTCTTCAGTGCTCAAAAGATCTACTCGGCCGATTTCCCGAAGATACATTTGCACAAGATCCGAGGAAGCTTCCTCGGAAGCGCCAACATCCAGCGTATCTTTTTTTGCTTTTCTCTTGCTGGATTTTTGCTTGTCCAGATTTTCAGAAATTTTGTCCGTTTCCATTCGTATCATCTCATCAGAATTGATCACCCGGATACTTTTCTTTTCCAACTTTTCATAAAGTTCTTCTAATTTTTCAATTTCTCTTTCCGCGTCCGGAATAGCATGCAAAATTTCGTCTTCCGTGATAAAACCTCTCTGTTTCCCACGATAAACTAACTCGTCAATATCATCGCGCCTTTTAGCGTTTTTTTCTTCCGTCGATTTTGAAATCTTTTTTACTTTCTTCTCTTCGCGCTTTTTTTTGCGAAAAACTTTTTTGACCTTGCGCTTGAGTTTAGTTTTTTTCTTAGCGATTTTCTTTCTTCGAACGGATGCTTTTTTTCTGAGTTTTTTGGAAGCAGGTTTTTTCTTAGAAATTTTTTTCTTTTTTTTCTTGGCTTTAGCCATAAATATTTAGATAATATTAAATAAAATTATAGTTTTGCAAGTTCTTTGGAAATTCGATCAAATTCCTGGCGCAGAAACATTACCGCGTTTTTGTCTTTCCTTTCTTCCGCAACCCTAAGATCATTGCTTATGCGGTTAAGCTCTTCTTTTTTATTCTCTTTTAGAAGTTCATTGGCATACAATTGAAAATCTTTGAGTGGTTCTTCAACAACTATTTCTTCTAAATTATTATTAAGATCAAGGCGGTATTTCTTCTGGGAAAAAATCTTTTCCGCTTTTTCACTAAGTTCCCGATTTTCTGCTATTTCACCCATAAAGACAGAAAAATCAAAATCTGCCTTTTCTCCTTTTTCAATCATCAAACTAAAAAGATTATCCTCTAAATCAAATTTGCCCTCACGCGCTTCTTCCGCCGCTTTTTTCCAAGCAAAACTGCTCGTAAGCATCAGCCCAATCAGCTCGCGCGTTAACATTTCTTTTTTCGCTAAAGGAATATTTTTTTCGGGAATATTTTCAGATTTTTCACTTATTCTAATCTTACTCTTAAGACTAATCTTTTTAAACTCATCCGTCAATGCTGACTCTGCTATATTCAGCCCTTCTCCCAGTTTTTTTATCCAATAATTTTTTTCCACTTCATTTTCCAAACTAGAAATTAGCGCCAAAAGTTCTTCGGTTATTTTTTTCTTGTCTTCAATTTTGTTTTTATCAAATTTTTGAAAAGTTTTCTGGAAAAAATATTCCATTGCTGGCAAAGCTTCGGCGACATTTTTTCGAAGTTCTTCCGGATTGTCTTTGGCCATATCGGCCGCATCCTTGCCTTGCGCCAAACTTACAATTTTTACTGACATATCACTTGCCAGGCATAATTTGACACTCTTTTTTGTCGCTTGTTCTCCGGCGCTGTCCATATCAAAAAACATTTGAATATTTTTAGTATATCTTTTTATTGTTCCAATCTGTTCTTGCGTGAGCGCCGTTCCAGAAACTGCTACGGTATTTTTTATCCACGCTTGATGCGAGGCAATCACATCCATATTGCCTTCGACAAGAAGGACGCTGTCTTTTTGTTTCATTTCACTTCGAGCCTTATCTATGCCATAAAGCACTCGGCTTTTATGATAAACTTCTGTTTCGGGAGTATTTACATATTTTGCCTGTGATTCATCTCCACCTGGCGCCACTCGAGCGCTATAGCCTAAAATTTTTCCCGAATAATCTGCGATTGGAAACATTATCCGATCACGGAACCGGTCATAGAAATCTCCTGAATTTTCTTTTTTCACTAAAAGACCCGTTTTAATTATTTCTTCTACTTTGAAGCCTCTGCCAGTCAAAAAAGTTAGCATATTTCGCCAGCCGTTCGGCGCATAGCCTAAGCGAAATTCTTTGATTGTTTCGTCTTTCAATCCCCGATCATGTAAATATTTAAGAATTTTCTCCTTGCCTTCACCTTTCCAAAGTTGCACTTCATAAAACTTGGTAGCAAGTTCCAAAATTTCCAAGGTTCTGCTTTTTTCTTCTGTTTTTTCCGGACTGTATGATTGCAATTTTACTCCAGCTTTTTCCGCGAGAATTTTCAATGCTTCGCGAAACTCCAAGCCTTCCATTTCCATCACAAAACCAAAAATGTCTCCCCCCTTCTGGCAACCAAAACAATGCCAGATTTGTTTTTCTTCACTTGCCATAAAAGAGGGCGATTTTTCATTATGAAAAGGGCAGAGAGCCCGCCAGTTCGCTCCTGCCTTATCTAGTCGGATATATTCGCCCAAAACATCAACAATATTGAGCCTAGATTTTATTTCTTCGACATCTGTATTCATGAAGTTATCCTACTATAATACATAAAATCTTGCAAAAAATTGCAAAATTTGAAATTTTCGCCTTTCTATGCTAATAAGAAGAGTATGAAACTGAACAATAAAAAATTAGCGCAAAATATTAATGAGGGCAAAATTGCCATTATTCCAACTGACACAATTTACGGCTTGTCAGCCAGCGCTTTTTTGCCATATTCAATAGAAAAAATTTATCGCCTTAAAAAAAGAAACCTAAAAAAACCTTTGATTATCATTATTTCTGGCATCGATGATTTAGAATTATTTAAGATTAAAATTGACGCGAAAACTAAAAAAATTCTAGAAAAAATCTGGCCGGGGAAAGTAAGCGTAATTTTGCCATGCCCTAACAAAAAATTTCGTTATCTTCATCGCGGGCAAAAATCTTTAGCTTTCCGCCTTCCGGATAAAGCTAATTTAAAAAGATTACTTAAAAGCACCGGCCCGCTTGTTTCTGCTAGTGCCAATCCCGAAAGTTTGCTTCCAGCCAAAACCATCACTGATGCTAAAAAATATTTCGGCAAGAAAGTTGATATTTATATCGACGAAGGAAAATTAGAATCTTTGCCCTCAACACTCATTGAAATAAAAAATGAGAAAATTAAGATTTTAAGGCAGGGCGAAGTTAAAATATGATTAGCGGAGAGTGAGGGATTTGAACCCTCGGTGCCTTGCGACACACACGCTTTCCAAGCGTGCGCACTAGACCACTATGCGAACTCTCCGAATTTAATATTATAAGAATACCTAACTATCTTATAAATATCAAGATTTAAAAAAATCCGTAGATAAACCACGGATTTTTTCTTTCTTCTTTTTTCTTTATTCTTGCTTCCTATTTTTCCATCTTCCCAATCTCAATCGTCGTTTTTATGACTGTGTCAGGATTTAGGGAAATCGAATCAATTTTTTCTTCCACCAAAAATTTGGCAAAATCCAGAAAGTCTGATGGTGCTTGTCCGCAAATGCCGACTTTTCTTTTTGAGATATGCGCCTTAGAAATAACTTGCCGGATAAGTTCCTTGACCGCTTCATTTCTTTCATCATAAACATGCGCAACCTTGGCGCTATCGCGATCTACTCCAAGCGTAAGCTGGGTTAGGTCATTGGAACCGATTGAAAAACCATCAAAAATTTTAGCAAATTCATGAGCTAAAATAACATTCGATGGAATTTCGCACATCACATAAACTTCCAGTTTGTTTTTTCCTCGTTCCAGTCCATGTTTTTTCATTTGCGCCAAAACTTCTTCGCCTTCTTTAATTGTTCGGCAGAACGGCACCATAATTTTGACATTTGTGAGCCCCATAATTTCACGAACTTTTTTAAACGCCCGGCACTCCAAGGCAAAACCATCCATGTAATCCGGATCATAATAACGCGATGCTCCACGCCAGCCAATCATTGGGTTTTCTTCGGCTGGTTCAAAAATTTTACCGCCGATAAGCGTGGAATATTCATTGGTTTTGAAATCGGAAAGTCGAACAATCACATCTTTCGGATAGAAAGCCGCCGCAATTCTCCCGATGCCTTCCGCTAACTTGTCCACAAAAAATTCTTCCTTGCCAGGATATCCTTCCGTGATTTCTTCTATTTTCTTTTTTTCTTCTCGATCTTTTATTTTTTCAAAATGCTTAAGCGCCATCGGATGAATTTTTATGTATTCCGTGATAATAAATTCTTCTCGAGCGAGCCCCACTCCGTCATTTGGGATAAAGGAAAGATCAAAAGCCTGGTCAGGATTTCCAACATTCATCATTATTTTGGTTTTGGTTTTTCGAAGGTGTTTGAGATTAGTTTTTTTGATTTCATATTTCAACATTCCATCATAAATTTTTCCTTCTTCCCCTTCCGCGCAACTCACGGTAACATTTTGCCCGTCCTTTATCGCGTGCGTCGCATTCCCCACTCCCACGATACACGGAATCCCGAGTTCTCGGCTTACAATTGCCGCATGCGATGTCCGCCCGCCGGAATTTGTTACAATCGCGCTCGCAATTTTCATAATCGGCTCCCAATCTGGATCAGTCATTTCCGTGACTAGCACTTGGTCTTTCTTGAACTGGGCAATTTTTGCCACGTCTTTTATCACATTCGCTTCGCCTTGTCCGATTTTCCCTCCAACGGCCGAACCTTGGCAAAGCAATTTGCCTTTTTCCTTGAGTGAATATTCTTCCAAAACATTTTTATCTTTTTGCGACTCCACCGTTTCCGGCCGAGCTTGGACGATATAAAGTTCTTTGGTTCTTCCGTCTTTTGCCCATTCGATATCCATTGGTTTTTTATAATGTTCTTCAATTTTCATTCCCCAAGTTGCTAACTGCAAAACTTCTTCGTCAGTGAGCGCGAATTTTTTTCGATCCTCCATTGGCACAGAAACGCTTTGCGTGGAAGAATTTCCTCCAACGCTATAAATCAGTTTATTTTCCTTACTCCCTAATTTCTTCCCAATAATTGGCCTAAATCCGGCTTTGAGAGTTGGCTTATGCACGATAAATTCATCCGGCGTAACTTTTCCTTTCACAATATTTTCCCCGAGTCCCCAAGAACCATTTATCACAATGGCATCAGAAAAACCTGATTCAGTGTCAATCGTGAACATTACTCCGCTCACGGCTTCATCTGACCTGATCATTTTTTGCACACCGACTGAAAGCGCAATTTTGAAATGATCAAATTTTTTGTCGACGCGGTATGATATCGCCCGATCGGTAAAAAGCGAAGCAAAACATTTTTTGACTGATTCCAAAAGATTATATTCGCCGATCACATTCAAATATGATTCCTGTTGCCCCGCAAAAGATGCGTCTACCAAGTCTTCCGCTGTCGCGCTTGATCGCACTGCCACATCCACTCCACCCGCAAAATGATTAGTGTGATCATCACGATCCCAAGTAATTCTAAAATCTTTATGCCGAGCATATTCTTTGGAAAGTTTGGCATAATTTTCCACAATTTCGTTTCGCAAATCTTCCGGAAATTGCGCCGAAAGAATCGCTTCTCGGATTTGGTGTCCGCGTTTCGCCAGATTTACCATATTCCCGGTATTCAGACCTTTGAGTATCTTTTTTATTTTTCCATCCAGCTGGTTTTTAGAAATAAAATGACGATACGCCTTGGAGGTAATCGCAAAACCGTCGGGAATTTTTATCCCCTTGTTTTTTAGATTGGAATACATCTCACCCAGCGACGCATTTTTCCCGCCGGCAAATTCAATGTCTTTTATCCCTAGCTCCTTAAACCACAATACGAATTTATCTTTTTTGTTTTCTGTTTTGCTTTTTCTTTTAAACATTTTTTTGTTTTATGTTTTATAAAATTATTATACCACAAAAATAATTTTTCCGCTAAGTTTTTTAAGGCTCTACAGCTGATTTCCATGCCAGTTCAAACATTGTTCTATAGGCATTGGCTATATCACTGTTTTCTATGACTACTCCATAGAAATTTTTTTTAACTGAAAGAATTACAACCCTGTCTTCATATATGATGTTATCAACACTGGGGAAAAATTGACTATTTGGCAATATTTTTACCCTTTCTTTAGGATTTTTTTGTGCATTAATTCTTTTGGCATAGCTCTTATCAAAAGTAATATTATTTATAATTTCCCTGGAGCCATTGGGGTTCGCCAATCTTTTCTTTTCAGTCTCAAAGCTTTCCATAAATTCTTCGAAAATATCCTTAACCGAACCGAACCAAAGAACTTCTGTTTTACTTCTTAATGTTTCTCGGTATATTTTTCTAATCCCGTCTTTTCCTTCATAAGAAATTATTTTAGGTTTTTCTTTCTGGCTAAAATAATTATTTTTTAATTCCGGCAAAATTTCTTCGATAGATCTTTTCTTGGTTTCTAAAAGCTGAACTAATTTTTCTGGTTCTTCCGGCAGATATGTTTTTTTCTTGCCTTTAACAATAATTTTCGCCAAACCCTTTTTGAGCAAGCCTTCGAGTGTGATATAAACTGTCGGCCTTTTTATCTCTGTTTCTTGTGAAATTGATAAAACCGTATTATGTCCAAAAAGGAGCATTGCCAAATAAACCTTAGCTTCATTAGGGCTTAGCCCGTATTCTATTAACATTTTTTCTTGTTCGCTCATGCCAATAGCATAGCAAGAATACCTAAAATGTCAATAATTATGACATTATTTTAATATTATTAAATAAATAATGGCTGATTTAAGGGTTTATTTGGTTTTAATAATAAAACATTTGAAATAATCTATCGACAAAATATTATTTTTGTTTTATATTGTGTTGTTATTAAGGTAATAATTGCAAATTAACAATATAAAGAAAAGGGAGAATACGTCATGAAAAATATTACCACTTTAGAGGAAATAGACATTATCTTAAAAGTTGAGGGTGAAAAATTAAAAAAATTTGAGCTCTTATATCGTTTGCGTTACATGCCTGAAACGGGAAAAATCGGAATTGTTCTTAAAAATGGAAGTACAGTATATCCGTTAATATTCTCTGTTCCCGCAAAGGGAATGCCTGGGTTAGAACTTTCAGATCTTTTTTCGGGAGATGCCTCTCCAAAAGAAACTATACATACCTTTCTGAATCGTGCGCAATTTCCTTCACCATTAAAAATTTCTGAAGATGCTATTTTGAACGGCAAGGAAGGGTCTGTATTTATAGGGAAGAAAAGCTTTTATTTGGACACAAAAAACTTTCCTGAAATTATTTTTCGTGTTAAGGGAGAGTTTGTCAAGTTATAGAAACTTGTCTTAAGGCCCCGAGCGTGATCACCATCCGCCCGGGGTTTTTATTTTGAAAAAATTCTGGCTCTTCATTAAAGTTGAGCTTTTTGAACAGTTTAGGCTCCGCCCTAAAGCTCAACTTTTCCAAATATATTCTAAATTTATTTCAAGAATTTCCTTGTATTTTATTTCAGCCCATTTCGACGATGACACAAATTGAAGCTAGCGAGCGTTAAAAAATTTATTATGGAGCGAAGCGGAACATAAATTTTAGCGAGACAGCTGAAAATTTGTCAGAGACGAAATTAGGCTGAGAGTTCTTTTTGTTACTTTTTCTTGCGGAAAGAAAAAGTAAAAAAAAGAATTATCTCACTTCCTCCACCTTCACGAGACTCATATGTTCTTTGGTTTTATGCGGACGACCCATAACTACAATCAATTTATCTCCAATTTTTACCATCTTTTCTTTTTTCAAAGTTTCCATTGATCTATCAATAAGTTCGTCCATCGTTTTGCAATCTGGCAAAACAAAACTTTGCACTCCCCAAATCAAACTTAGTTGCTGATGAGTTTTTTCATTGTTAGTCATGACAAAAATCAAACTTTCCGGACGATGCCTCGAAATCATTCGCGCCGTAAAACCAGAAACGCTTGCCACTGCAATTGCCTTGGAAGCTGTGTCTTTCAAAAGTTCATGGGCGCTGTGGGCAATCGCGGCTGAAGCACTGTTTTTTTTGTCTCCCAAAAAGCCATGTTCCAAATTGTCAAAAGGCGATTTTTCTGTGTTTCTTATAATTTCCGTCATTGTTTCTACCGCTTGAATCGGATATTTGCCATTGGCTGTTTCTCCGGAAAGCATTACCGCATCAGTATGATCAATAACCGCGTTTGAGACATCGCCTACTTCCGCTCGCGTCGGGCGAGGATTTTCAATCATGGAATTTAACATTTGGGTTGCCACAATTACGGGAGTCGCTGAACGCAAGCATTTGGCAATTATTTCTTTTTGGTAAATCACGACTTTGCTTTCATTCATTTCAATTCCGAGATCGCCTCTCGCCACCATAATTGCATCCGTTGCTTTGATTATTTCAGAAATATTTTTTATCGCTTCTTTTCTTTCAATTTTTGCCACGACTTGAGGCAATTGATTTTTCCGTCCAAGAATTTTTCCAATTTTATTTTTAATATTAATTATTTCCTTGGCATTACTCACAAAAGACAGCGCGATAAAATCCACATCTTGCAAAAGTGCAAATTCCAAATCATCCAAATCTTTTTTCGTCACCGCGCCGGATTTCAAATTAGTATCCGGAATATTCACGCCTTTGTGATTTTTGATAACTCCGCCGTTTATCGCTTCAGCTTTCAGAAAATCTTTTTCTTTTCCAATTACTTTGAGTTTGATTAGCCCGTCTTCAATCAAAATTTCGTTTTTGATTTTTATATTTTTAATTATTCCTGGCCAATCCAAAAGAAAATATTTTGGATTTTGGATTTTGGATTTAGTATTATTTTTGGATTTGAGATTTTGGATTTTATTTGAAATTTGAAATTTGGATTTTGGATTTTGAGATCCAAAAGAAGTGTCTCCTACCAAGATAGTTTCCCCTTTCTCTACCTTAATATCCTGTTCAACCAATGTTCTAATCCTCGGCCCTTGAAGATCAGCCATAATCCCAATTGGAGTTTTTAATTCTTTTCTAAGTTCTTTTATATACTTTATTAATTTCCCATTAGATTTTTGATCGCCATGAGAAAAATTAATTCGGGCGACATTCATCCCGGCCTTGATTAATTTTTTTAGTTTTTCCTTGGAATCAGTCGCTGGTCCAATAGTCGCGACAATCTTGGTTCTTTTCATATGTTTACAAAATACGAATTTAATACGAAATACAAAAATACGAAAAATATTTCTTCTTGTTTCGTATTTCGTTAATTTCGTAGTTCGTAAATTTATTAATAAGCTTATATTTGAATTATACCATTAAATGCTAAACAAAAACAGACAAACCCAAAAAGAATTTGCCTGTTTTAACAGAAAAAATACACTAGTTTTTATACATATCCTTAACTTGAAACAAGATATACCAACCGATGATAGCTCCGATGATAGCGCCAACAATTCCATGAATAGAAAGAATTCCTCCGATGAAACTTACGATACTAGCATAAAATAGTAGTCTCCAGGCGCTTTTCTTTCTTTTGAACATTCCCGGCACTGCCATTAATTCCATAACTAGCGTGATAACCGCCACAACTAGCGAAACAATCATGCCAAATCCCCACCCAAGTCCATATCCGAATCCTCCGAGCATTGCAAATGGGGTAAGAAAAGCGGAAAGGCCCAAAGCTGCTAAAATAATCGGAATAGCCATAATAGCGAAAATAATAGTCAAATATGGCGCTACAGCTACGATAAATTCCTTGACTCCCGTTGGCAAAGCAAACGGCGCTTTTTTGACCATATACTCATCCAACAATGCTTCCAGCTTATTTGCGCTTTCCTTAAGATCAGCTTTTTTGGATTCTTCTCCTGTTGTTTGTTCTTCTTTTTTTTGTTCTTCCATAGTGCACCTCCAATCTATTTTTATATTTAAGAAATAACTTTCTCCTTAACTATATACTAGCATATTTTTTTAATGTTAGACATTCATGTCTCGAAGCGCTTTTATTCTCTCCTCGATTGGTGGGTGGGCCTGCCCGCCTACCTATTTCAAAATAAAATAAAAATAATTATTTATCTGATTAAACATTCATCCCTTTTAGCGCCTTTATTCTCTCTTCGATTGGTGGGTGGGTCATAAAAAATTTCATTACTTTTTTGCCTTTGAAAGGATTGGCAATAAAAAGATGGGCCGTGGCGCGATTGGCGGCTTCCAGCGGTTCAGTATCAGTAGAAATTTTTGAAAGTGCATTAGCCAGTCCTTCGGGATAGCGAGTGAGTAGCGCTCCATCAGCATCGGCTAGAAATTCTCTTTTTCGAGAAATCGCGAGTTGCATTAGCGTCGCCGCAATCGGCGCCAGGATTGAAAGAACTATTGCTAAAATTATAAGAATCATTCTAAGCTGTCCTCCGCCTTCGCTGTCCGACCCTTTTTTTCCAAAAAAAGCCCAGTGACGAAACCAATCCGCTAGAAGTGTGACAAATCCAACTAAAATTACAACCACCGTAGAAAGCAAAATATCGCGATTCCCGATGTGCGAAAGCTCGTGCGCAATCACGCCTTCGAGTTCCGTTTTTTCTAGGCGGGAAATTATACCGGTTGTGAGACAAATTACGCCGTGCGCCGGATCTCTTCCCGTCGCGAAAGCATTCATCGCGGTGTCTTGAATTATATAAATTTTTGGAATTGGAAGTCCCGCCGTGATGCAAAGATTTTCAACAAGATGATAAATTTGCGGGTTGTCTTCATGCTTCAATTCTTTTGCGCTCGACATCGCCAGAACAATTTTATCGCTCCACCAGTATGATGCAAAACTCATCACAACAGAGAAGATTACTGCAATGTATAAAATCACGCTATTATTCATCGCTCCGGCAAAAACATAACCCACGCCAATGACAAAAATCAAAAATCCGGTGATATAAATCCAGGTTAGGCGGGTATTCTTGTCAGCTTGAGTATAAAGCGTGCTCATAAATAAATTATACACTAATTATTTTTTATCTGAAAATGTCCTGATTTCAGGCCTTCTTTAATTTCGCTAGAAACTGTGCTGTTCTCTGCTATTCTATCTAGTAATTCATTTCTTTTTATTTCCTCCGCCAAGATCACTTGCCCGTTTTTTTGGGTATAAAGTGGTTCTAGAACAAATTCTGTTTTTTCTTTTGAAATTGAAACCGCCACCGCTAGCCGAGTTTTCACATCTTCGCTGAAATATTGGTCAAAAATAAAATTTCCCAGCGAATAAAAAATCGCTTTGTTTTGATAAATTTCAATTGGCTCCACTACATGCGGATGCGACCCGATAATCAAATCCGCCCCACTATCGATAAATTGATGCGCTAACTTTTTTTGTTTTTCATTTTCTGATAATTGATACTCGGTCCCCCAATGAGTATAAACTACTACAAACTCCGAGCGCTTTTTTGTCTCTTTTATATTCTCAACAGTTTTTTCTTCATCCGGACCAAAAAATTGATTATAATTCACAAAGCCGATTTTTTGCCCATTGATATCTTTAATCAAAAAATTATTTTCATTCGTAGGATCACCAAAATATTCAACGCCAAAATTTTTGAGATTATTTTTCGTCTCTACCAGTCCATCTGGCCCAAAATTCAAGCTATGGTTATTGCCAAGACTTACTAGGCCAATTTTATTCTCTGCCAAAAAAGTTTTGGTTTTTTCCGGTGAAAAAGTAAACAGAAAATGACCCTTTTGAGTTTCATTAGTCCCGACCGAAACCGAAGGCTTGTCTGTTATCGTTCCTTCTAAATTCAAAATATTTTCATCCTGGCTCCAAAAAATCCGGCGCAATTTTTCACTTAGCCATGGAGCACTGTTTTTTTCAGATAGCATTCGATTGTTTCTGTCTAGCATCCAATCGCCAAAAAACATCAGTTGCACTGCCTTGATTTGATTTATTTGTTTCCCTTCCGAAAAAATTCCCGTGATATAGCTCGTTGTTTCCCCGATAAAATTCTTGCCATAAATTTCCGAGGAGTTGGAATCTCCAAACAATTCAAAATTTTCATACCCCAAATTTTGCGCATATTTTGTCGAAATCACAAGCCCCGGCGCACAATCAGTATCTAAATTTCCAATCTTCTTATATTCTTTATTCCTAATTACTTCAATAGTTTTTTGATTATGAAACTTGGCCATATTTTTTTCCAATTCATGAGAAAAATCGGATGACAAAATAATCAGCGTGTTTTGAGGAAAATTTTTCGCTAAATCATCCGCTAATTTTTCTGATTTTTCTAGGGGAAAGCCGTCTTTTACCATAAGTGGAATGACTTTAGTTTCAGGAAAATATCTGGCAATAAATGGCATAATATTTTCAACCCCATGCTCTTTTTGAAAAGCTTCATTTTCAACATTTAACCCTTCAATATTTTTTATTTTTTCCAGACCTAGCACATCCACTTCAATTTTCCCATTTTTTGTCTCCCAATTTTCGTCACTTAGATTCACCCAGCCATGCCCCAAATTAAAATGGTTTGGACTAATAAGAATAGCTCTGTCAATTTTGACGGCTTTATTTTTTTGCGCCGTCAAAGCAAAAGCTTCGTCAATTAATTCTTCCGCCACTAAATGGTGCGGGACAATCAAAGAAACGGCCTCCGCATGAGAAGCCGTTTCAAAATAAACTTTTTTGTTACTTGTGCCTAATTTTGTTGCTCTAAAAATTCCAAAAAAAAGAATAAAGATAACCGCGATAAAAATTAAAACTTTTCTTTTTTTCATATCTTACTTAAGCATTCCTCCCCATTCAACGACCGTAAATCCTTTTCGCTCGGGTGTATTTATTTTTAACTCAAACACCTTTTCTGGTTTTTCCAAGCCCTTAAAATCCATCATAACGCGAATAATAGTATCCGGTGCAGGCGAAATGGAAAGTGGCGCTAAAGAATCAATGTATCTTTTTGACAAAAATGTCACAAAATAATATGGCTTATTTTCTTTTTTCATTTCAGGAATCCAAAATTCCTTGAAATCAGAAATTTCTTGGGAAATCAAGCCAAGCTTGGCTAATTTTTCATCCAAAAAAGAATTCAAGTCATTTTTCGCTACCACAAATCCTTGCGTCGGAGTTTCATAATAGACATCGCCCGCGCCTTCCCAAAAAAGATATGGATAAGTTTTTCCATCTTCTGTATTTACTAACTCTCCATTTTTGCGAGCCAACACATTCCAGCCATTTTTATACTGCGGATCAGTGAAGCTCAAACCATTGCCTGGCGCCACTTCGACATGAACATTTTTGTCATTTTCCGGATAAAGATAGATTACCGGCTTACCACACTCTGCTGGACTGATAATATCAGCTCGATAAAATGCCAATGTTCGGCCGTATGGATCCACCCAAAAAACCTTAGGATTTATTTTTAAAAACTCTTCGGCTGTTTTTTTCTTGCCATCTTTTGTCCAATAAATATCATTGTAAAGTTTGGAAAATCCTGCGAGTGTCGCGTCTTTATAACCATAAAGATTATCCCCCTTTTGTGATTTTCCAACTAGCACTAAATTTTTTTCCACATCGACATTTAGCGTTTCATTATAAACATAATCGCCAGCACCGCAACCACTCGGATTAATTTCATATTCTGCCTCATTTACTTTGCCATTATTCCAAGTTGCTTGAAGCTTGGAAAATCTTTCTTGTTTTTCAAAAATATCTATTACTGATTTATAGCTAACCGCCGTTCCATCTGGCGCTTTCAGATAAAATCCGTATCTGCCAAAAATATCTTGATAAACTTTTTTTCTTTCCCCCATCAGATAACCCAAATGGCTATTAAGTTCGAATGCAGATACTTCTGGATTTATATTTTTTTTCTCATCTGTTGTCCAAACCTGCCCAAATTGTGAATGGACAAAAACTGGTTTCAGCTTGTCTCCAACAAAAAAACTATTTTCATAATCATTGCGCACGAAATTTTGCCTTTCATTCTCTCCTCTTAATTCTTTTGGATAAACCAATTCTTCAATCACAATTTCATTGTTTATTTTTTTGACTGCCGAACCGGAGAAAAAATAAGTTTTGATGAAATCATTGGTGTATTCATCAAAATTTTCAATATTTTTAGTCAGAAAAATAAATTCACCATTCAATTTCAACACTCGAAGAATGCTCGGGCTTGAAAGCCCTGGCCCTTCATAAACCCAAGAAACAACATCTAAAATTTCTGCAGTCGCATATTTGCCTTTTTCTACTGCCCCAACTTTCAAATATTTCACTCCTTCTGAATTGACCGTATCATTGCCTGCGCCAGTATAAAGTTCTTTGAGAGTTAGGCCAATATCGCCCAAATCTTGCGGTTCTTGCCATTTTATCCAGCCTTTTTTAATTGTATCGCTGGCCAAATCAACTACGCCAGTTTCGCTTTGATTTACATTATTAGCATTAACCGCTGATTTATTTACAGTGTCAGAATTTTGGGCATATTTTTTCCCCGCTTCTTTCCGACCAAAATAATAAGCGCCATAAAACAAAGAGCCAACTGAAAAAACAATCAGTATGGCTCCGATAATCTCCTTTTTACTTATTTTTATTTCCATTTTTTTATTTTAAAAATTTTTTATTTTAAATGGAAAACTAGAATTCCACCTTCACCGCTTCTTTTTCTTTTTCATCCGCCTCAAAAAATTCCCGCGCGCTAAATTTCAGCATTCCGGCAATCATATTGGTTGGAAAAACTTGAAGCTTAGTATTGAAATCGCGAACATTGCCGTTGTAAAATCGACGGCTAGCCATAATTTTGTCTTCCGTATCAGAAAGTTCTCTTTGAAGTTCCAAGAAATTTTGATTCGCCTTAAGGTCTGGATAGTTTTCTGAAACTGCAAACAATGATTTTAGAGTTCCGCTAAGCATATTTTCCGCTTGAGCTTTCTCCTCTGTTGATCCGGCATTCATTGCCTGGGTCCGCGCCTGCGTCACCTTTTCAAAAACTTCTTTTTCGTGCGCCGCATAACCTTTGACTGTATTTATTAAATTCGGAATCAAATCATAGCGCCTTTTTAGCTGGACATCGATGTCACTCCATGCTTCATCCACTCTATTTTTTAGAGTAATAAGACCGTTATACATTGTGATTATTGCAATCACAATTATTGCTATAACACCAATTAAAATTAATACTCCTATCATATTTTTTACTTAATAATTACTTTTTTATTATACCGCTTTTCGCTTGATGTGTAAAATAGCAAAAATATGCTATAATTAAAACATAAAAAATTAATCTCAAATCTATGGACATATTAGATCCAATAAAACCTTACTACATTTTTCTAATCCCGATAGCCATCGGGTGCATCGTTCAGGTGATAAAATTTATTGTCTATTCAATAAAGCACGGCTGGAATATCGGTTATGCCATGACGCACGGCCATATGCCATCTGCTCACACTGGATTCATAGTGTCTCTCGTAACTTCTGTCGGATATTATGAAGGCCTAAGCTCTGGAGCTTTTGCAGTTGCAATCGCTCTTGCCGTCATCGTTATTGATGACGCCGCGCGCCTTAGAATGTATATGGGTGATCAAGGAAGATATCTAAATATGCTTATTCGACAACTAAATATAAAAGACGAGCAATTTCCTCGTCTTCATGAAAGAATGGGACATCGAATCAGTGAAGTGATTGTTGGCGGAATTTTAGGTTTTATCCTTACACTAATTCTTGCAAGACTTCTTGGATAACTTTTTTTTCATTCCACGGAATTCTTTTTTCGCCGATTGCCATAACCTCTTCCGCTCCTTTTCCAGTAATCACAAAAATATCTCCAGGCTTTGCAATTTGCAAGGCCTTTTTAATTGCTTCTCTTCTATCCATAATTATCCAGTAATTTTTTCCTAATTCATGCTTCTTAATTCCTGATTCAACTTCCCCAATTATTTGTTCTGGATCTTCTCCGTACGGATCTTCGTTAGTGAGAATTATATAATCCGCATAGCGCGAAACAATTTCGCCCATAATTGGCCGCTTCCCACGATCACGCTCTCCGCAAGAACCAAAGACTGAAATAATTTTTGCATTTTCTTTTTTACTTTGAGAAATAAGACTATACACCTTTTCCAAGCTATCTGGCGTCACCGCATAATCAATAATAATTTCAATTCCTTCATCGTTTGGCACTCGCTCCATTCTTCCCGGCACGCCTTTAATTTTTTCAAGCGCGTTTTTTATTGTTTCTAAAGAAATTCCATAGGCCAAGCCAACACAGGTCCCTGCCAAAGCGTTTTCAATATTAAATTTGCCAAGCAAATTAAGCCTGAAGTTTGTATCTTGCCAGCCAAAGGCTGGTCCGCCTTGGGCGGATATTTTGTATTTAGCATAATCAATTCCTAATTCAATATCTTTGGCTTGAATAATTTTAAATTTTATATTGTCATTTTGATTTTTGATTTTTGATTTTTGATTTTCCATAGTGTATCCGAAAATATTCTCTTCACCAAATTTAATAAAATTTTGCGGCTTTTCCATATCCAAATTAACCACTACTACTCTCGCATTTTTAAATAATTTCAATTTAGCTCGGCGATATTCTTCCATCGTTTTGTGATAGTCCAAATGCTCGCGAGTTATATTTGTAATAACAGCCGTGTCATATTTTATTCCCCAAGTTCTGAATTGATCTAATGAATGGGAAGAAGTTTCTAAAACTAAATATTCGCAACCAGTTTTAACCGCCTCTTTAATAAATTTCTGTACTTTGAAACTGGAGAGAGTGGTAAATTTTGTTGCATTTACCCATTCTTTTTCACCTAGCTTAAAATTGATCGTTGACGCCATGGCAACTTTCTTCTCCGATTCTTCCAGAATCTTTGTGATCATCTGCACAGTCGTAGTCTTGCCATTTGTTCCTGTTACTCCAATAACTTTTATATTTTTTGAAGGAAAGCCATAAATCAAATTAGCCAAGACGGCTTGGAAAAGATGATAGATATTTTTGATGGATTGTGGGACCAACTTTTTCATAAAAATTATCTTACAAAACTCTTTGTTTTCTGAATTATTCTATATACCCAATATTTTATTGGATTAATCACTATATCATAACAGCCCGGAAATTCAATAGGATCTGTGCTTGGAGAAAATCCAGTCTTAAATCTGGTTATTCCTTCCCAGGATTTTCCAGACTTGTTTTTAACTTTCACTCCAAAGAAATCATATTTTTTAAATCCTTCAGCTTTCGCATCTTTTATCGCTTGCCACTGAAGAAGATACGGCGCCATAACATTTCTATACTGGTCATCCGATGCGCCGTGAAGATAAGTCGCAGTGTCGCCAAAGAATATCATAATATTCGCGGCGATTACTCTATTTTTATATTCCGCCACATATAATTTAATAACATCGCCCGGAATTATCTCAAACATTTTTTGATAATATTCTCCACTGTGCGTTTCGATTCCTTGTCTTTTGGCCATTATTTTTGTTAGCCTCAAAAATTCTTCGATATATTCCTCGCTTTTTTCTTGTTTCTTAATCTTTACTCCATGTTTTTCAGCAACTTTAATGTTATATCGAGTTTTACTTTTCATCTCTGCCAATAATTCTTCTTCGGTTTTTGTAATATCAAGAATTAGACTTTCTCTCGGTTGCATTTCATGCGGAGCCTTAGTTATTTTATTTTTTATATTTTTTTTAATCATTTCCAAAATTTCCTCATTCTCCGGCTCAATCCTAATCCATCCCGCTTTTTCTTTTTCCGCCAAATCTATTAATTCATTTAAATTATTTTTTAATTTTGCATTGTCATTTTTATTTTTGAGATTTGCATTTTGATTTTCTATAATTGGTCCTTTCGGAATATAAAAATACTTTCCAACAATTGGAAGATTATGTTCAATTATACTGGCAGAAAAATTTTCACTATCAATACAAGACGTCTTTCGCCCCACCACCTCCTGAAATCCCCGCCATTCTTTTGATTGAAGAAAATTGCTATCCATGAGCTCTTTAGTTCATTTAGTTAGAACTGAGATTGTTGCCAATTAAAGCTTATCAATAAATAATTCAAACTTAAGGTGCTCTAATAAAGAAGACATATTGAGCTTAAAAAGACTGGCTATCAAAATTATAGTTCCTATAATAACTGCATATATTCTCCACATTTCTAGTATAAGCCAAAATGAATATAGCCCCGATTTTAATTGTTTTTCCGTTGTATCAGGTGGGGGTGAATAATTTAAGTATTTCTTCCTGAGAAAATCAATTAAGTACATAAGTGCAAAAATAAAAATAAGAGAGCCGAAAATCATCAATGTTGCACGATAATCAAAAGCATATGCTTCTCTGAACTTTTTAATAATTGTAAAGTTTGAAAAAGCCTGTCCTACTTCTGGGACAAATGATGAGATAATCAAAGAAAGTAAAAAATATCCCCAAGAAAATAAAGTAGGCCAGATTTTTTTATTATCATCCATTTTATTTTTATAAATTTTTCTATTTTATACAATCGTTATACATACTTCCTAATAAATAATCTCTTGGTATTTTCTCGCAAATTGATGTGTCTTTTTTCGCTTTGGCTATTTCCTCATAACATTTATATTTTTTAAAATAAGTATCATCTTTGTTTGAACTTTGTATCTTTTCGCAATTGTCCAAATTTCCCGAAGCAATAGCAACTTCCATTTGGCAAATCGCTTGAGAACCAACAATATCAGTTTCGACCTTCCATTTCAAACAAAGCGACATATCCTGAATCCTCCTAGCTTCTTCTAACCAACAACCATTATTACAAGATTGTTGAGCTGCAGCAGGTATTTTTAAACACTCCTTAAAACAAGCTTTGAGTTCATTTGAATAACTTGATAAATCATCTACATTATTTTGCACCTTATAATCAGGCGATTGTTTTTCTATTTGTTTTTGAACAAATTCATTAGTTTTTTCCCTTTGATTTTTTAAATCAGAATAAACTTTAAATCCAATTAAAGCAAGTGTGATGACCGGTATAGCAATTATAATAGCAACTATAATTTTTTTCTTTGAGTTAAAACTATTATTTTTCTCTGATGGATTAGAAATAACTATATTTGAATCAGATAATTGTTTTTCAAAAACAGAATTTGGATTATATTCTTTTTTTATTTCTTGATTATTAATATCATTTTCCATTTTTTTATTTATTAATTATGAAATGAGCGGGTAACGGGAGTCTCCGCCAAAGGCGGACAAGGAACCCTTAATTACCTTGAGCGAGTGATGGGAATCGGACCCACGATTCAACCTTGGGAAGGTCGCGTATTGCCACTATACTACACTCGCATAATTTATCTTTTCCCGAGAACTTTCAGCGCTTCTTTGACTCTCTGACCAACGTCCTTCACGTCTTTCGGCACGGCTTTCAAAGCGTCCCGCGCTTCCGTGATAGTGTAGCCCATTGAAATCAGCGCTTCAAGCGCATCGGCATCCACTGAAACTTCATCCTTTTCGCTGGTTGTCAGATCAGCGACTTTATTTTGAAGCTCAAGTATAACTCGTTCGGCAGTTTTTTTTCCAATGCCGGAAACTTTGGTGAGAATTGACGGGTCTTCGTTGAGTATTGCCGTTCGAATAGTTTTCGGCGTAGCAATAGAAAGAATTCCCATGCCGGCTTTTGGGCCAATGCCAGAAATGGAAATCAAAAGTTCAAACATTTCGAGCTCCTCCTGCGTCAAAAAACCATAAAGTGCGAGCGTATCTTCGCGAACATAAGTATGGATAAACAAATCGACCTCTGGCATTCCGGCGACTTTTCCAAAAGTATAAGCTGATAAATATACCTTATATCCAATATTATTCACATCCACTACGGCATAGTTATTTTTAAGATATTCAATTTTCCCCTTGAGTTTTGCAATCATAGTCTTATTTTACCACTTAACTAAGCTCTTGCCAAAACTCTCACGCTATGCTAAAAATAGTAAGTATCTAAATCACTAATCTGCACGAATTTAACACTAATCTTCACGAATTTGAGATAATTCGAGAAAAATTAGAGTCGATTCGCGATTCATTTTCATGCCAATCATCAAAGCTGCTAAAAAGTATATGCGGGTGACAAAAAGAAAAACCCTGAAAAATAACAAGATTAAAGGGCAATTTCGAAGCGCGATAAAAATCACAAAATCAGCGCTCGCTGGCGGAGAAATTGACAAAGCCCAGGAATATCTCAAGAAATCTATTCAAGCTTTGGACAAGGCCGCTCAAAAGAAAGTTCTCACCAAAAACGCCGTCGCCCGAATGAAATCTAGACTTAATAAGCAAGTAAAGAATGCCGCGAAAAAATAATATTCTGTAAAAATAAACACTCCCTGCAAAGGGAGTGTTTTTATTTTGAAAAAATTGCGCTTCATTAAAGTTGAGCTTTTTGAAAATCTTAGGCTTCCCATTAAAGCTCAACTTTTCTGCTCCCTTCGCTGTAAATTTTATTTTTCTAATTTTCATTCAGCCTATTTTGGCGATGATACCTGCCTACCGGCAGGCAGGCAAATTGAAACTGGCGAGCGTTAAAAAATTTATTATGGAGCGAAGCGGAACATAAATTTTAGCGAGCCAGCTGAAAATTTGTCAGAGACAAAATTGGGCTGAGAGTTCTTTTTGGTACTTTTTCTCACGGCGAGAAAAAGTACAATTATAATTCCGCTATAAACTTGTCCATCGCCAGTTTTATTTCAATCTTCCCCGTCTTAACAGCCGTATCCAGCTTTGAAAGTTTGTTGTAGATATTTTTGAGTTTGGAAAAATCAAAATTTCGCATTTGGGACAAGGTTTTCTTGACCACAAATGGGTGAAGCTTGGCGACGCGCGCAATTTCATATTCTGATCTTGTACCACGGTCATATAAATCAGCCACTTTGAGCATATTTCTAAATTGATAGAAAAACATTGATAATAAATAAAAAGGATCGTCGCCTTTTTGCAAATGATTGTGGAAAAGCGCGAGCGCTTCTTTTTTATTATTCGCCCCAATTGCATCCACCATTTGAAAAATATTACTGTTTAAATTAGTTTTCACCAGAAGGTCAACATCTTTTTCGCTAATCATTTCTTTGTCGGCATAAGACACAAGCTTTTGAATTTCCTGAAATAGCAAAAAATTATCCTCCGCGCAAAAAGCGATAAGCTTAGAAAGAGATATTTTTGAAATTTTCGCTTCCGGATTAATTTCTTTTATTGTTTTCAGCGCCCAGGCTTCCAATTTTATTCCAGCTAGTTTTTCAAAATTCTGACTTTTAACTTCACCCTTTTTGGAATCCAAAAATTTATACAGCGCATTATTTTTTCTCGGCATTTCTCCTTCCCAAAAAATCAAGACTGCATCCTTATCTTCACTAAGTTTCTTTTTGCTTTTCAAAAATTCTAATATTTTCTTTTGTTCATCGTCAGTTGATTTTGAAATTAAATTTCTGGAAATAACTAGCCTCTTTGGAGCTAAAAGATTTGATGTATTTATGGCATTAATAATTTTTCTCGCCTCTTCTTTCTCATTTTCACAGTCAAAAACTGACAAGCCAGAGCCGGACTTGTCAGTAGATAGAAATTTCTTTTTTATTTCAAGCACTTTTTGGGAAGACCGGAAAGAGTCTTCGCCAAAGAGAAAAATAATCATTTTACTTCTTTATTCTTACTTCTTAATTAACTGGTTCCCATTTAAGCGTCTGCCCGGGCTCCAAAATTTCCAACCAAATTTGTCCCGGAACAAATCGTATTTCCTGACCACTTTCATTATAGAAAAACATCTTACTGTCAATTTTCGCTTTGTCTTTTTTCCAAGTACCACTATATTCTTTTCCATTGAAATAATATTTTGCTGGTCCATTGTCAGTTTCATCATACCAAGGATCACCAATCTCAACATTATTGTATCGTCCGCTAATACTTTCTACTCCGGTATTTTTCACAGCCTCCACGCCTTCCCAAGGATCAGAAAGTCCAAGACCCTTATAATCTTTTGTATTAACTATTTGTTCTGATTTGGCAAAAATCACCGCTATATTTTTTGGAGCCAATCTCTGATTATTATTCCGATCGGTATCATTTTCTCCTCCCCAAACCCTAAGATACGAGTTGGAATTTTTATCATAATCATACTGGGCATCATAAGGATTAGCAAAAGATACTTGAAGGTGTCCTCCGCTTGGCCGTTGATCAATTGGCACTTCATCCTGATGAGGGTAACCGGAAAAATTGCTTTCCATTCTAAGGTTCAAGTTTTTCATCGCTTCCAAAACTTTTTCTCCGGTGATGTGCCCGGTGTCTTCCAATCTCATCTTTCCGGAAACTGGCCATCTTCCGCAATAACTGGTTGTCATACAATCAATTCTATCTATAATATTTTTTCCTAAAAGATCAAGCGCAAAATGCGAACCACCCCAATGAATAAAAAATGCATCTAGCCCTTTAGCGATAGCAATGTAGTCATGACGGGAACTTCTAATCGCTCCGATTTCTTTGGGAATATTGCAAACATAAACTCCCATAAGACGCGTAACTGATGAAGTATACGCTGGCATTTCAACTACCATATCAGCCTCGGAAAATCCGGCGGCTGGACGAGCCTGCACATCAGATGGTTGCATAACTGCTACTGGACGGCGATTCCAATTATCACAACTTATTCCAGAAATTGGACTCACGGGACCAGTGTTCGCCGGACCAGCATTCTGTTGAACTTTTTCCAAATCTATTTGCTTCACCTTAGTAGAACTATTTTTCTTGAGGAAATAGAATCCTCCTGCTACGATTGCTATTATCAGAATAGCAATGATTATTTTTTGTTTCTTGTTCATGTTTATGTTTTACGAAATATGAAATGAGCGAAATACGAAACATTTTTTCGTATTTTAGTATTTCGTATTATTTTCGTAGTTCGTAAATTAAATTTATTTTTGACACTTGGAACAAATAAACACGCTTCTTTGCCCTAGTACTTTTCTCTGAATTATTGTATCACACCTTTTGCATCCTCGCTTCTCCCGATTATACACAGCTAAAATTTTTTGAAAATTTCCCGGCGCACCGGAAGTATCGCGGTAATCACTGTCCGATGTTCCCCGCATTTTTATGGCTTTTTTCAAGATTTTTTTGGTTGCATCGTAAATTTTTCTCAAATCTTTTTCTGAAATTGATTTTATAATTCTTTCCGGCAAAATTCCCGCATCATATAGAATTTCGCTTCGATAAATATTTCCAATACCCGCAATCAGATCTTGATCCATAAGGATTATTCCAATTTTGGCGCTTGATTTTTTTCTCAAAATTTCTTGAAATTTTTGAAAAGTAAATTTTGGATCCAGCGCATCAACTCCTAGCGCTTTTATTTCTTTGAGATTATTTATCTTTTCCGTTGAATCCAAAACAATTTTCCCGAATTTCCTCAAATCCGAAAATTCCAGCGTCCGCCCGGATTTAAGAAAAAATTTATGCCTAATATACTGATTAACCCTGTCAGAAAAATAATCTGATTTTTCTTTATTCTTACTTCTTTCTTCTTTCTTCTTTACCAAAAGATGTCCTGTCATCTTCAAATGTATATATAAAGTTTTTCCGCCGGATAAATCAATAAAAATATTTTTTCCAATCCTTCTCGCGCCTAAAATTTTTCTATTCTTAATTTCTTTTTTAAAAGTTTCTATGCTTTTGCCCTTAATTGCTTTCCCCCATTCACTCCAAAAAGAAGCGATCATATCGCCTTTGATTTTTTTATTTAAGTCGCTAACGACAGTTTCCACTTCAGGTAATTCTGGCATAAAAAAATTTAATAATTTACATTAAAAGATTATATTATTTCGCTGTTTTCCACAAATATTCAAAAATATTTTTCATCGCTTCGGCGATTTTTTCATTTTTAATAATAACACCCGATGGATTTTTCTTGTCAAAAGCTACGATTGCTATTTTATCGTTATAAATATTAACTTCAATATCCAAATCGCGAAAGAGTTTGATAAATTTCATTTCGCGAAGCATTTCTTTGGCAGTTTTTAAATCTTTTCTCCCCTCCGGACTTTCCGGAATTAGGTTTTTTATCCAGACCCCGTGCCCAATTCTGGCTGGAAAATAATCTTTCCGGAAAAAATTACCCATATTTTCATAAGCGCTTTTGTAATCAGTAATAGCATAAATTATCTTTTCCCTGTTCTCTCGCCAAGTATCAGCATATAAACTTTTTATTCCTTCCATTCCTTCAAAATATTTTATCTCTGAAGCTAGGGAGGTTTTTTTGTTTTCGCCTTGTCGATCAATCCAGCATAAAAGTTCTTTATTATTTTCTTTCAATTCTTTCTCTTTCCTTTCCGCCCACAAACTAAATTCTTCCTTGGAAATCGGCTGAAATCGAATTTTTCCTTCTGCTTTAATCTTGGAAACCAAGCCCTTTTCAGCCAGCTTTTCCAAAATAGGATAGAGGGTCGTTCTATTTATGAGAGTTTCTTTGGCAATCTTATTTACTGCTCCGTCTTCCAAATTATACAAACTCGCCAAAACCTTTTTTTCATTGTCATTTAAATATGTATTCATACCCTAAATTATACTCTTTTGTCAAAATTTGTCAACAGTTTGACATTATTCCCCGTTTCTTCTATCATTCTCGGTTCATCATTGGGATGAGCAAGATCTTTAAAATCATAAAACAGGAGGTTAACTATGAACTATTTCTATTATATTGCCGTTGGAGTAATGCTTGCCATTGGTGTTGCGTCCTTTATTTATTGGATTATAAATTTAAATAAGTGGTGCTATTTTGGGAATGTACTGGATATATTAGATGCAGGAAAATGCCAGGGAAAAAGGGTGACGCTTTATCGTATTAAAACAGACTCAGGAGTAAACATTAATATGAACAATGCCCTTGGAATTGTGGAAACATTCAACGAGAGGTTTGGAACATCAGCTAGATTGATTGATTCACTCGAGGCCTATCTATGGCTGAGAATGGAATGGTCGGAAAAGCTGGCTCTCTACAGAAATAGAGGACTTGGATCAGGTTTTGAAGGAAAAGAATTTGAACATGTAACAGCCTACTATATGTTTGCGCATACACTATTCAGGAGAGAGAAGAATGCGTTTATCTGGATCGATTGTAGTGGCACGATCCAAGTCAAGGATATGGGCAAGTTTTTTGCCCATTACGGAGTAATTGTTAGCATGCAAGAAAGCGACATAGTTAAAATACATCAAAAACTTGAATGGGAAAAAGTAATCCAAAAGCAAGCAATTTAAACTAACAAGCAAAAACGGCCTTGGAAAAATCCAAAGCCGTTTTATTATTGTCAGTGCTTCCTAAAGCTTCGCTTTAGGAAAGATTATATTTCTCCCCAATTATCCCCAATCTTCACATCCACCACCAGCGGAACTTTGAGTTTATAAACACCTTCCATAATTTCTTTGACTTTCTTTCCGACTTCTTCGGCTAATGTCTCTTTAACTTCCAAAATTATTTCGTCATGCACTTGCAGAATTATTTTTACATCGCCCGGCTGGAAGCTCAACTTCTCTCGGTCGTTTTGGTCGAAAGAAGTTGAGCTTCTAAAAAATTCCTCATGAACTTTTATCATTGCTAGCTTCACAATGTCCGCTGACATGCCTTGAATCGGCATATTAATCGCCATCCGTTCGGCCGCATTTTGCACCATAAAATTTGGTGAATTAATTTCTGGAATATAACGCCGGCGTCCCATTTCAGTTTCGACATAGCCATTGATTTTCGCAAATTCCTTAGTTGATTTCATATATTCCGCCACGCCGGTGAATTTTTCAAAATAAGCATCAATAAATTTTTTGGCGTCGTCTCGGGAAATTCCAGCCGAAGCGGAAAAACCAAATACGCTCATACCATAAATCACTCCGAAATTCAAAGCCTTAGCCGAACTTCTCATTTTTTGCGTCACTTGAGAAAATGAAACTTTATTTATTTCTGAAGCTGTAGCCGTGTGAATATCATGACCCGCATGAAAAAGTTCAATCATTTTTTTGTCGCCTGATACATGCGCCACCGCGCGAAGATCAATTTGCGAATAGTCAGCGCTGACAAGTTTATAGCCTTCTTCCGCTTCAAAAGCCACGCGAAGAAGCTGTCCAAGATCAGTTCGAATGGGAATATTTTGCAAATTTGGATCAGAAGAAGACAACCGTCCAGTGGCTGTCACCGCTTGATTGAAAGTCGTGTGAATCCGAGAATTTTTATCCACGAGTAGCGGAAGGGCATCTAAATATGTAGTTTTCAGTTTGAAAACTTCGCGATACTCTTCAATTTTTTCGGCAATTTTATATTCCCCTTTTAATTTCTCCAGTTCCGATGAAGCGGTAGAAAAACCAGTCTTGCCTTTTTTGATATTATCCGTCGAGATTTTTAATTTCTCAAAAAGAATTTCTTTCAATTGTTTTGGAGAATTAATATTAAACTCCTCGCCAGCGAGTTCATAAATATTTTTTTCTAAATTTTTTACGCGTCCATTTATTTTTTCCGCGATGCCTTCAAATATAAGCGTGTTCAATTTCACGCCCGCTATTTCCATTTCTGCCAAAATTTTGACCAGCGGAATTTCGACTTTATTTAATATATTTTCTAAATTATTTTCGCTTTTTTGTTCTTCTGATATCTTTGAAATCTTTTCAGAAAAAATTTCCTTAAGCTTAAAAATATAATCTGCATTCCGGCATTCTTTCTCTGAAATTTCTTTTTCAGTTTCCATTTGAAGTCCCAGCTGTCCTTTCTTTTTTTCTTCTGCCATTTCCTCGCCCAATTGCTCCAAGACTAATCTTGAAAATTCCATTTTCGCTCCAGGATTCAACACATAAGCCGAGAGCATTACATCATATAATTCTCCTTTCAAATTTATTCCATTTTGTTTCAATATTTCAATGTCACTCTTGAGATCATATCCAATCTTTTTTATATTTCCATTTTCTAAAATATTCCTGATTCCTAATTCCTGATTCCTAATTCCTGCTATAAAACCTGCTCTTCCGGTTTTCCAAGAAAAAGCAATTCCGATTAATTTTTTTTCTAAAATTCTGTCCCCAATAAATTTTAACTTTATGGCAATTTCTTTTTGCTCGCCAAGCATCTTAAGAAATTCTTCGCTATTTTTTTCATTAACCAACTCGTATTTAAAGTCTTTTATACCACTTACTTTATTCGAATCATTCGAGTGTTCATTCGCAATATTCGAGTCGCCTTGCGGAATACGCTTTATTAGCGAATAAAAATTCAACTCCTGAAAAAGTCTTACCAGCTTTTCTCTGTCGAATTCGTGGGTCTTGGCTTCTTCTAAATTCAGCTCTACTGGAACTTCCTGATGAATTGTCGCCAAATGCTTGCTTTGAATGGCCTGCATTTTGTCTCGTTCCAATTTTTCTTTGACTGTGCCTTTAATTTCAGAAATATTTTCATAAACTCCTTCCAGCGTTTTATACTTTTGTAATAATTCCGAAGCTGTTTTTTCGCCGATACCTTTGACGCCCAAAATATTGTCCGATGGATCACCACGAAGTCCTTTATAATCAATTATTTGATCCGGTTTCAGACCATATCTTTCAAAAACTTTCTCCTCATCGTATATTACTGAATCAGTGAGCCCCCGGCGCATTGTATAAACTTTAGTTTTCGGACTCACTAATTGAACAGTATCAAGATCCCCTGTCACAATTATATTTTCAATATCCCCAAAATTATTTTCTGTTTTTTTAACCATCGTTCCAATCACATCGTCCGCTTCAAATCCAGCATGCTCATAAATTGGAATTCCCATCGCGCGAACCAATTCTTTCACGCGCGGAATTTGGTCATAAAGTTCCTGATCAACTTTGACTCTGGTGGCTTTATAATCCGCATATTCCTTGTGGCGAAAAGTCGGTCCGGCCAAATCAAAAGTCGCCAAAATATAGTCTGGCTTGAATTTTGAAATCACGCTAAGTATGGTAGAGGCAAAACCATAAACGGCGTTGACCAATTCCCCGCTTTTAGTCGTAAGTGGTGGAAGCGCATGATATGACCGATGAATTATCGCATTGCCGTCAATCAGAATGAGTTTTTTAGGTTTATTTTTCATATTCCTAGTATATTACAAAAGACACAAAAAAAACAGGTCTAAATTATCTAATAATTTATCCTGTTTTAAGTTTTAGCCCTTAGTCTTTCAGTGTTATTTTTCTCTTTTTCTCATCAACCCAACTAAACTCAATCCATAAACTATTTTTTGGAATTATCTTTTTTATCCTATCCGCCCATTCTATTATAATAATATTTTTTTTATCAGCCACCATTTCTTCCCAGCCAAGATTTATTATATCTTGCGCATTGATCCTATAAGTATCTATGTGATAAATATTTTGGACCTGCCTGCCGGTAGGCAAGGTTTTAGATTTTGGATTTTGAGATTTATTTGGAATTTGGGATTTGGAAATTGAGATTTCTTTCTTGTAATTTTTAATTACAAGAAAGGTTGGGCTTGTATATGGCCCTTTGACTTTCAAGCCTTTGAGAAAACCTTGCGTAAAAGTTGTCTTTCCTCCGCCAAGCTCACCGACAAGGCAGATTATTTCCCCGCCTTTTAATTCCTTGGCTAAAGTTTCGCCAAGCTTTTGAGTTTGTTTAGAATTTTCAGTTATATAAGTTATTTTTTGCATAATATTATCTTAACTGGATTTTGAGAAAAATAAAAGTAGCCAGATGATTCAACGAATCATCTGGCCACTTGTTTTCCGCTTTTAGCGGGATTTAGCGAGAATAGAAATCTCGCTCAGCATCGCGGTTCCCGCGTTGCTGATCATTGAATTCCCGCATTTGCCGCTCCTCTTTTTCCATCCTTCGCATACGCTCATCGTATGCGTCTTCATATGTGTCGCTTTCGCGTTCATGATGACGATACGCATGTGATGGCTCACGAACTTCATAGTGGTATACTTTCACTTCTGAAGATGAATCCTTTAAAAGTTGATTTACTGTCTCACATGCCACCCAAGCGCCGGTTAATATAACAACCGTTTCAAGCGCATGGTCACCACGATGCCGATTATGGTCGCCAGCAAAAGCAGGAACAGAAAGTGTGAGCATTAAAATTGTTGAAAGAACTGTGGTGATTTTTTTCATGGTCGTCTCCTTTTTTGTGCCTTTATAGCACTGTTTTTTGTTTTTGGATAAAAAATAAACCTATATTTTTTAACTTTGTATTATACACCCAAATAGCAAAAAAGTCAAGCGCATTAGCCTATTTTAGGCTAAAATAAGCCAAATTAATAAAAATACACCTCTTGTTTTTCATCCGGACAGCCCTTTTCTTTCTGCTAAGCATTGACAATACATTTTTCAGATGCTATTTTACTAAACTAACTAAAAGCTAACAGCTAATTCCTAAAAGCTACCTATCATGTCCCTATCTTCCCAAGAACAATTTAAAAAATTTCTGGAAACTTCCAAAGAAGTTTTGATTCTTATTCCAGAAAATCCATCGGCTGATGCTGTTGGCTCGGCCTGGGCGCTTTATTATTTTTTAGAAAAGCTGAATATTCTTCCGGCCATCGCTTTCTCTAACCATTTGTCAGAAAAATTTACTTTTCTTCCGCGTCCCCAAAATATACTTTCGGAAATTTCCGGCGCGCGCGATTTTGTGCTTTCATTCAACACCGCGCAAAATAAAATTATGCGAGTTCGCCACGAAGAAAAAGGCGATATTTTCAATATCTTGGTCACGCCGGAAAAAGGCTCCATCGATCCGCGCGATTTTTCTTTTATTTTGGCAAAATTCAAATATGACTTAGCTATCGTTATTGGTTGCTCGGATTTGGAAAAACTTGGAAAACTTTATCTCGACAATACGGATTTATTTTTTGAAGTGCCAATTGTGAACATTGATCATAAAAGCGATAATGACAATTTCGGGCAAATCAATCTCACTGATATCACCGCTTCCTCTTCTTCTGAAATTTTAGCTCGGACTTTTGAAGAAATAAATCCAGAATTAATTGATAAAAAAATTGCCACTTGCCTTCTCACCGGTCTTATCGGCGCAACTGACAGTTTTCAGAAAAAAAATACTACACCTAAAGCTCTTTCGGCTTCAGCCGCGCTTATGGACAAAGGTGCTGACCAACAAGAAATCGTACGCTTCCTGTATAAAACTCATCCGCTTCATATTTTGAAACTTTGGGGACGAGCAATGGCAAAAATAAATTGGGACGAGGAAAGCCAGCTTATTTGGTCAGCGCTAACAGTTGAAGACTTCGTGCAAAGCCGATCAAGCATAGAAGATTTGTCGCTTATAATTTCAAAACTCGAAGAAAATTTTAGCGAAGGACAAATTTTTATGGCTGTTTATAATGATACGCCCCAAAGTTCCGTAGCCCTGATTAGAATTTCCAACTCCGAAACGGCCAAGAAAATAATTTCCGAATTTCCGGAAAATTTTAAGCGCGGATTTTTGGAGATAAAAATTGAAAATTCAAACCTAATCGAGGCTGGAAAATCCATTGCAGAAAAAATAAAAAATATAGCAATAAAATAATCTCTACTTAAAATTTTACACTGCCTTAATTTAGGCAGTTTTTTAATTTATCATTTTATGATAAGATAATATTATAATTTTTTACTTATTTGTACATTCGTACCAATTCGTAATTCGTAAGGAAATGATAAAAATTCTCAAACCTAAAATTCAAAATAAAAACCAAGATGAGATCCAGGAAACAACAAAGACTGCTAAAATTCTTTCTCAATTCCGAAAAAAAGAGGAAGAAGAAACAGCTTCAAAACTGGCTGCCGAGCTTAATCTCCCTTATATCGATACTAATCTCATCCCAATTTCTAAAGATGATATTCGACTTCTCTCTGAAGAAGAAGCGCGGAAATTTCGGATAGCAGTGATCCATCGAAATGGAAGAGTGATTACAATCATATCCTCTGATCCGGAAAATAAAGAAGCTACAGATTTCTTGGAAAAACTCAAGCAAGAAAAAGGCTGGCAGATAAAAATTTTTGTTGTCTCTGCGTCAAACTTGAACCGAGTTTTTGAAAAATACAAACAGATTGTTTTTGTGGATGTTTTGGATCAAATGAGCTTGAATCTTAGCGGAGAAGAACTTTCCGAATTTGAGAAAGAAATGAAAGATCTTATTACTCTGAAACAGCGCATCGGCGAACTGCCAACCACTCAAATTTTGAATATTATGATGGCTGGCGCCTACAAGCTTGGCGCGAGCGATGTTCATATTGAGCCACAAGAAAACAAACTTCGTCTTAGGTATCGCATTGACGGAACGCTTCAGGACATAGCCTTTTTGCCACTCAATGTTTTTAACACTATTCTTTCCCGCATAAAGTTAATGTCTGGAATGAAACTCAATCTTCGCGACATTGCTCAGGATGGAACTTTCGAAATAAATTTAGCTGACAAAAAAATTGACCTTCGTGTTTCCGTTATTCCAGGAAATTTCGGCGAATCAGTTGTAATGAGACTTCTCGATCCAGATTCAATCAAGGTGAGCGTAGAAAATTTAGGACTTCAGGGCTTGGCTTATGAAATAGTCCAAAAAGAAATGCAAGCACCAAACGGAATGATTTTGAACACCGGACCAACTGGATCGGGGAAAACTACAACACTTTATTCCATCATCAACAAATTAAATACACCGGATAAAAAAATAATCACTATTGAAGATCCAATTGAATATGAGTTATCAGGCATTTCTCAAACCCAAGTAGAAAAAGAAAGGGGTTATACTTTCGCCCAAGGGCTTCGCGCTATCGTCCGCCAAGACCCAGATGTAATTTTAGTTGGTGAAATTCGAGACGATGAAACCGCTGACATTGCGGTAAATTCCTCTCTCACTGGACATTTAGTTTTATCTTCACTCCACACTAATAATGCTATCGGAACTATTCCACGGCTCGTTGAGCTTGGAGTGAAGCCAACTTTGATGTCCCCTGCAATTAATGCCATAATCGGTCAGCGTTTGGTGCGAAAACTTTGTGACTGCAAAGAAAGTTATGTTCCCGCTAAGGAATCAATTGAATCCATTCAAAAAATTCTTTCAATTATCTCCCCGAAATCCAAAATAGAAATTCCAAAAAATATCGAAAAACTTTATCGGCCAAAAGGCTGTCCAAAATGCAGTGGATTGGGATACAAGGGGCGAATTGGAATTTTTGAAGTTCTCACAATCAATGAAGATATTGAAAAATTAATTTTGGAAATGGCTGGCGAAACTGATCTGGCCATTGCCGCCTTGGAATCTGGTATGATCACCATGCTTCAAGACGGGATTTTGAAAGCAATTAGCGGTGTCACCTCTATCGATGAAGTCGAGGAAGCTACCGGACAAGGAGAATTTTTGGAAAGCATTTATGAAAAATTGATGTCGCAAACACTTGGCAAAAAAATTCTAATCGAAGAAAAAAATTATTCAAGCGCTAAAGAAAATATAGTAGATTTCAAAAAATTAGAAGAAGTTTTGCGCGCTTCAAAGACAATGGATATTAATAAAATTATTTTTTCTGCTGCCACAATTCTTAATGTTGGCGACATTCATATCGAACCGGAAAAAGATGATGTGAAAATACGATTTCGAATCGATGGAATTTTGCAAAATGTTGCCACACTTCCACTCAATGAATATCCAGCACTTTTAGGAGAAATAAAAATGCTTTCTGGCGTAAAAACAGAAGTTCGTCAAGGCGTGATTGACAGTCGCTTTAGCATAATGTTTGATGATGATATTAAGGAAATAACCGAAAAAAATATTGATGTGCGTATTTCAATAATTCTCGGCGGTTATGGTGAAACAATTGTGATGCGCCTTCTTCGTGGATCTTCGATAGAACTAGATCTTACAAAACTTGGGATTAGAAAAGAAAATTTGGAAAAAATAATAAGTGAGATTAAAAAACCTAATGGAGTCATTCTTAATACTGGTCCGACTGGATCTGGAAAAACCACCACGCTTTATAGTATCCTTAGTCTTCTCAACAAGCCCGAAGTAAAAATAATCACCGTGGAAGATCCAATTGAATATCAACTACCTGGGATTTTACAGACTCCTGTAAGTGAAAAGGAAGGCTATACTTTTGCCACCGCTCTTCGTGCCCTTCTTCGCCAAAACCCAGACATTATGATGATCGGTGAAATTCGAGATGACGAAACTGCGCAAGTGGCCGTGCAAGCCTCTCTTACTGGCCATTTGGTTTTGTCAACAATCCACACTAACAACGCTGCTGGCGCTGTCGCTCGAATGATCAATATGGGCGTGGCTCCATCAGACATTGCCACCGCCGTCAATGCTTTTATGGCGCAAAGATTAGTGCGAAGACTTTGCGATTGCAAAGAAAAAATTTCTCCAAGCGCAGAAGAAAAAGAAAAAATTGAAAAAGTTTTGAAAACTATTAGTCAAAAATCAGGCGTGGAAATTCCGAAAGTTTTGGAAATATATAAACCGAAAGGCTGTCCGAAATGCAATGGACTTGGCTACAAGGGTCAGATGACTGTAAGCGAAGTTTTCCAAATTTCTCGTGAAATTCAAGATCTTATCACTAGAGGTGCCATCACAGCCGAGCTCGAAGAAAAAGCAGTTGAACTTGGCATGCTCACCATGACGCAAGATGGAATTTTGCGAGTTTTGGAAGGCGAAACTTCTCTGGAAGAAGTGGAAAGAGTAACAGATCTTTAGAAAATTTTTAATTTTATAATTTTTAAATAATGCTTTAATTTCTAATGTTTAAAAATTTAAGAATTAAGATTTATTTATAAAATTAAAAATTCAAAAATTAAAAATTATATTTAGCCTTTAGCCTTATATTAAAATTAGACATTAAAAAAAGGACTGTCTATCTGAATAGCTCAGTCCTTTTTATTTTTCTCGCCAGGCCCTCCGCGCCTGGTTACTTTTTGAGTATTTCTTTAATATCTTTTTCTGATGCCCCATTTTTCTTGCATAAAAAAATTAATAATTTTTTGAGTTCTCTTGAATAATTATGTGTGGCCATAATTCCTAACCAGATATTAACCATTATACCAGCCAGCATGACCGACATACCTTGCATGTTTCTTTCCTGTGGATTGTCACTGCAACCTACAAGCAAAAACATACTTAATAACACTACAACCAAAATGATTTTTTTCATAAAACACCGTCCTTTCATTTTTAAAGAGTTTTTTTTATTTTATTAATTGTAAAAACCAGATTGTTTTAGCAACGATCCAGCCTTTAATTCCTAAAATACTTAAAATCCATGAGCAGGCCAGAAATCCCAATGCTCCCAACAAAAATAACGTTGCACCCACAATTAGCGGGGTTGCGATGGATGCAATTATTTTTATCAAAAAATTTCCCTTTTCTTCTCTAACCCATTTAATTAAAAGATAAAGAAAAAAACCTAGAAAAAAAATAAAACTGATCAAGTCAGCTTGACTAAAACTAAATATTAATATTAATGATTTCATATTTTCCCCTTTCGGTTGTCAAAAAACTGTTTTATTTTAAATTAAAAGTTACACTAATCTGCAGGCAAGGACTCGAAGTAGGACCCCGAGAAAAGAAACAATATCGAGGAATAGCGCAGGACGAACCCACCCTACCCATGTCTTGAAAGCTGTTTCTATATTGATGACAAAAGATAGAAGCCACCAATTGCCTGCAATTTACTGCTAGCCACCAATTTGACCATAAAAAATGGTTAAATTAGATGACCCCGGAGCATAGCATAACTTGGAAAATTTGTCAAACAGCTGTATAATGCAATTATTATGATTACAACCTCCAATGAACAACCGGAAGATTTGACTTTTGATGTTACGCTTCGACCGCAAAATTTCGATGAATATGTCGGACAGATTAAGGTTAAGAAAAATTTGGATATTTTGATCCAGGCTGCTAAAAAAAGAAAGGAATCTATCGAGCATGTACTTTTATATGGCCCGGCGGGACTGGGAAAAACAACTTTGGCCAATATCATCGCCAAGGAAATGGGCGTGGCGATAAAAACTACTTCCGGACCAGCAATTGAACGTGTCGGCGATTTCGGATCAATTCTCACCAATCTTTCCGATGGCGATATTTTGTTTATCGATGAAATTCATAGACTCAATAAGTCAATCGAAGAAATTCTCTACCCTGCGATGGAAGACTATAAGCTAGACATTATTATCGGCAAAGGTCCATCAGCCCGAACAATTCAACTTGATCTGCCGAAGTTTACTTTGATTGGAGCAACAACCAAGCTTGGTTCAATTTCTAATCCCCTTCGAAACCGTTTTGGCGCAGTGCATCGCTTGGAATTTTATACTAATCCGGAGATTAAAAAAATATTAGAGCGCTCCGCAAAAATTTTGGGAGTCAAAGCCGATGACACCGGTCTTTCAAAAATTTCCGAGTGCGCCAGATGCACTCCAAGAGTGGCTAACCGGCTTTTGAAACGAGTACGTGATTTTTCGCAAATAAAAAATCATGATATTATAAATGAAGCTGTAGCCGAGGAAGCATTAGCAATGATTGATGTTGATCCATTGGGCCTCGAACCGGCGGACAAACAAATTCTTCGAACCATTATTGAAAAATTTCATGGCGGACCAGTCGGACTTGGAACAATCGCCGCCGCTACTTCGGAAGAAATCAAAACTATTGAAGATGTTTATGAACCGTATCTAATCCAAATCGGATTTTTAGCCAGAACTCCGCGGGGTCGAATCGCGACCGAAGCTGCTTATTTGCATTTAGGCATAAAATATAACAGCGAAAATAAGCTTTTATAAAAATCTATGTTTTACATAATTCTTACCCTTTATACTATTCTTCTTGTTTCTTTTATTTTTATCGCTATCTTTATTGTTTATCATCTTCATCGCTATTCCATCCATGCAGAAATAAATAAAATAATGCTTCCTATTTTTATAATAATTTCTGCTATACTTTTTTTCGCGAATATAATATTTTTTTTCTCCATAGATTGGGAATCTTTATTTTCAAAAATTCTTTTTTTTAGCTAATTCATATGCAATTGAATTTTACTCATTATCATTTTGAAGGACAAAAAGATGACGAAGAAATTCTGGCAGTTCTTCACCGCCACTGGTTAAATATTCTTGGTCATTTTTCCATTGTTTTTTTAATATTAGCGATTATCCTTGGTAGCTATACCCTCTCTTCTTATTTTTTCAATGAGTTTAGCCCCCAAATTTTTTTCAGTCTTGCTTCTTTTGTCCGCAGTCTTTTCTTCCTTTTTGTTTGGTTGCTTTTCTTTGTTATTTGGATTGATTTCTATTTTGACGTTTGGATAGTCACTAATGAAAGAATAATCAATGTTGAGCAAAAGGGTCTCTTCACAAGAGTCGTAAGCGAACTAGAACTGGAAAAAATTCAAGATGTCACTACTGATGTTCGAGGAATTATTCCAACTTTTTTCAATTATGGCGACCTTTTAGTCCAAACTGCCGGTGAACGAGAAAGATTTAGATTCAGACAAATTCCAGATCCTTATTCTGTTAAAGATTTAATCATGAAACTACAAAAAGAATTGGAAAATAAGGAAGAAAATGAATTTGGAAAAATGCTTCGAGAAAAAATTCATCACGAAGATGTTGTTTAGCTTTCTATTTATTTTTTTCAAATAGATAAAAGGGTGGATAAAAACAAAAATAATTTTTATTGTTTTTTTATTTATGGGCTGGTTATTTTAGCTAGCTTTTTTATTTTGGGAAAAATTTGTCTGGCCGAGCCAGTTTTAAAAATTACAAATGTGCAATATACAGGAGGACCCGGAAAAACTGAAGAAGATTTTATAGAAATTACCAACACAACAGACAAGGAAATTAAACTAGATGGATATAGACTTGTTAAAAAAGCATCCACTGGAACAAAAACTAGCATAAAATCATTCGGAAGTAAGGATATTATCCCTGCCAAAGAAATTTATCTTTGGGCCAATACGAGTAAAAGTAGTGTTATTTCTGAAGACAATGGTATTGCCATAATTCTTGGCAATACGGATTCTGGAATAATTATTGACAGTATAAACTGGGAAGAAGATGACGATTCCGAAGAAGAAGAAAAACCAAATTATTCTGGAATAAAAATCAATGAGATTTATCCCGCGCCGGATACCAAAAATGGAGAGGAGGAATTTGTGGAAATAATAAATTCGAGCGGAAAAGAAATTGATTTCTCTGACTGGGTCATAAAAGATTCCAAAGGAACAAAAGGGAAAATTTCCAAACATGAAAAAAATGGAAACTTTTATGTTTTTTATGGGTCGTTTTCCCTAAACAATGATTCTAACGGCGATACTGTTTTTCTTCATGATAAAAATGGCAACTTGGTTGATAGCCAAAAATATTCCTCAACAAAATCTGCTCATTCCTTTTCTTTCGATGGCTCTTCCTGGCGCTGGACATCGCTATCTACTCCCGGTGGAGAAAATAGTTTTGACAAAATTTTGTCAGGAAAAATAATCTTACCTAAAAAAATATACAAAAATACTTATGCCTATTTCGATGTTTTGGCTGATGATGACGCAAAAAAATTTACTTGGAATTTCGGCGACGACCATAAAAGCTATCTCAAAAAAACCAAGCATAAATATGAAAAAACTGGGAAATATAAAGGTAGCCTCAAAATCACCGGAGATGGAGAAGATAAGGTTTATGAATTCGAAGTTAAAGTTGAAAAATATAATGCTCCAAAAATTAGAATAAAAAGCATCTCGCCTAATCCAAAAGGAAGCGACACAAAAAATGAGTGGATTGAAATTAAAAATGAATCTAAAGACAAAATTAATCTTAAAAATTGGTCGATTGCTACCGGCAAAGAGAAGTTAGTCAATCACCCGATTCGAGAAGATTTCAAAATCAAAAAAGGCAAAACAAAAAAGCTCACTAAAAAAATTTGCGCTTTCACGCTAGGAAATGAAAAAACTAAAATCGAGCTTCGTGATCCATCCGGAAAAGTCGTGCAAAAAATAAAATATGATCGAAAAAAAGATAAAATCGCAGAAGATGAAATTTATGAAAAAAATAAAAATAATAAATGGGTGTGGAATGCCGGAAATGTAGAGACGCCCAATTTGGGCTTCTCTACAACAGAAATAAATAAAATAGCAACTCCTTCTCTTCCACAAGAAGAAACAAATTTTAATATTTCCGCTTCCGAAATCCAAACCAATCTTGGCAAATACAGCCTTTCATCGGATTGGCAAAAAAGGCAAAAAAACCGCCAAAAATTAGCCTATTCAAGCCATAATATAAATTTACCAGAAAAATTATTAGATCAGAATAAACGGGTTTTAGGTGCAGAAAATTTAAGATTCCAAGAAAATTTTTATACTTTTACAAAGCCTGAAAACAAAAAACACTGGGCTCTAAATTTTTCAGAAAATATTTGGACAAAAACAAATTCTTTCTTAAATTATCTGATTTTGAAAATATAATTTTCCCTTGAATTTTCCGCCTCAAAATGCTACCATTAAATTATAAATCCGTACGGAACAAAAATTTTTGTTCCCTACAATTAATTTTATTTATATGTCAGGACACTCTCATTGGGCGGGAATTAAGCAAAGAAAAGGCGTGAATGACGCCAAGCGCGCTAAAATTTTCACTCGCCTTGCCAAACCAATCGTCATCGCTGCGCAGGAAGGCGGCGGCAACCCAGACACAAATTTCAAACTTCGAATGGCTATGGATAAAGCCCGCGAATTTAATATGCCCAAAGACAACATTGACAAAGCTATTAAGCGCGGAACGGGAGAACTCAAGGGCAATGCAATAGAAGAAATAACTTATGAAGCGATGGGACCGGGAGGAATAATGATGCTTATCAAAGCCGTGACCGACAACAAAAATCGGACAGTGAGTGAAATCAAAACCATTCTCACAAAATCCGGCGGGAAATTCGGCGAGGCCGGCAGTGCAATGTGGAATTTCGAACAAGTCGGAAATATTATTATCGATGCAAAGGACAAAAATATTGACGAACTTGAAATGATCGCGATTGATGCCGGAGCGAAAGATATAAAAATAGACGCTGATAATTTGCTAGTTTTTACTGAACAAAATAATTTGCAAAAAGTTCAAGAAAAATTAGTGCAAAATAATTTGAAAGTTTTAGAATCCGGTCTTTCTTATCTCCCAAAATCCACTCTTTCTATTGACAACACCACGCGCTTAGACTACGAAAAACTTCTCGAAGCATTGGACGAGCAGGAAGATGTGGAAGAAATTTTTGATAATTTGTAAAAAAGCCCGCTCGTGTGTTGTATATCAACATTAACGAACGGGCAAATTGATTTGGCCCAAGCGTTGCTCAAGCGTTTTTGACCGACCCCTCTCTTCCTTCACAGTTATCGCCCATAGCCGTCATGGACCCCTGCTCTCTTTTCAAAAAGATTTCTGTTGTAAGTCCAGAAGTTGCCGATCCTTTAGCACACTCCATACCATCAACTCCAAGAACTAAATAACTGCAGGTTTCTGCGCGTTGTCCTAACTTACATACATTTAAAAGATGTTCGCGTGTAAATTTTTCCAAATTTCTCACCTCCTTTGATTGGTATAATTTATCAAAAATACATACTAAACATCGTAGTAGTAAAGCGAAAAACAATCAATCTGTCAAGGCGGACGGACCAAACGCAAAGAAACGCAAAACTCCCTCACTTTTATTTATATTCTCTTCGCTTCGGCAAACATTTGATATACTCATATGTTAAGCGAAATAAATAAAAATTTTTATTAATAACCTTCTTGAGTTATTTTTTTGTCTCAAACAACTTTTAAAAAACTCGTTTTGGAAGTATAATTAAGCTATGAAAAATGATAACTTGCGCGTCTTGGGAATTGATCCCGGCACAGCGACCACTGGCTGGGCGATACTAGAAAAAATTAAAATAGAAGAAATTTTCGATAATTTGTAAAAACTCATTTTTTCATTAATTCAATATGCCCTCATTAAAAGATGTGTATGTAAACTGTGACGTTTTAGAAAATATACCAAAACCAAATAGAGATAATTGGCTCAAAGAAATTGACCTGCTACGTCTTATGCTCCCAAAAAATGCTCGTGTTTTGCAAGTTGGCAGTATGGATGGAGCAAGAGCTATTCGTTTACTTGAAGTTCGTCCTGATTTGAAAATTACTGGCCTTGAAATTGAAGCTTCTTTAGTAGAACTCGCAAAACAAAAAATCGCCATAGCAGGTCTCTGTGTAAATTTTATTCATGGCGATATTACTAATCCTCCGGCCTTGCCTCATTTTGATTATGTGATTTGTCTCAACAACACATTGGGATACATTCCAGAACAGGACAAATCCATTGCGAAAATGAAGGAGCTTGGCAAAGTCATCATTATTTCTGTATACGGAGAAGAATTTGATAATGGCTTGGCTCAAGAATATTTTAAATCAATTAATTTAAAAATTAATTGTATCAAAAATGATAGTTTTATAATGGAAGATTTCACCGCTATAAAGCGCTATTCAAAAAAAGAAGTTGAGTCTTGGGGCGGTAAAATTATTAAAACACCCGTCGGATATTTTTCTATCATACCCAATTAGAAATTTCAATCATAATCAACTAAACAACATCGAAAAGTCGTCCCAGCTGGATTATTTGTGCCAAAATCTCAACCAATAGCCTTTCAGGTTATTTTTTTGTCTCAAAAAACTTTTAAAAAACTCGTTTTGGAAGTATAATTAAGCTATGAAAAATGATAACTTGCGCGTCTTAGGAATTGATCCTGGCACCGCCACCACTGGCTGGGCGATACTAGAAGAAAAAAACGGAAAAATAGAACCGGTTTCTTATGGGCATATTGCTACTTCGCCTCAAAAAACTGACGCGGAAAGGATTTTGGAAATTTCGAGGGATATTGAAAAGATAATTGCAAAATATAAACCACAGGAAGCGGGAGTGGAAGAAATTTTCTTTTTTAAAAATCAAAAAACAATCATCACTGTGGCCCAAGCCAGAGGCGCAATTCTCTTGACTTTAAAGCAAAATAATGTTAGAGTTTCGAGTTATACTCCGCTCCAAGTAAAGCAAGCGATCACCGGATATGGCCGAGCCGAGAAAAAACAAATGCAAATGATGACAAAAAATATTTTGCATTTGGAAAAACTGCCGAAACCCGATGACACAGCGGACGCCATTGCGATTGCCATCTGTCATTTAAATAGCCGGAAATTAAATAATTTAAACCATTAATTTATAAACTAAAAAATATGAATGTTAGCCCTATTATTAACTTTTTCATAAATCAAGGCGTGCCTTTCACCACGGTTATTTTGATTTTGATGCTTCCAATCATCGCCACTTTTATCGCATTTCTTCGACAAGTGGTTGGTATTAAAGCTTTTGGAATTTATGCTCCGCTCATTGTAACTTTCGCCTTTTTGGCTACAAACGGTCTCAAATATGGCATCGCGATTTTTGTCACGGTTATTTTTACCGGGATGCTGATGCGTTTTGTTTTGAAGCCATTCCGCCTGCTTTATCTTCCAAGAGTGGCTATCATGCTCACCATCGTCGCTTTCTTAATTTTGGGAATTTTAGTGATTGGCGGAGAATTCAAAAGAACAGGTCTCGCAGCGGTTTCTATTTTTCCAATTCTCATTATGATCACAATAGTTGAAAAATTCATCGCCGTTCAAATTGAAAAAGGCGACAAAGCTGCAATTTTTTTGGCCATTGAAACTTTGATTATTTCAATTTTAGGATTTTTCATTGCTAGCTCAAAAATTCTCATTCATTTTTTGGCTCTTTATCCTTGGGTGGTTATCCTCACTATTCCAATTAATATTCTTCTTGGAAAATGGACCGGGCTTCGTGTGAGCGAATATTTTCGGTTTCGAAAAATAATGAAACATTTATAATTTTATGTTTGAGTTTCTAAAACTTAGCCGGCAAATTCTTGGAATGAATTCTCGAAACCTGGAATATATCAGGCCGTTCAATTTGGCGCGCGCCAAAAAAATCGCAGATAACAAGCTTCTTAGCAAAAAAATTCTTAAAGATAATAATTTAGCTGTCCCACAACTTTTGGCAAAAATAAGAAACTATGCGGAGCTCGAAAATTTTGACTGGCAAACATTGCCAGAAAGTTTTGCCCTGAAACCAAATCGCGGTTTCGGTGGAGAAGGAATTTTAGTGGTTTATGGAAAAAAGAAGAATCAAACTGATGTGTGGATAAAAGCTGATCGTTCTCTTGTTTCTATAGAAGATTTAAAAGCGCACATTCGAAATATTTTGGACGGTTCTTTTTCTCTTTCCGGAACGCCGGACATCGCTTTTTTTGAAGAAAGATTGCAACTTCTAAAACTTTTCAAGCCCTATTGTTACAAAGGCATCCCGGACATTCGAGTAATTGTTTTTAACAAAGTTCCCCTTATGGCAATGCTTCGCCTTCCAACCAAAAATTCTTCCGGCAAAGCCAATCTTCAGCAAGGGGCTATTGGGGTCGGCATCGACATGGCTACTGGCACAACTACTACCGCCGTTTCGGGGAAAAATAAATTTATCGAATATGCTCCCGATACTCGCCTTTTGTTATCTGGAATTAGAATTCCTTATTGGAATGATATTTTGAAATTAGCTGTGCGAGCGCAGGAACTTTCCGGTCTTGGTTTTTTAGGCGCTGACATTGCGATTGATAAAATCAAAGGCCCGACCATTATCGAGCTCAACGCCCGCCCAGGACTTTCCATTCAAATTGCCAATCTTTCCGGCCTCAAAGAAAGACTCAAGAAAGCAGCCGGAATAAAAATAAAAACCGTCGAAAAAGGCGTCCGCGTCGGAAAAGATCTTTTTGGAGGAGAAATCGAAGAAGAATTGGAAGGAATTTCCGGCCGGCGCGTCATCGGCACAGTAGAGAAAGTGAAACTCATTGGAAAAGATGGAAAAGAAATTGAGGTAGAAGCAAAAATTGACACTGGAGCAGGATTTTCTTCAATTGATACAGAGCTAGCTAAACAGTTGGGTTTTGAAAATACGGTTTTAGAATATGAGAATTTGAATATTAGCTATGAACAAATTAAAAATTTAACTCCCGAGCAAAGAAAAGAAATTTTTAAAAATATTCCTGATTTAGCCGATACTGCCATTATTCATTCTTCCCATGGAACAACATATCGACCGATGGTAAATATAAATATTATTATGGATAATATAGAATTTTTAGCAAAAGTTTCCATAATAGATCGCTCGAATTTAAAAATGCCGATAATAATCGGTAAGAAAAATTTGGGGAAGTTTTTAATTGATGTAAATAAATAACGCTGCGATATTACTATGAAAATATTGAAATGTTCTGAAAAAATTACTCTTGATACTTTCAAAAATAAAAAAAAATCTCCCGCAGGGATTTCAAAAAAGCTTATTTTATGTGCATTAAAAAATAATATAGCTGTATATAGAATTTTCAGCAAAAAAAATTTATATATATTTAAGCGAGGAAATAAAATTATCTGGTTAAACAAAACAATGACCTCTAAAACAAATCCGGTAGGGATGGCTATTGCTCGAAATAAGCATACAGCAAAAGACTTTCTTTCTAAATTAGGATATCCGGTTGCTCCAAGCAAAACCATTTCCAAATTAGAAGAGCTGGATTCTGCAATAAAATCGCTTGGATTTCCTGTGGTGGTAAAACCCATAGGAGCAGCTGAAGGAAAAGGAATTACAATTAATGTAACTACAAAGAAACTCTTAATTAATTCCTTTAGGATAGCAAAAAAAACTGACAATAAAGTAATAGTGGAAAAACATATTTCTGGAGATTATTACAGGATAACCTATATAGCTGATGGATCCTATGCTGCAACAAAAAATTTACCTGCTTATGTTTCAGGAGATGGGAAAAGAACAGTTCGAGAACTTATAAACTGGGAAAATAAATACAACAAAGAAAGAAGAAAGAAGGCTCGTTTGAAAAAAATAAAAATTTCAGAAAAAACTGAACGTTTTTTAGCATCAGAAGGTTACAATTTAAATTCAATTATTCCAAAAAATAAAAAAATTCCTTTATGTTTTAGCGGATTTGATGGAGGAGAATATATCGATGTAACGGAAAGTGTTCATCCATATTTTATTAATATGTCAAAGGAAATATCAGAAAACTTAAAACTTCCTATAATAGGAATAGATATTATATCCAAAGATATAACAAAACCTTTAACAGAAAATGATGGGATTGTAGTTGAAATTAACGGCTCTTTTCCCGATATACAATTTCATAGCAGTCCGACACGAGGGAAATCAAGAGATCTCCATAAAAATTTAATAAATTATTTATTCAGTTAACTTAATAATCATGAAAATAATATCAACAACAGGAACAAAAGGGAAAACAACTATAACAAGGGCGTTGAGTTATATAATAAAAAATTCAGGAGGAACCACCCTTAGAGTAGATACGGACGGGCATTATATAAATGAAAAGCAAAAAAGCACATTGCAAGATAGCAGAAATTTATTTGTTAAAGCTCCGACTGTATGCCCAGGGAAATATCTAATTACTATGAAAAAATATTTTCCTAATTTTACAGCAATTTTAGAATCTTCCGTAGGCTCAAACGGTGTTCATGGCTTAGGATATGGTTTTCATGATATTGGAATATTCACTAATGTTTTCGAAGACCATTTAGGAATGGGCCACCTGCAAAAAAAATCCGATTTGGCTAATTCAAAAAGTTTTATTTTTAAAAGAATCAATGATCATGGCTTTATAATTTTTAATGCTGACGACAAATATGTTTGTTCGCAATTAAAAAAAGTTCCCGAAAAAAGAAAAGCCACTTTACTTCCAGTTGGAATAAATTTTAAGTACTTTAACATAAAAAACCACTTATCAAAAAACGGGGAAATCATAACTCTTCTGGATAATTTTATTATTATCAAATCAAAAAATAAAATAGAAAAAATTCTTGATGTAAAAAAAATTGATTGGACATTTGGCGGGATTTTTCTCCCATCTATTTTTAATTTAATGTTTATAATTGGTGGCCTATATGCTTTTAATGGCAAAAAAATTACTAAAAAAGACCTGACCTTAATTAGAAATTATAAACTAGAGGAAACGGGCGGAAGATTAACAATGTTAAAAAATAAAAAAAATGTAAAAATTTTGGTTGATTATGCTCATGAAAAATATTCCCTTCGCGAAATTGCAAAATTAGGGAAAAAATTAAAACGAAATCCAAAAGTTAATCGCCTCTTGGGCGTTGTGAGACTAGCTCCAGACAGAACAGACAGCGTCATTACCGAAACAGGACGGTTTATTTCAAATTCCTATGATGACTTAATCATCTATGATAAAATTGATGGCATAAATCGGGGTCGTTTTGTAGGAAAAAATTGTAGCATTACAAGAGAAATTGGGGAAGTTTCAAGTATTTTCACCAAAGGAATTTTAAAAAATAAAAAAAGAGGCTTAGTTGAAAACATAATAATTGAAGAAAATGCTATTAAAAGAGCTTCTCAACTTGCTAAACCTGGAGATATTGTCGTTATTATTTGCGGGGATAATCATAAAAAAACAATTCATTATATTAAAAAATATTTTAAAGCCTCCTTTATAAAATAACTCGCGTCTTTTGCCTTGAAAAACTTTCTCTTTTGTACTAAAATATAAGATGCCTTAAAAAATAAATTTATGTATATATTTAAGCATAGAAATAGGAGTGATTTTTCTGGGAAAAAGCATTTTAGGATTAATTGGAAATTCTTGAGAAAATGGTCACTGATTTTCTTTGGAATTATTTTACTTTTTACAGTCGGTGTTTTCGCTTGGTTTGCCAAAGATCTTCCAAGCCCAGGAAATCTCAATAAGCGCTTTGTCGTGCAATCAACCAAAATTTACGACCGCACCGGAGATCATCTTCTTTATGAAGTTCATGGCGAAGAAAAAAGAACGGAAATTCCTTTCGAGCAAATGCCTGACACAATCAAGTTTGCTGCCATTGCTCTCGAAGACCAGGCTTTTTATAATCATATCGGCATTCAGCCGAAAAGTATTTTGCGCGCTGCGTTCAAAGACATTTTTAATCTTGGCGCCGCACAAGGCGGGTCAACTATAACTCAACAACTTATCAAACAATCTCTTCTTACTTCGGAAAAAACTTTTACCCGAAAAATTAAAGAAGTTATTCTGGCTCTTGAACTCGAACAAAAGTTTGAAAAAAATGAAATTCTTGCGATGTATCTCAATGAAATTCCTTATGGCTCTAATGCTTATGGCGTAGAATCCGCCTCCCAAACTTTTTTTGGCAAACATGCCAGCGAGCTCACGCTTGATGAATCCGCCCTCTTAGCTTCACTTCCCAAAGCACCCTCTTATTATTCTCCTTACGGCAGTCATACTGAAAATCTAAAAGCTCGCCAAGAATATGCTCTGGATCAAATGGTTAAGCTTGGATGCATCACCGAAGATCAAGCGAACACTGCCAAAGAAACAGATGTTTTTTCAAAAATAAAACCCTTCTCGGATAATATCAGCGCTCCGCATTTTGTGATGTACATCAAGGAAATGCTTGAAAAAAAATACGGCGAGCAAATGGTGGAACAAGGCGGGCTCAAAGTTTATACCACGCTTGATTGGGATAAACAAAAAATTGCTGAAGAAGCGATAAAAAATAATTCCGAAAAAGATGCAAAAGTTTATAAATCTAACAACCAAGCGCTTGTAGCAATGGATCCAAAAACTGGCCAAGTTTTAGCGATGGTTGGATCAAAAGATTATTTCGGAAAAGCAACGCCAACTGGTTGCATCTCCGGAAAAAATTGCCAGTTTGAAGGAAATTTCAATGTAGCTACTGCCCTTCGCCAGCCCGGCTCTTCTTTCAAGCCTTATGTTTATCTAACTGCCTTTGAAAAAGGTTATACGCCCGAAACTAATCTTTGGGATGTGGATACTAATTTTTCCACTGACAGCGGAAAAGAATATAATCCAAAAAATTATGACGGCGAAAATCGCGGACTTCTCAAAATGAAAGACGCCCTAGCAATGTCTCTTAATGTCCCGGCCGTTGAAACATTATATTTAGCCGGCGTACAAAACTCCATCGATACTGCTCACAAAATGGGAATAACCACGCTTAAAAATCCTGATGATTATGGTTTATCTTTAGTGCTTGGCGGAGGTGAAGTTAAACTTATTGATCATGTGAATGCTTTTTCTACTTTTGCTACCGGCGGAATCCACCATTCAATTATTTCTATTTTAAAAGTAGAGGATGGCAGTGGGAATGTGCTGGAACAATACAAACCCAGTGATGGACAAAGAGTGATTGAAGAAAAATATGTGTCAATGATAGATTATATTTTATCCACCAATGATCTTCGCGCTCCAGTCTTTGGCGAAAAAAATCCTTTGCGTTTTGATGACCGCCCAGTCGCCGCTAAAACTGGAACAACCAATGAATGGCGAGATGGTTGGACAATCGGCTATACTCCTTCGCTTGTCGCTGGTGTTTGGGCAGGAAATAACGACAATTCCATAATGGCCAAGGGGGCCGATGGTTCTTATGTTGCTGCACCGATTTGGCGGGAATTTATGGACAAGGCCTTGGCTAATTATAATATTGAAGAGTTTCCTAAATATGAAAAAGAAGAAACTGGCAAGGATGTTTTAGATGGAAAACTGGATGATAAAAAAGAAATATCTGTTTGCAAAATTCCCGGATCTAATGATTATTGCTTAGCAAATGATAATTGCCCAGAATCCGAAAGAGATAAGAAAAAATTTGCCGATGCTCATTCTATTCTTTATTATGTTCAAAAAGATGATCCGCGCGGAGATGCTCCAAAAGATCCAGAAGATGATCCGCAATTTAAGAATTGGGAAAAGGCTATTGAAAAGTGGCTAGATAAAAAGGACGGCTATTCTTCTCGACCAACACCAGAAAAAGAATGCAAGGCGGATGATTTTAAAAAATTCAAACCTAGTGTCGATATTTCTTCCCCTTCGAATGGAGACACGATCACCTCATCTTCTTTTACTATTAAAGCCAAAGCAAATGCACCTTTCGGAGTTAAAAAAATCACCCTGTCTATTGAGGGCGATAATATTACCTCTTCCTCTGATTCTTCGTTAAGTTATACTTATTCCGTTCCTGATTCTAAAAAAAATACCACCCTTTCAATTAAGGCGACTATTGAAGATAAGAACGGCGACACTGATTCAAAAAGTATTTCCGTAAAGACAACAATTCCGTAAAAGCTTATACCATAAAAATGATTAAAGGGAGCGTCATTGGCGTTCTCTTTTTTTGTTAGAATAATTTTTTTTAATTTTTTCTTTTTTCTTCTTCGGCCATTCTTGGTTTTAGAAGAACAATTGATCCCAAAATCGGACTGTAAAATATTTTTCCACCTGTTTGTGTGAAAACTGGGATCAAAATACCAGTTGGTTTTCTTTTGTGTACTCTGCCACATTTTTTGCAATACACTCCATCTACCCAAGCTCCTTTTTCTGAAAATAGGATGGTTCCTTTTACCGCCCCTCCATTACAACCGGATTCATTGCAAATAGTTAGCATAATTTTCCCTCCTGAAAATTAAAATGTTTTAGATTTTGTATTATTTTCTTAGCACTTTTTATTAATTGATGTCAAATTACTAAAATTATTTCTTCGAACAATTATCCCATAAAAATTCAAACCACTTCCGATAGCTGTCGGCGATTTTTTGGTCGCGAATAACAAACATCGTGCCCTTCTCGTCTATTTTTTTGACATAGAGCCCGGTGTAATTGACGACATAGTCGCCAAAAATATTAATCGTGGAATTGGTTAGATACTTATTTGGAATAAATCGATAGTTATTACCGAATTTTTTATAACTTTCTTCGCCAGCCTCTTTCACTTTTTCATCAAACAAAATATGCATGTTGATTTTTTTCCGTTTTATTTCTTTCATAATCTGCTCGGAAAAATTTTGGATCTCCGGATCAAGCCACGCCAGTTTTGCGCCAATGGCATAAATATCTTCGCCGACTCTAATCATATCCCGCATAAAATTTTTGAATCCTTCCACGCCCCGATAAATATAGGCCTCCTGGCTCGCTGATTTTTTTTGATATTTCACTTGAAGTTCCGGAAGTATTTTGTTCAGTTCAATTTCTTTTTCTTTTATTATTTCCGATAACTTCCCGGGGTCAACCGGCGCATAAATATTTTCGCCTTTGGTGAGAATTGGAAAAACCAAGCCTTTGTCGATGAGGCGCTTTATAGCATCATAGACATTTCTCCGGTGCACTTTGGCGTGAGTAGAAATTTCTCCCACGCCAGATTCTTTTAAATCCAACAAAGCTTCATAGATTTTAGCTTCATTGGGCGATAGCCCTAAATTTTGCAAAACTTCTGTTAGCATAAAAATAAGGTCGTCATCCTGAACGCAGTGAAGGATCTACTTGATAATATAGCCGGTAATATTTTTCGGCAGATTCTTCGTTTCACTCAGAATGACGGTTATTAACTTACTTGTATTGTTTATTATTGTCAGCTTATATTAAACATTTCCTTTTGTCAAGGTGATACTAATCACCAAATGGTCATATTGGCCACTCAACTAAACTATACTATACTCACCCAAAGCCTAAAAACAGGCTTGTTGTTTAAAAACCCATAGAAAAAGGAGAAAAAAAATGACACACTTTATAATTCCGGTACTATTCGAAAGAAACGATTCAGACTATAACTACAAAGGCGAAGTCACGCTTAATGTTTGCAAAAGCATCTTTGTTTCACCTCAAGATCGCGAGGTAAAATTTAGGGAAGACGGCGTTGAATTCAAACTAACAATTGCAGGCCTTGTTGATACCACAGTGCTTTGCAAGCGAATTACTTTGCCTTATGAGCATTGGGAAGCGCTCAAAGAGTATGCTATTAATGATTTTCAGCGTCAGCGCTTATAAAAAAGGAAGAGAAAATATGTTCTTTAGAAAGCGAATCGGTTATTTATTACAAAGCCGATTCGCTTTTTTATTTCATTTTTATTTCTCTTATTTCCCCCTCTCCTAATTCTTTATTTATTTTCCGAATAATAGTATTCCGGTTGGAAAAAAGTTCGCTCGCCCAAGCGGAGCTCGAAGACCTCACAAAAATAGTTTTATTTTTGAAATAATCTGCCTTGAGTTTTTCTGCTCCAACATTTCCAAATTCTTCTTTGATGATTTTAGAAAAAATATAAAAAATATCCTTGTCCGTAAGCGCAATGGATTTCTTTTTTTCTCTTTTATATAAAAGATTTTTTAGAGATTTCATTTCCCTTCTTTTCGAAGCCAATTATAAATTCCTCTGGCAGAAATTGCCCCTTCGGAAGCAGCGGTAATGACTTGCCTAAATTTGTCAGAACCGTCGGTAATATCGCCAGCCGAAAAAATTCCCGGAATATTCGTCGCGCCGTTTTTTTGGATTTTTATGTATCCGCCTTCATCTGTTTCAACGCCTAAATTTTCAATATAATCTACACTTGGTTCTGATCCGGCTTCAATAAAAAGTCCGTTTAAATTTAACTCATCTGAATTATTATAACTTTTATCTAATTTTACTTTTTCTAATTTTTCTTTGCCCATTATCTCTATAACATTTGTATCATAGATTACTTCAATTTTATTATTTTTCTTAACCAGCTCCACCCAAAACGGTTCGGCGCGAAGTTCACTTTTTCGATAAATTAAAAAAACTTTCTGGGCTAAATCAGCCAAGTATAACGCGGAAGTAACGGCGCTATCTGATCCACCAATTACGCCGACATTTTTATTTTTATAAAAAAATCCATCACAAGTGGCGCAATAAGAAACACCTTTGCCAAGAAATTCTTTTTCTCCAAGAATATTTAATTCTCTTTTTTTCGTGCCAGTGGCTAAAAGAATAGTCCGCGCTTTTAAGATGTTTTTGTCCGCTAAAGTTAAACTGAAAATATTATTTTCTTTTTCAATTTCTTGAACTAAAGATGGAATAATTTCCACGCCATATTTTTTTGCATGCTTCCCCCAAAGTTGTCCAAACTCAAAACCACTCATATCTTCCATGCCGGGATAGTTGTCAATTTTATGTGTCTCGGTAATTTGCCCACCCAAAACCGTGCCGACAATAAGATGTTTTATCGCGTAGCGCGAAGCATAAATCGAAGCCGAGAGTCCCGCTGGTCCTGCACCAATAATTATTAAATCATAAATATTATTATTCACCATATTAAATTCAAATTCCAAAATCCAAATTATTCCAAATCAAATCCAAAATCTAAATTTTTAATTTTGTCATTTTGGCTTTATTTGGAATTTGAGCTTTGAACTTTGGATTTTATTTATATCTTACTTCCTACTTCTTTCTTCTTAATTCTTAATCGGCATAACGATGTAAGTGAAATCATCCAAAACTTCGCCGGTTTTTTCATTAATTTCCCGAACGGCCACTGGCGTAGCCTCGCTATTTAATAAAATTGCCACCTGACCGGAAGAAATTGAATTAATTCCATCCAAAAGATATTTAGAATTAAACACCACTTCTTGAGACGGCCCAGTAATGTCAAACTTGAGCTCTGCGGTGTTTTCTCCTGCTTCTGCACTCGAGGATAGAATAGATATTTTCTTTTCTTCTGCCTCAATTTTTAGCGTTATCTCATTTGATCCACCAGAAGAAAAAACACTCGCCATTTTGATTGCGTTTTGCAAAACTTGCTTCTCGCCCACTATCCTAGTTTTGAAATTTGTCGGCATTATATGTTTATATTCCGGATATTTCCCATTAATAAGCCGGGAAACTAGTTTTGTGCCATCAATCTCAAAAAATATCTGCCCTTCTTCAATTGTAATTTTTACTCTAGTTTCAATTTCCGGCGCTAAAATTCGATTAAGTTCTAGAAGTACATTTGAAGGAATGATAATATTTTCATTTTTTTCAATAAAAGCCCTATAATTAACCGGATTTGTGTTTTTTTCCTCTATTTTAAGCCTAAATTCCGCCAAACGAAAACTATCAGTGGCCGCAAAACAAAGCTCTTTTTCCCTTAAAATAAGGTTAATTCCAGTTAATTCTTGCCTCGCTTCATTAAAGGCTACTGCTGGCATAACCTTTAAAATGGCGTTTTTTAACTCAAAACTAGACAAATCTAATAGGTTTTCGGTTTTTTTAGAAGGAATAAGAGGAAAATCTTCCGCAGAAATTCCCTTTAATACAGCTCTATTTCCCCCGCTTTTTATTTTCAAATTATTATCCAAAAGCTCTAGAGTTATATTTTCACCACCTGGCAAATTAGTGGAAAAATTACTAATAATTCTTACTGGGATGGTTATTTTCCCCTCTTTTTCTATTTTTGCGCCTATTTTTGAAGAAACACCTATTTCTAGGTTTGTGGCAGATAGCTTTAAACTACCCTTTTGGGCTTCAAAAAGAATGTTATTTAAAATTGGTAGAGTATTTTTTTTAGAAACTACTCTCTCACAATTATAAATAGCCTTTTTAAAATTTTCTTGAGTGCAAATTAGTTTCATAGTATTTTAATATTTTATTAATTAATATAAACTTACTACTATTTATTATGGAAGGTATTTTGGGGGATAAGTTTAGAATTTGCTTTATATAAACTAAAATATGTGTTGATAAGTGTGGGATAAGTGTTTTTCGAGGGTGTTTTTAGTGGGGTATGTTTTGGAGTATTTTTTGATTTTTTAAAAATACTTCAGGTTAAAAACATTTTATTTTTAGGGTTAGCCACAGGGTTTTGGGGGTAGATATAAATAGATTATCCACAGGATATGCCCAATTTTGACTAAATTGTATAAAGGAGATCTTTTATGGTGGCTAATTCTTCAGTAAGTTTTTCGTCTATTTTTAGGGCTTCAGAAATTTTTTCGTAAGCATGAATAGCAGTAGTATGATCTCTTCCGCCTAATTTATCGCCAATCCCAGGATAAGAGTAGGAAAGCTCGCTTCGCATAAGAAACATCGCTATTTGACGGGGCTTTACCACTTCTTGCTTTCTGTTTTTAGCGATTAAATCACTCGGATCTATCTCATAAAAATCAGAAACAACCTTAATTATGTGTTTATGAGTAATGCCTTTTTTCTTTCCACTAGAGATGATATCTGACAAAATTTGCTTTGTATAAGCAGAATCTACTGATTTTTTAGTTAATTGGGCGCTCACAGAAACACGGTTTAGGGCGCCTTCTAGTTCACGAATGTTATTTTTAATGTTTGTGGCGATGAATTCTAGGGCGTCTTCGGTGATTTCTACCCCATCTTGAGCTACTTTTCTTTTGAGAATGGCTAGTCTTGTTTCAAGGTCGGGTTTAGAAACATCAGCAATCATCCCGCCCTCAAAGCGCGAACGAAGTCTTTCCTCTAGAATTTGGATGGCTTTTGGCGCCCGGTCGCTAGAAAGGACAATTTGCTTGTTTAATTGATAAAGATAGTTGAAAATATGGAAAAACTCTTCTTGGGTTTTTTCTTTGCCGGAAATAAACTGAATATCATCGATAATAAGAAGGTCGATTTTTTGGTAATATTCCTTAAATTCCTTGATTTTTTGGTTTTTTATGGAATCAATAAGGTCGCTAGTGAATCTTTCCGAAGAAATATATTTAACTCTAATTTTTGGGTTTAATCTTAGGGCTTCGTTGCCAATAGACTGAATAAGGTGGGTTTTTCCAAGCCCAACCCCGCCATAAATGAAAAGTGGGTTATAAACATTACCGAGACTTTGAGAAACAGCAAAACAGGCGGCGCGGGCAAGCTCATTACTCCCTCCAATAACGAAATTTTCAAAAGTATAGCGATGATTAAGATTACTTTCTTGGCTTATTGGTGCTTTTTTTTCAAAAAAAGAAGTTGTTTTTTTCGGCGCTTGAATAGCGTCTACAGTTGGTTCTTGGCTTATTTTAGGGAAATTTTGGGGAGATCCGGAAGAAATTAGGCAAGAAACAGATTTAATATCTTCTTGAATATTTTTAAGCGCGCGTAAAATATAAAGGTCATATTTATTTTCCAGCCATTCCTTGGCAAAACCATTGGGCACGCCAACAACCACATGGCCGTCTTTTATAGAAAGAACGGCGGTGTTTTTAAACCAAGTGATGAAATTAGCCTTTGAAATTGAAAGCTCTATTTCCCCCAGGGCTGTTTGCCAAAGCTCCTCGTTGGTCATTTTATTATGTTAATTAAATAAAGAATTGGACAGTAAAAAAAGTATATCACAACTAGAAAAATCAGTCTAAGTAAAAAGTGGATAAGAATGTTAATAAGATGTGCATGAACTTAATTTAGATATAATATAAAAATAAAATAAATGCAAATATTTGCAAAATAAATTGACTTTTAACGCTCAAGCTGATAAAATCTAATTAAATTAATTAAGTACAAAAAAATGAGTATAACATACAAGCCAAAAAGCGCTAAAAGAAAAAAAAGACACGGGTTTCGAAAAAGAAATCGCACAAAAAACGGAAAAAATGTCCTGAAAAGAAGAAGAAGAGAAGGCCGAAAAAAACTAGCTCTGTAATCTATTTATATGCTTCCTCGCAAAAACCGCCTCACTAATAAAAAAGATTTTGAGGAAGTCCACCGCTTGGGCAGCTTTTTTTCTTTTGGAGTAGTTTTTTTGAAAGTGAAAAAAAATAACACTGGAAAAACTCGGGCAGGATTTCTTGTGGGAATAAAATTTTCCAAAAAAGCCGTGGAAAGGAATAGGATCAAGAGACAACTTAGGGAAATAGTGAGAAAAAATATAGGAAAAATAAAAGAAAGCTTTGATTTGGTAATTTCTCTAAAAAAGAGCAGTAAAAAAGAAATTTTGAGCAAAGACTTGGAAAGAGATTTAATGTCAGTGCTGGAAAAAGCCAAGTTAGTATAATTAATTTCAATAAATTTATAAAATAAAATGTCACTACTTTTTGGAGAAACTGTCTATCGTCCGATTTATAACTTCTTAATTTTTGTTTATAACATTATCCCCTTCCATGATTTTGGCGTGGCGATTATTATTGTGACTTTAGTTTTGAAATTTATTCTAATACCGCTTAGTCGCAAGCAAATTGAATCACAGAAAAAAATGCAGGAAATGCAGCCAAAAATCAAAGAAATTCAAGAAAAACACAAGGGCGACAAGGAAAAGCAAAGCCGGGCGCTGATGGAATTTTATAAGCAAAACAAAACCAATCCTTTTTCTGGATGCTTGCCGACAATTTTTCAGCTCATTTTTTTAATTGCGATTTATCAAGTGCTTTTTAATATTTCAAAGGCTGGACTCCTAGTTGATCCAAAAGAACTTTATTCTTTTGTTTCTAACCCAGGTCAAATCAATCAATATTTTCTGGGAATTATTGATCTTTCAAAAACAATTAACCTGAATCAGTTGGATATTAAAGTTGTTCCCCAGCTTATTTTGATAGTTTTGGCGGCAGTGGCGCAATATGTTCAGATAAAAATGATAACTCCGAAAACAGTGGCGCAAGATAAGAATTCTACCCCAGATATTTCACAGGTGATGTCTAAACAGATGATGTATTTTGGCCCACTACTCACGCTTTTTATTGGGATAAAATTTCCAGCTGGGCTTTCTCTCTACTGGCTTGTTTCTACGGTTTTTGCTATAATTCAGCAAATGAAAGTGCTCCAAAAGGAAAAAAATAATAGTTAAATTTTAATATATGGAAAACGAAAAAATAAGCGAAGAGGCAAAAGAAGAAATCAAAAAAACTGTTGAAGAATTAGTTCAAAAAATGGGATTTGAATGCCAGGTGGAAGCCAATGAAACAGAAACAGAAGACCAGCCGGAATTAATTTTCAACATTAAAACAAAAGAATCGAATTATCTTATCGGGCAATATGGCGTAAATCTTCAAGCGCTTCAGCACATTGCGAGAATAATTTTTCGCGGGAAAACTCAAAACAAAGCTAACTTTACTTTGGATGTTAATTCTTATCGCCAAGAAAAAAATGCATCAGTTTTTGCGCTGGCAAAAAATATGGCCGAGCAGGCAATTCGTGAAGGACGAGCAGTGGTTATGCGTCCAATGTCGCCATATGAAAGACGCCTAGTGCATATGGAGCTTTCAAAAAACGAACAAGTTAAAACCGAAAGCACTGGCGAAGGAGAAGACCGGCGGGTAGTAATCAAGCCGGCAAACTTAGTGTAATTCGTGGAGAAATTCTATGGTTATTGCTCGAAAAATTGCCTACAATGTGGCATTTAGTAGTTTTTCTAAAATTCTCTCGACTATTTTAGCTTTAGTTTCTATTGGCCTCATTACTCGATATTTGGGGCAAGCTGGTTTTGGAAATTACGCCACAGTGTTGGCGTTTTTATCTTTTTTTACAGCTATTGCTGATCTCGGGCTATATTCCACAGTTACTCGAGAAATTTCCCGTCCTGGGGCGGATGAAGAAAAAATTGTTGGGAATATTTTCACTCTGCGGATGATCATCTCGCTTGTCGTTTTGATCCTATCTCCAGTGGTTGTCTTTTTCTTTCCTTACCCGACTGAAGTCAAAGAAGCGATCATTATAGTTGCGCTATCCTTTCTTTTTTCTTCATCGTACCAAGTATTGAACGGCATATTTCAAAAAAATTTAGCAATGGACCGAGTAGCAGTTGCGGAACTTCTTGGGAAAATTGTCCAGGTGCTATTTATTTTTTTCGCCATAAAATTCAAGCTCAATTTTCTTTGGATAATATCTTCGCTTCTTCTTAATATGGCGCTTAGTTTTTTTCTGGTTTATTTCTGGTCAAAAAAATATATTTCTTTTTCTTTTAAGTTTGACATAGTGTATTGGAAAAAATTCGTAAAAGAATCTTATCCGCTCGGGATTGCAGCGATAATTAGTTTTATTTATTTTAAGATTGATACAATTTTGCTTTCTGTTTTGAAAACCAGCGCGGAAGTTGGGATTTATAATGTAGCTTACAAGGTGATAGAAAATATTTCTTTTTTTCCGGCAATGATAGCGGGCTTGGTTTTCCCGATTATGGCGAAAAATATTTTTTCTGATAAAAAAAGTTTTCAAAATATTTCTGACAAAACTTTCAAGGTTTTTTGGATTTTTGTCATCCCGCTTATTATTGGAACAATGTTTCTTTCGGGAGGAATTGTTGAGCTTATCGGCGGAAAAGGATTTTTTGCTTCCAGTGTTGTTCTTCGTATTTTGATTTTTTCTTTAGGTTGCATATTCTTTGGCAATTTTTTCAATGTTATTTTGATTTCTGGCAACAAGCAAAAAAAATTAATGACAATTATGGCGATTGCCGCGATTTTCAATGTCTCGGCCAACCTAATTTTTATCCCGCGCTATTCCTATCTTGCCGCCGCGATTATTTCAACGGCAACAGAACTTTTTGTAACGCTAGCTGCTTTTTATGTGGCGGTCAAAGATCTCGGCTATTTTCCAAAGGCGGAAAAATTTTGGGCGATATTGCTTTCCGGCGCTGTAATGGCGGTTTATTTTTTCATATTTTCAAAAATGAATTTTTTCCTTCTTGCTTTTTCTGGAACAGCGGTCTACATTGTTTTTATTTGGATATTTAAAGTTGTGAAAACACAGGAAATTACCAGTATAATTAGCAAAAAGGAAACAGCACAATATGAACTTCCCTAAAGTTTTTATAATAATCTTAAACTATAATGGAAAGGATTTTATAAAAAAAACGCTTGCAAGCGTTTTTCGAATAAATTATCCGAACTTCGAAGTGGTTTTCGTTGATAATAATTCAGTCGACGGATCCTTCGAACTTATTAAGCGCGAGTTTTCCAAGATAACATTGATAAAAAACAGCGAAAATCTCGGATTCTCGGCGGGAAATAATATTGGGATTGAATATGCGCTTGAACGAGGCGCAGATTATATATTGCTTTTAAATTATGACACAGAGGTGGAAAATAATTTCCTGGTTTCTTTAGTTGAAATGATGGAAGAAGATAAAAAAATCGGGATAGCCAGCCCTTTGATTTTTGAAAGCGACGGATTGAGAATTTGGTTTTCTGGCGGAAAAATTAACTGGCTCAAAATGAAAAGCATTCAAGAAAGAAATACTTTAAGAGAAAATTACTTTGGTTCTGATTATATCTCCGGTTGTGCTATGCTAATTCGCGCAGAAGTCTTTCGACGCATCGGGCTTTTTGATGAAAAATATTTTCTTTATTGGGAGGATGCGGATTTCAGTTTTCGTGCTAAAAAAGAAGGCTACAGATTGGCGGTCTGTCTCAAAAGTCGGATTTTGCATCTTGAAAAAAGCCAAGAAAAAAAAGAAAATAAAATTTATTGGCTGGTGCTTTCCGGGCTTATCTTTTTTCGAAAAAACTCTTCTCTTTTTCTTCGCCCTTGGATTTTTTTCTATACTTTTCTGCGAAAGCTCAAAAATAAAAAAGATTTGAAGCGCGAAAAAAATGCTATCGCCAAAGCAGTTCAAAAAGCCTATCATGATTTTAAATATGCCAAATAAAAAACTCTCAGTCATTATTGTAAATTATAAAAGTGCGGATTTTTTGAAAAAATGCGTTGATTCGATTTATGATAGAATAAATTCAGCAGTTCCTTTTGAAATAATCATAGTTAATAATGATATCGAAGAGAAACTGGAAATGATTTTGGAAAATAAAGCAGAAATAAAAATAATAAATAATCATAAAAATTTAGGTTTTGGCGCTGGAAATAATGTCGGAGCAAAACTTTCCCAAGGAGAAATTTTGCTCTTTCTGAATCCAGACACGGAGATTATCTCGCTGGAAATAGAGGAAGCGTTTAAATTATTTGAAAAAAATGAGGAACTAGGGGTTGCTGGCAGTCGATTATATTCCAGAGATGGAGAAATTGAAAAATGGAGCGCGGGATATGAATTTGGTATTTTGGATTTAATAAAAAATAATTTAGGACTTTCAAGGAATAAAAAATTTTGGCAGAAAGGAAATTTAGTTGAAGCGGATTGGGTTTCGGCGGCCGCTCTTTTTATAAGAAAAGAAATTTTCCAAAAAATCGGAGGTTTTGACGAAAATTTTTTTATGTATTTTGAAGATATGGATCTTTGCAAAAGAGTAAAAAAGGCCGGTAAGAAAATTTTATATCAACCTAATTTTTCCATAAAACACATCGGAGGGAAAAGCTATCCAGAAAAAAAAGTGCAAAAAGCAGATTATTATCGATCGCAAGAATATTATTTCAAAAAACACCGTAATTTTTTGGAATGGCTGACAGTGAAAATATTGGGAAAATTATTTTATTAACAGGTTAAAATATTAAAGAATTAAAATTTTTCCGAAATTAAACTCGAATTCAGAATTTTATAGCTAAAAATTTCCCTCAATCAACAGCTACCGATGGAAATTTTTAGATAAAATTCAAATTCTCAAACAGGAATTCCGTAAAAATTTTAATTCTTTGGCGTCTTCAAGCCAGCTATTTATATGATATTTATTTTTTTCCTATTTATTTGTTTTTATCTGCCTTTTCAGATAGCGCTCAACCCGGCGCCGGGCATTGATCTGGCTTCAATAAGAATTTTTATCTTGTTTCTATTTTTCGCTTGGCTTTATAATCGATTTAAGAATAAAAAAGAGTTTTTCAAATTTGATGCGCAGGCAAAACTAATTTTGTTTTTTCTTTTTCTTGGCGCAGTTTCTTTGTTTTTTGCGCAAAATTATGGCTGGGCGCTTAGAAAACTCGCTTATTTATTTTCTATTTTTCCAATTTATTTTATAGCAAAAAGCATTTTAGACAGGAGAGAAAAAATCATAAAAACCTTAGAAGCTTTGGTTTTGTCCGGGCTAGCTGTATCCATTTTTGGTATTTTCCAATTTTTTTCTCAATTTTTTTGGAGCCATGAAAAAATTTCCAGTGTTTATCTAAATTTTATTGGCCCGGTTTTTTGGGGAGAAAACTTGACGCAAATGGTTTTGAAATACCCGAGCTGGTTTGTTGGTGTTTCTGGGCAAAATTATTTCCGTGGAATTGCAACTTTCCCTGATCCGCATTCTTTCTCCTTGTTTTTAGGAATGATGCTGCCGCTTTCTGTGATTTTATTTTTTACCCCGCACCCAGAATACTCCGAGCGAGTGTCTACGGATAAAGCAAGTAAGCTTATGGGTGCGGGGTTAATTTCAGAAAAGAAAAAAATTTGGGCGATTTCTTTTATAAGTATTTTTTTGGCGAATATTCTAACTTTTTCTCGCGGAGGATATTTAGCAATTGCCTCGGGGGCGTTGGTTTTCTTGTTTATTTTTTGGAAAAGAATGACAGGAAAATATAAATTAATGACAGGTTTGGCGGTAATATTTTATGTTTTAATGCTGACTGTTCCTGGCCCGGTTTCAGAAAGGTTTGATTCTAGTTTTGATTTGAATGAAGGGTCGAATGCCGGTCGGATAAATATGTGGCGAAAATCCTTGGAAATAATTAGAGAAAAACCTTTTTTTGGAACGGGTATTGGTAATTTTTCTCTAGAGGTTGATAACACAGCAATTTATCGAAATCCAATTTATGCGCATAATACTTATTTGGACATTGCTGTTGAAGAAGGCGTTTTGGCTAGCGCAGTTTGGATTTTAATTTTATTTATAACACTTCTTAATTTTTGGATTTTTTCCAAGAGAGATATGATGTACGCTGGATTTTTTGCAAGTTTGATTATTTTTTCCGCGCATTCATTGGCGGAAACCGGCCTTTATTCTCCGGTGGTTCTCGCGCTTTTTCTTATTCTAATCAGTTTTAACCCGCGATATGAAAAGTAAAAAAATATTAGAAAATCTGATATATCTAACGGTGTTTTTTATCCCGCTTTATTTGGCAAAAATAAAGATAGGATTTTTTTCAACGAATGTTTTAGAAATAATAATCTCTGCAACTTTTCTAGTCTGGTTTTTTTCTGACAAGGGAAAAATAAATTTTCAGGATTTTTTTCAAAGATATAAAAAATATATCATTGCCGGAGGGCTTATGCTGATCGGAATTTTTCTTTCCACTTTTTTTAATGGCAATCATTTGGAATCATGGGGAATAATAAAGGGCTGGTTTTTGTTCCCACTGATTTTTCTTTTTCTGGTAGGAATAATTATTCCAAAAGAAAAAATAGACCACATTTTTTGGGCTTATTTTTTTTCCGGGGCAACGGTGGCGCTGATTTCTATGGGTTATTTAATTTTAGGCCATCTCACTTATGATGGACGATTAATCGGATTTTTTAATTCGCCAAATTATCTGGCAATGTATTTGGCGCCAGCGATAATAATATCGCTGTTTCAAATCCAAAATCGCAACTTAAAACTAAAAAATTTACTTATTTTTTTATCGATAATAATTTTAATAGCTTTTTATTTCACTTATTCTTATGGAGCTTGGATAGCGGTGCTTGGTGCTCTTTTGATTATAGCTTTAATAAAAAAGAGCATTTCTTTAAAAAATATAATAATAGCGATTTTAATTATTATAGTGCTTTTCTTTTCTCAAATAAATAATAAAAAACTAACGGATTTATTGACTGCTAATCCACGATCATCCTTGTCTTCTCGGATCATGATTTGGAAAGCCTCGGGGAAAATGATTGAAAATAATTTTTGGATCGGCATTGGGCCGGGGAATTTTCAAAACACATATCTTAAATACCAAAAGTTCTATCCGCCCTATTTGGAATGGGCCGTGCCTCATCCGAATAATTTATATCTAACTTTCTGGCTTTACTCCGGGATTTCTGGTCTGATTGGTTTTTTGGTGTTGACATTTTTTTGGTTTAAGAAAATATTTGAAAAAATAAAAACAGAACCAAGCGAGATTCTGTTTATGGCTTTAGGGATAATGTTAGTTATCTTAATTCACGGGATTTTCGATACGACTTATTTCAAAAATGATTTGGCAATTGTTTTTTGGCTTAATTTTTTAGCGCTTAAAAAATAATCTATAGCGCTATTTTATATAACTTTCCGTCAATTTTATTCACAAAGAAAAGCAAACTTTCATCGGAATTGGCGAATAGATTTGAAGCGTCGAAAGCGCTATTTATGTCGGCAGTTTCAACTAGACGCTTTTTTTCTCCTGTTTCAATATTAATTTTCCAAAAAGTATCAGATGTGGTAAATTTTCCGGCTTTATAATCATTGGGCAAAATAGAATTGTCAGGAATTTCTCCCGGAAGAGCGCAATAAATAGTTATATTATCTTTAGACCACAAGCATTTAAAGGCGAAAGTTGGGAGGCCGAGGTTTTTATATTCTCCACCGTTATAATTTATGACGCCAAGTTGAATTTTTGTTCCACCCTTGGTATCTGTTTGGCTTACTAAGGCATGATTTCCGGCATTGTCCCAAAGATAATCGGCGCCAAAGCTATCCTTATATAGAGTTTTCAAATCTTCCCCGATAAGAGAAATTGTTTGAAGAAGAGTTGGATAATAGGCGTCCCCATTGTTCCAAACAGAAACCAATCCAGATCTTGGAATTTGGTAGAAAAATATTTTATCATGAGGAAGCTCTAGCAGCTTTTTCCAACCACTCCCATCTGGGCTGGAAATATTCAGCGTGCTTTTTTTGTTTTTTGTGTCAAAATATTTATAAAAAATTTTATCAGAAGTTGCTAGCCATGAAACTTCATTAATATTTGCATTAAGGGGAGAGGCTTGGCCGGTTTTTATGTCAAAAAGTGAAAAAGAGCTGCTTCCATCGGAATTTTTAATTTTCAATAAAGCCTTTAGTTTATTTGGAGACCAAACAACTTTTGAAACGCCAGTAATTTTTTTGTCAGCCAAATTTTTTTGAGCGCTTCCAGCAAGATCGAATTCTTTTAATTCTCCAGAGGTGGAAAAATACCAAATTTTATCTTCATCTGTTGAAATGAGCGGAGAAATAAGGGCTTCTTGAGAAATTACAGAAATTTTTGCGTTAGAGGTAGGTATAATTTTGTCGAGAGCGCTATCAATAATAGAATTATTATCTGTTGGCGCATTTTCATTTTCAGCTACTTCTGTTTTTTTAAAAGACAAGGTATAAATACCCCAAAAAAGCAGGGAAAGAAAAAAAATAAAAATAGAAAGAAAAAATATTTTTTTGAGAATAGACATTTTTTTGCTAAATTAGTTACATCCGCAAGAAGCTCCAACGCTGACATGGACATGATTTCCTTCCATGACTGCATAATTTGCTCCGCATGATCTCGCCGTTGAAATTATTTGATTAGAATAGCTTTCATTTCCAAAATCAGCAGCATATGATTTCCCAATACAACTAGAATTTTTTCCACCATAGTGGCAAGAATCTTTTGTATGAGCGCAACTACTTTCCCATGCTGTTCCTGCACAATTTTCCATTCCATGTGAATCGGAAATAGAACTGATTCTTTTGGCTTCAGTAGGCAGTTTCGGCTGCATGCAATTTAAAAGTTGAGTTAAATCTCCTGAGGCATCTGATGCTTGAGATTGAATTCCTGGATCATAGGTATATCCTGAAGCAGTTCCTCCCCCTCCAGGAGCACTAGGAGCATTAGGTGTGCTAGGCGCACTAGGAGCGCTAGGGGTTGTTACTGCTGGATTAGCAGCAGAGCTTTTAGTACTGCAAGTAAAGGTATACCAATTAGCCCCTTTAATGCCTATTGTGGGATTGGCAGAAAGGCTCCATATCACAATATTTACGATTAGCCATGCGCCTAAAGTTATAGCAAACCCAGTAAGACTGGCAGTAAGAAAAGCCTTGGCACGTTTCATCATCTCTTCAGACCCGGAAGAAATGATATACATTATGCCAGCGATAAAAATTCCAATAAATGCGACAACGACAAGCAATTTCAAGCCAAAATCAATAATTTTTTTGATGCCGATGATTAGGTGGCAAAGCGTGCAAGCATTATTTGGATCATCGCCATGCCCGCAAGGAACTACACCTTGAGCATTAATCAAGGCTAGGGGCAAAAATAAAAACAGCAAAATTATGATTGTTGCAAAAAAACTTTTTTTAGAAAACATGGTTTTTTATTTTTTATTTTATTATAGATGTAAATATGACTAAATCTGGATTGATTGTATAAAGCAAAAGATACGAAACTAACGCTAGGATAAGTCCGGCTATAGCGTCTGTGATAATTCCCTTAGCTTTTCCAGTTTGAGTATTGTTGCCAGCAGAAGTCAAATACATATATCCGCCGATCATAATCATAAAAACTGCGCACATTCCGATTGCCCAAAGACCAAATTTATAAATTGCCATAAGGTATGCTGGAAAATTTTCTGGCCTTCCAAATCCTGGAATTTCTTCCATGGGTTTGTAGGTTCCTATAGTAGTGGTATCAGTAGTGGTAGGTGTTTTTGTGATAGGAACAATGTCATATGATGCGCAAACATCTTTAAGACAATAGTATTTCGTTCTGCGATTGGCACATTCTTGGTCACATTTATCAGCCCCTATATCTTCCGTAATTTCCTCGCCAATTGTAGTTGCAAAATATTGTCGATTGTAGCAAGAACAATAGGCCTCTGTTATTGAAGGAAAAGCAAATAAAGAAATAAATGTAAATATAAATATTTTTTTCATTTTGTTTTTTTAATCTTCTTTTGAATTAATTTTTGGAGAAAAAGAAAAAATTAAATTTACTGTGAATAGGAGGATGAATATAGTGAGAACTACTCTAAGAAGAAAGGCAATATAAGCTGGAGCAGAGGAAAATACTGAAGCGAATACTTTTTTAACTGATTTTTGAGTAGTAGTCACTGCTTCTTCATTATACATATTTACAATAATGTTATCAGAAACGGGTTTTTCATAGAATTGATTATAAGTTATATTCCAAATATTTTTCAGTGCTTTTTTAACTAAGGGATCTTGGGTATAGAGAGCGCTCGCAGATATATTATAATTTTCTCCTTGTTTTTCTTTTGGAGGCAAGATAAGAGCGCCGGTATCATCGATACTGAAGCCATAGTCGCTAGCGTTGTAATAATTTATCGAAGTGCCATCAACTGTCCAAATATATTCTTCTGGGGAAACCGGAAAGCTAGCTATAGCCTTCAATTTGACATTAGAGCCAACTATCGCCCAAAATTTATTTCGACTGTAGTCAGGGAATGATGTGCCATCAACATCGAAATATTTTCCTATAACTTCCCGTCTGCAATTTTTGTCTCCGATAGCGCAACTTTCATCTGCTGAAATAATTTCAATTTTTGGTTCGACCACCTTAAAAGTTTTTGTTAAATTTATTTTCTTTCCATTCTTATCCGCATCCACGGTTGTAAGAGTTATCATATATTTCTCGCCAACTTCTTTGAGAACCGGGAAAAAGGCTGTATTGGTTTGCATTTCTGGATGAGTTGAATCACAGCCATCAAAATAGCAATATGGATAAGAAAATGGTTTGCCATCAATTGTCCAAAGAAAATCTTGGGCAGTAGTTGAAGAAGTATTCTTTGGATAGGATAGCCCTATAATTTGATTTTTAGTAATTGGGCAAACAGCTTTTTCGGTAGCGTTGACATCGCAAATTTGAGTGCCTAAACCAAGACTTATCCCAGATAGATTGGCCGTATCTGAAGGATCAGCCGTCGTAATGGAAGCAATGGAAGCGCTTATCTGTTCATTTTCGTCTATAGAAGTAATTGGAATAATTAAATCCTGGCTAGTTTTTCGAGAATATGTTTCTCCAACATTTTCTGTGGCAGTCAGAGCAACTCTAATATATTTTTTTGGATTTTCTAAAGCTAATTTAAATTTAAAAGTATCAATTCCAAATCCAATCGATTGAGTTGATTCAGGCAGGTCAGTTTTTAGCATAGCGTTCCCCCAACTATCAGGATTTACTTCGTCACTATTATAAACACTCCATTTATATTGCAAATAATTATTATCTTTAGCATTTGGAATAGAAGAATGGATAACTAATATATCGCTTTGCTCGCCGGTTGGATCATTTATTGGATTGGAAGGAGAATAAGAAAGATTAATTTCCAATTTATTACTCCCGGCACTGTTTTCTTGAGGAGAAACTAAGGCCTTGTATAAAAGCTTATTTAAATCAGAGGGCTTTTCAATTTCATAATCATTTGCTTCTATATCAAACTCTCCAGCAAGATTGGCTGTGGAATAGGCTGGGTTTGGATCTTCGGTTGTTGATTCATCCGGATCAGTATCATCGCTTATAATGTCTCCGGTTATATCATTAGTTATAGTAACTCTAGTATAATAAGTGGTTTTAATTGTGGCAATTTCATTGACAATTTTTTCATTTCCATCTTCGTCAGTATCAATTTCTTCAACTTTAGTTTTGATCGTGACAGTGGTTTGCCCAAGCACAGGCGTATTTAAATCAGTATCTGTGCTTAGAGTAGTAGTTTCCGGATAGTCATTTTCATTATAAGTAGTATCAACTTCATAAGTCCCCTTGCTTATCGCCCACATGGTTTTGTAGGAAGAATCATCTGTTTGAGTCGGTTCAGTGGAGACTCCTTCTACTGCTACTCCTACTTCATCGCCCTTTTGATAATTCCAAGTAAAGTTAGTTATGCCTAACCCGGCTACATTAGCTTCATCGGAATTTCCAGTACCGGCAGTATCGTTGCTGTTTGGATCAGTGTTCCAGAATTTTTCTTCAATTGTATCAAATTCTCCATTTCCAGTTGTTCTGTAAGGAGCATTTGGGAAAAGATGGAGATCTTTGAAATCAACATCTTCTTCATCATCTTCCTCGCAATGCTTTATTCGATATTCCTCACCAGTTTCTATATTGTGAATGTAGCAATAGGGGTTTTTGCCTTTTTGATCATTACCTCCCGTATAAGCATCATAGCCATCATCATCAGAGTCGCTTTGGTAAAGTTTTTCAAGTTCCCCATAATTTTCAGGCAAAACAAATCCACCGTTAGCAATGATTTTAGTAGCTTTTATTTTATAATCTTCAATATCGATATCCTCATCTTCATCAAGGTCGCATTTTCTGTTTTCTTCTGTGATATTGTTAGTTCTATCACAATCCTCTGTTTTTAAAAACCAAGTATAATATAATTCCTTGGGGTCATTTAGAAAATAAGTTGGGGAAGCAGTGACGGTGATTTTTTCTCCCTCGCTTGGATTAGCCGGGCTAAAAAATAGAGAAACTGACGGTGGAGTTTTTTTCGAGCTAGATGAATTGAATGTCTGAATGTCATATTTGAGTTCTTCTTTATCTAATTCGAGATCGTCAAAGATGGAATCTAAAAAACCAGCCGGGCTACTGACACCCATAATATTGCCGACACTTCCTACATCAATAGCTTGCGCTATTCCTGTTTGGGAAAAAAATAGCAAAACAATAACAACCAAGTTTAATATTGAATAAATTTTTTTGAACTTTTTATTTTTCATTTTAAATGATAGATTATGAAACTATCTAAAATTACCAGGGAAAACAAAGCGAAAATCCAAGAATATAAAATAGACCGGCTTTTGTATACAATTATACCAGAAAAAAGGGAAATTACTAGTGTTGGTGCCATTTGCCAAAAAGTATTTTTTGCTGGAATAAGCATCAATGTGAAAAGAATAAATTGTAAAAAAATTGAAAAGTAAGATATTTTTTTGGAAAAATAAAGTAAGATAAATCCGCGCCAAAAAAATTCTTGGATAAAAACAAAAAGATTGGCGAGTAAAAGCTCGTAAAGCAAAAAAAGCCAGAAATTATGGACGACATAGGATGAAAGCAAATAATTTTTTTTAAAATCTGTATAGGTATAAAGAAGATAAAAAATCAAAAGAGAAACAAAGAACAAAATAATTCCCCAAAAAATTCCCGCCCTTTTGTCGCCTAAAATCAGGCCCAAGTCGGAAAATCTTTTTCCAAGAATTAATTTATAATAAAGAATTGGAACAATAATCAGAAAAAAAATATTTCGAGTAAGAAGCTGGACGGAATTGTTGACCGGAAAAATAATTGATAAAAGTAAACAAAAAATAATTACCAAGCAGGTGATGGCAATTTCCTTATTATCGATAAAAACGCTAGTTAAGCGGGACAAAAAACTTTTTTTTCTATAATAGCGCATATGTTTGTGAGTGGCACGAAATTTTTAGGCATAACTTTCTTGCGCAGCAGCTTCTTCTTTGGCTTTTTCTTTAGCTTCTTTTCGGGCAGAAAGTGCCATAAAATATATAATAAAAACTGTGAGTGTTTCAATTGGCAGAATATTAACTCCAAAAAGCATTTCGGCGGTTGTTCCTCCCAAGAGAACAAGCCAGCTTTTTATTACCTTATGATTCACCTTTTGCCCGCTATCGGAAAAATTTGCCAAAGTCATCATAAACCAAATAAGGATTGAAACAAGGAGTGTTATTATAAATACAAAAGCATAACCTATCCCTGTAGCTTCAATAGGATCTATTAAAAAATCTTTTAAAATTGCTGCAACTAGGGCGATGAGATAAACTAAATCAGACGGTCGGATTTGGGTAGCAAGAGACAAGGCGTGAAGCGGAGTGAGTTTTTTTAGTAAATTTTTAGCGGATCGGATAGTTTTTTGCGCTTGGCCTTTGTTTTTTCCAATGCTGTTTTCTTTCAATGTTTTCTGAGCTTTTTCTTGACGAGTTTTTAGTTTTTCATCTTCAAAATTTTGTTTTTTTTGAGGATCGTATAGCATAATTTATTCTTCAGAGAATTCTTTTTTGGCTTGCTCAATTTCTAAAAGTTGAGCTGGATCAGTAGTAATTATTTGATCCTCTGAATATGAAGCTACAACCTTAATAGCAACATGCTTTGTGCCAGCGAAAAAAATTCCTTCACCGACATTTGATTCCAAGAGAAGAAATTTTTCCTGGTCAGTGAGATAGAAAGTTTCGCTGATAACATCCACGGCGGCTGGCGATTGTTTTAAAAGCAATTGAATTGAGGAGTTGGTGACAATGGCTTTTCCGTAGCGCGAGCTTAGAAAGTCGTTGACATCCTGGGTGATGGTAGTGAGACCGGTATAATATTTTCGGCAACGCTTAGCAATTCCGAACATAAAAGAAGCAGCATCGTCATACTTCATCATTACCCAAGCTTCATCGGCCAAAACCAGCCGGCGCTTGAGTGTTGTTCTCATTTCATTCCAAATAAACTGCATTACCATATACATAGCAATTGGACGCAATTCTTCTTCCATGTCACGGATATTGAAAACCATCATCGGGTTATTTACGCTTATGTTGGTAGTATTATTTAAGAAACCTGAAAAAATTCCTTCCGTATATTTTTCCATTCGAATGGCCAAGTTTTCTCCGCCGTCCATACTGCGAAGAATTTGATAAAGATCAGTCATGGTGGGATAGGATTCTTTTGTAAGAGTATCGAAATTTGATTCAGCCGTAATATCGCGGACAGCATAGGTTTCCCGAATGGCTCGACCTAAAATAGAATCTTCTTCTGGAGTAATATTTCCAAGCATAATATGAAAAAGCCCGAGAAGATTGGCAATGTTATTTCGAAGGATATCTTCAGGATCCTCATCTTCTTTGATATGTGGTAAATCAAAAGGATTGAGATGGTTGTTGGAATTTAGGGAAATTTTTATAAAAGTTCCACCGACTGTTTCGCATAAATGTTTGTATTCATTTTCTGGATCAATAATAATAACATCTGTTCCCATCATAAGAGATCGGAGAACTTCTAGCTTTATGGTATAGCTTTTTCCAGCACCAGATTTAGCAAAAACTACCATATTAGCGTTTTCCATTTTGAATCGATCAAAAATAATCAAGCTATTGTTGTGGCGGTTTATTCCATAGAGAATTCCATCATTAGAAGAAAGGGTGGAGGAAACAAAAGGAAATGTAGTAGAAAGCGGAGCGCTATTCATGCTGCTTCCAATGTCTAATTCATCATTGGCAAGAGGAAGGGTGGAATTGAATCCTTGTTCAGACTTAAAAATAGCCGGTTTTATATAAACCAATTGCGCTTCCAAAATTGCTTCAATGGAACGAGAAATGTCAGAAAGTTCTTTTTCATTTTCTCCATAAGCAGTGATATAGAGCCCAAAGCGGAAAAATTTTTCTGTTCCTTGTTGAAGTTTGTCCCGAAGTTCGTCAATATCCTGAATGGCTGTTTCGAGAGCAGGATCACGAATCATACCTTTTTCTTGTTCGATATGAAGTTGTGATTCAACTCGAGTGGCATTTTTTTTAAGATCTTTCAAAATGTCGTAAGTTTCAATTGGATGAATAAACATGGAAATATCTATCGGCAAGTCGATGTTTATAATCGGTGAAAACCAGTTGCTATTTAGAAATCGTGGATAAGCGACGACAAAAATAGTTTGGGCGAGAGTTTCGCCTACTCGGATATATTTTGGAGTTACTTTTATAGCTGCGGGCGCCAAAAGATCGTTGAGGCGAGAAACCCCTTCTTGATAATATTTTTCTGATTCTAAAACTTCATTAGTCGGTTTGGCGGGAGCAGGAGTGTTTGTATTTTTTTTGAATAAATTAAGCATGAATTTATTTTTGTAGTTCTAATTTATTTATATCCTTAAGTTCTGTTGCATTGAAAACTTCAGGATTGTAGGAATCAAACAAAAGTTCAATAAGCTCTTCAGTTTTGAGAGGCGCAATGCGCAAGCCAATTCCAGAGAGGGCAGCGATAACATGGTCGATTCTTTGAAAAAGTTGGTTTTTGTATGTTTCAAAATTCTCTCTTTTTTCTAGAATATTCTTCTGCGGGTTCATGAGGCTTCCGATATTTGAAAAAAATCCTTTTTCTTGATTTTCAATTGGAGAAAACGGGATAATTATATAGAAATTTTTTTCCATAATATTTGAACCGCTTACTAGTTGCTCGATAAAACTTTTGTATTCTGCCAGTTGCATTCGGAGAAGTTCGCTTGACTGGGTTTTTTCCTTTTCGGTGATATAGTCAAGATAAGTTTGCATATTCAGTTTTCGAGAACTGATTAGAATTTGGATAGGAAAATCTACAGAATTCAAGAAATTCTGATATTGATTGATGATGGCTTCTTGCTCGTCAGTTGATTTCAAATCAAAGTTGATTGCGGATACCGCCAGAATAGAACGAAGCGCGCCGGATTTCAGAACAACCACATCATCTTTAATTTCTGCTACATCCAAGTATTTTTGGGTAGGCGAAGAAGACGCTTCTTTTGATAATTTTTTTGAATGTAGAAATTCCATTATTTTTGATTTAGTATTTTTGTTAATTCTTCTATTTTTTTATTATCTAAAACTTTTTTTCTAATAATAACTTCTTCTTTAGGATGAACAGAAACTTGGCTGGTTGCTTTTATATTATCATAATATCTCTTCCAAACATAGACTTTCGGTTTTATAAAATAATTTATTCCAGACATTATAAGATTTGAAAGGGGCTGGTTATATGGTCGATAAAATGCCAAGGCGCCAAAAATCCCAAGAGTTATTATTGCGACAAAGACAAAAGTGGAAAAAGTGAGCGTACCCCAGAAAATAAGAAGTAAAACTCCAGCAATTCCAAGCCAACCAAGTTGTTTGGCCGTGAGTGGGCCGACAATTTTGTCTTCAATATCGATAAATTGTGGAACATTGAATAACATATTATTCTTTTAAGTTTACAATATTCCCTGGTGGAACATTGCGGTTATTTTTTGAATTATTATTTTCATTTTGTTTTGAATTTTGTGAGGAAATTCTCATCGGTTGAGGGCTATAATTTTTAGTCAGAGCCGTTTGTTTTTCATAGGGAAGTTTTTGTGGGGAGCTGAAACTCAAGGGCTCATTTTTTGGTTGAACATTTTGTTTTGGGGCATTGTAAATTTCTTGAAAGTTTCTTGAGGCTTGATTTTGCGCGCCAAAATCAGAAGTGTTTTTTCTTTCTGCTATTGGGGCAGGCTTGTATTCTGTTTTGATCGATGAAGCATGTTGCTTAGTCAATTCGGCTTTTGGGAAAACTATTTGTTTAGTGTTAGTGTTGACATCAATTAGCGAATTTTCATCATAGCTTTTTAAAACATAAGAAAGTCTTTCGCGATCGGCTGAATTTAGGATTTTTGCATTTTCATTTCGGAAAAGATATGTTCCGCGATCCATCGCGCCATGTGATTCATAGCCAGTGTTGAAAGTATAGTCAGAAAGCCAGTTTTTGATTGATGGTCGAACTGGTTCGGGAAAATTTTTGAGTTTTATATAATTTGAGGTAATCAACTGTTCGCCAAGATCAGGATAACTCTTGAGAGCGTCGGGAAGAGTAAGATTTGCAGTTTTAGCATTTTCCGAAAGTTCAGTTTCTGGCGAAATATATCTTAAGTAGGACTGTCTTTTATCTGGTTGTTTATTGCCAGCAGATTCTTTTAATGTTTCTGCAATATCAAAAATATCGATTAATTTCAAGGCTATTAATTTTTTATAAACATGTAAAATTATTTTCAAAAGACCATGTTCTGTTTTTGGCAATTTTTTTGCATCCAAATCTTCCGACATAAAAGTCATAATAGAATTTTCTGACCTGCCAAGAGCAACATCTTTTTCTTCAAATTTATTTACCCATTCGCCTATAGTTAGATTGCCTAGTCTCTCTTTGTTTTCCAAAATAGCTTTTTTCAAAGCCAGTCGAGCTGACTCTTTTTCGGAATAGCCAACATAATTATAACGAGAAATCACTCTTTCTTCCATTGGAATGTCAATTCTAAAAAAAGAAAGAAGATGATTTTTGAATATATTCATTGCTTCTTCGTTGGTGATGGCTAAAAAGTTGACAATCTGCATTTTTATCTGTAGATCATATATTTTTTTGTCTAAATCAGAAGTGGCCTTTCCCAAATTTAAAACAGGGAAATTTTTTCTGATTTCTCTTAGGACTCGTTCGGCCACACCAGAATCAATATGATCAATCGCTTCTTGGGAAATTTCTCGGAGTTGATTGTATTGATCTAATAGTTGAATATTATTAATCATTGAATTATTTTTTTAAATACTTTCTTTAACTAAGATCTGCTACTATTGCTTGTATCATAAGTATAATTTCCAGAATCGCTCGATCCTGATGGAGTAGGTTTGTTTGTATTTTTTTTGCTTTCAGCCTTAGCTTTTCCTTCAGCCGCTGCAAAAACATAATCCTTTAAATATTTATTATCTTCCATAACCGAGTTTAAGATTTCCAGAGCTTTTGCATCAATTCTGTCTTCATTGATAGCTCTTTTTATTTGTCTTACGAGGTCATCTCGAGAACGATTCATTTGATCGACATCTTTTTCATTAAAGCTTTCTAGGATGCCTCGTTGGACAATATCGATTTCTCCGATAGAGCCGTCTTTATTTTCACCAAAAATAGAATTATGATGAAGCATTTTTTGTCTTGTTTGTGATTCAAGATTTTGGAATTTAGCTATAGCTATAGATCTTTGATATGCATCATCAGAAATTATAAATTGGCCTGGCTGTCCGTTTTCTCCAGGTTTAAACCGGGCCATTCCAGCTAGACCAAAATTTCCCGCGCTGATACATGTTTCACTTAGTGCTAGAAGTTCTTTTGCCATAAATTCATTTTTATCATCATTAGTTCCTGCTCCTGCTTTTGACAATATATCTTGTATGGCCGCTTTTATATTGAGCGGTCCAGCGGTTTGTGTGTGATTACCGTAAGCTTTGCCCATAGCATGCATCATTTCATTGAGATTGTTTTCTTTAGCCAGAATTTTGAGAGCGGCTTCAGCTTTGGCAACTTGTTTATTGTCAATAGCTCTTTTTAATTCCTCCATTACATAATCAGCATTAGTGTTGACAGCAGAAATTTCTGAAACATATTTGGAAACTTTTCCTGCATGAGAAGCGTAGCTATAGTCAGATTTTTCTTTTCTGCCACGACTAAGCCATTTATTAAACAAATCATGCATTTCTCCAGTTGATCCTTCAAAAGCTTCGCGATCCTTAATGGCCATTCTTTGTTTATAAGCTTCTTTGTAAACACGAGGAATAAGGAATTTTGTAATTTTACCTTTACCCGCCCATCTTTCAGCAGCACCCACTCCTGCTCCGGCTAACCATTTGCCAGCTTTGTATCCACCAGTAACTGGTGAGATCGCCCAGCTTCCAGCGCCTTTCATAAAGTTTTGTGCTTTTCCAACAACGGCCGAAGCGCCGGCGATGCTCATTGATTGCGCAATACCAAGACCAAGCCAAAGAATGATAATCGGGATGATATAAAAAGAGAGACTGCTTATAAAATCAGGATTATTTGAGTTATCGCCGGCTATTTTTTGCATGCTTTCTCCTCCAACAGTGCTTATGGCGCCAGTCATACTTGTGGCCACATAAAGCATAAAAATCATAATTGGTCCGAAAAAAGAATAGTTAAAAAGTTTTTTCCACCAATCAGAAGCATAGGAAGAAAGTGGAGAGACAGCAGCGCCGACAAAAGCCAAAGAAGAAAAAATAATTAAAATTGCCAGAGCAATTGTTCGGATTACAAAAAGCACGGCAATAGTCAAAAATGTTACAGCCAGCATGAAGACAAAAATTACGGCTATAATCAAAAAAGTGGTATCAGCCTGATCTTCCGGATTGATTATAGCTTGCAATTGACCTTTATTGGCTATAGTCACAAACCAATCCCCTGCAACTTTATCACCAACTTTGAGGGCATCTATAAAATAATACATCATCATGTTGGAAACATCGATGATAAAACGAGTGATGGGAAAACTGAAATTAACGAGAAGCGCCATAATGACAAGCATAAGAAGAATTTTTTTGTAGCTATATTTGTCAATTTGGAAAACAGTAGCAAAAGCAGAAAAAAGCAAAAACATTATAAAAGCAATATTTAGAACATCTCTGACCATCGCCCAAGTTTTATATATGATTGCATTATTAAGAACATTAGTGATATTACCTGGCTCAATTGACCAGCCAAAAAGAGTAGCAGAAACAGAAAGAAGAAATCCGCAAAGCTTCAAGATATATAGAAGAAAACAATTAAGCCATGTTCTTGGATTTGTTAATTCCATTCCAGGGCAAACATCATTGGAGTGCATTATTACTTTAGTTGTTCCTGACGTTCCAAAAGATTTAATATGTTCCCAAGCTCCTTTGTCATGACTCCATGTGCAATTTTTATTTGCATATATAGGATTTTCTGTTTGTGTTTTACAATCTTGGCAGGATAATTCACCTAACACAACATCTCCTTCTCCGGGTGTTACTAACGGAGATGTTGAAATGCAAAAACAAGATCCAGTTAAAGATGGATCTTCAGTTGAGCAATCAGTCAGAGTGGCTGCTTTTGCCTTGTTTATTTTCCCAAGCCCAAACCCAAGCGCTAAGATAAAAATAGCGATGAGAATAAATTTAGTTGTTATGGATTTTTGTTTCATTATTTAGAAATTTTCAATTTGAAATTTACTTCTAGTTTAGTTTCCGAATCTTGCTTCCGGTCCTTGAGAATCAATGGAACTATTAATGCTAGAATTATATCTATTTTCTGAAGCAGCTGATCTGGATGTGGATCTTTGAACGCTTGAATAACCAGTGATGGAACGGCTGACCATCTGATTGACCAAGGCTGCAACTATCATTTCTGGCAAACTCCCGGCATTTGCCAGGGTGAGATTTGGCAAATTTTCTGTATTAGCTACATTTTCCTTGATTAAGATTCCAGGCTTAGTGACAGTACCTGGCAGTTCTCCCGGTGTTCCGCGAAATCCTTGATAAGCGATTGCTTGTGTTTGGGCGATATATTTTTCTTCTTCTAATTTTTTTTGCTGTTCGTTTTCATAAGCTATGTTGAATGCCCAGGGATTATTAACTCCCGAAAGATAAAGTTCCATATTTTTGAAATTTCCCTCATCAAACATTTGCGAAGGGTCGCCTTCGTAAGACATCTCCGGAGCATTAGAAGCACCTAAGGAGTTGACTAATTGTCCTAAATCAGCAGCATAATTTGCTGGGCCGGTAAAACCCTCTGTGGAATATCCGGAATAAGAATTTCTTCCACGAGTCATTCGACTAATATAATCATTCATATAAATATTAGTATTGTTTTCTGGTTGGCCGATTAAAAAATCATCCCAATTAGTGATAAAGGATGGCTGGCCTCCTGCTCCGCGTCCAACTGAAGAGTCGACTAATTGAACAATTGATTGAATGGCTGCTTGTTTTATGACACTCACCATCAAATCTTGGATTAAGTTTGTTATCACTTCCAGCCCTTGTTTGATAACTGGGTCAACTCCCGGCCAAACAGTTGCTTGAGCTTTCGGTGCTTGCCAGAAGCAAAAAAACAAAACCAAAAAGCTTGTAAATAATATTTTTTTCAAAAAATAGGTTTTGTTTTTATTGGAATTCATATAAGGATTTTTATTCTTGGGTTCCAAAAATATCTGCCTTAATCCCGTGATCTTCTAGCTTGCTTTGAACTTCATTATATTCTATGCCGTAGTCGTCAAGCTTGCTTTTTATTTCATCATAAAAAGCATTTAAGCTCTTAACATAATTTGCAATTTTTGAATAATTGGACAGGCTAGCGAGGGGATCTGCTTGATCTAATTTAACTATATTTTTTAGATCTTGGGCATAAAGAGCATATTGCAAGGCCTTTATTTGTGTGTCTGTCATATCTTCTGGAACAACGACTTCTTTTAGCTGTTCATAAATTTTTTCCCCACTATTGCTTAGATCATTCAGACTTTCTGGATTGCCAGAGTTGAAAGAGGAAGAAATTTGTTTGATTGTTTTTTGGAGAATAGAAATAGCATCAGTGGAGGAAGTAAGAGGTTCTGGAGAATTGCTGGTAAAAATATAAAGGACGGCGACGGAATAATTGATGGCGTCTTCTTTCTTTTTTTCCTTGGCTTTTTTTTCGCTTAAATTTCCATAGTTTTGTTTCAAAATTTTTATATCATCCTTGGAAACTTTAGGAAGTTCATCTTTGAAATCTTCTCCGCTCATAATTGAATCTAATATTCCCTGAATATCTTCCATGTCAATTGTTTGGTTAGCTGGATCTTTTTGGTTAGCGAGGGCAGATATTTTTCCAGCAACTTTTTCAGTTAAATTTTCTTTTTCTCCAGAGACGGAAGCTTCCTTTGCTGTGGTATCTGTTGTCGTTTTTTTATCATTTTCCCCGCTAATTTTAGCTGTTATACTTTCTCCCTTGACTTCCTGTTTGGGAGTTTCGGATAATTTGTCTCCAGGCGCTTTTTTCAAAGGGTTATAGCCGGCTTTTACTTCAGCGCCGTCAGAATAGCCATCGCCATCCGTGTCAGAATTTTTTGGATTAGTGCCATAAGCTTTTTCTTCTGTATCGGCCAGACCGTCTTGATCGGAATCTAAAAAAATGTTTTTTGCTCCGCTAGAATTCTGCTCAGCCATTGCAAAAAAAGCCAAGCTTAAACACAATAAGCCCGCCAAGATAAGCAGAGTTGTATTAAGATTTTTTAATTTCATATTGCATTGAAATTATACCACAAAAAGTATTTTTTTAAAAACAAAATTAGGGCTGTGGATAAGTGGATATATTATTTTGCAAAGAGTTTATTTAAAGCCGAGCTTTTTGAACCGTTTGGGTTTTTCACTAAAGCTCGGCTTTGGAAATGGAGATAGACTTTCTTTCGAGTTTTTGCTAAATTTAAGTTATGGATAAAATACAAAAACTTTTCAATAATTTATTTGAGAAAAAGGCCAGTCTTTTGGTTTGGATTATGGCTTTTCTGGGAATTATTTTTATAAGATGCTTTATTGAGCAGTTTTTAGCTTTATCTAAGCCACTTTCTTTTTATGAGGCAATATTGGAATATATTCATAATTTCTACTTTTTTTCACTGGTAATAGTCCTATTTTGGCTTTTTTTAAGCCTTATTTTGAAAATTAACCCCGAAAAATTGTCCGGGATTATGATTTTTTCCTTGATTTTTGTCCTTTTTCCTCCGCTTATCGATATGGCGAAGACCGGTGGGGAAATTTACTGGAGTTTTTATCTTTTCAGCGCTCCGCATGATTTATGGCTCCAATATAGCAGTGTTTTTGGCCATCTTCCAAGCGCGATTGTTTATTTTGGAACAAAAATTATTTTTTTGACAGTTATTTTTTTGCTTTCGGCAGTTGTTTGGATAAAAACTAAAAAAATTCTAAAGACAATTTTTACTGCTTTGGCGGTTTATTCTATTTTGTTTTTTCTTGGCGCTTTCCCATCGCTGTTTTTTTACACTTTTTCTTTTTTTTCCGGGCAAAATAAAATTTCGGAAATTCAAGCTTATCAAATTGCTCAATTTTTCGGCGGGATGAGCCGAACGATGGGAATTGATTTTTCGGCGCTCCACTTCGCGCTGGCTCTGGCCTATCGTTTGGATTTTATTTATTTTATTCTTTTGATTTTTTTGCTTTCTTTTTTATTTTGGCGAATTGACTCAAAAAAATTTATCGCAGTTCTCAAGAATTTCCGTTTTCCGCAAATTTTCTATCACAGCGGACTTTTTTTCATTGGAATAGCAATCGGATTTTTGAATTATCCGCAAAATCTTCGCCTGGATTTATTTTCTATTCTTTCTGCCGTGGTGCTTCTTATTAGTGTTTGGCTTTCTTGGAAAGCATCAGTCGTGGTAAATGATCTCAATGATTTTGAAATAGATCGTATTTCTAATCCGGAACGCCCGCTTCAGCAAGAAATTTTTACGCGGGAATCTTATGCGCATTTCGGACTGGCTTGTTTTTCTTTGTCGATTGTAGGCGGGCTCACAATTGGTTTTTCTTTCGCTTCGCTCCTTGTTGTTTATCAAGTGATTGCTTGGATATATTCCGCCGAGCCATTTCGCCTGAAAAGATTTCCAATCATTGCAACATTCATAAGTTCTCTTGCGTCGCTTATGGTTTTATTTTTAGGTTATATTTTAATTTCTGAAAATCAAACCATCCATACTCTTTCTAGCCGAATTATTTTCCTTATGCTTATCGCTGGAACGCTTTCACTTCCAATCAAAGATTTCAAGGATATCGCTGGCGACAAAAAGGACGATGTTTGGACAATTCCAGTTATTTTCGGAGAAAAAAAAGCGCGGACGATTGTAGCGTCCGGCTTATTTATTTCCTTTGTTTTAAGCGTTTTTCTGCTTAATGAGTTGAAACTTTTTTGGTATGCGATGTTTTTTGGAGGGGCGGCATTTTTAACAGTAGTTTCGGAGAAAATAAAACCGCGCCAAATTTTCTGGCCGGTTTTGGGAATTATTTTTGTTTATGGTTTGGTTATGGTGAAGGTTTTGTTTTTCTAGGGCGACTCGAATAACTCGAATCATCACCCGAATGTCTCGAATTTATTCGAATCATTCGAGTGTTCATTCGTAAATTAGAGTCGCTATATTTTTCCAATCTTCCATGGAGAGTTCTTGCGCTCTTGAGGCCGGAGATATTCCAACTTTTTTTAATTTTTCTTCAACTTGTTTTTTTTCGAGATGTAAACTGCTGGACAAATTATTGAGAAGCATTTTTCGTTTGGCGGAAAATCCAGCCTTGACAATTCTAAAGAATTTTTTTGTTTCTTCCTGATTCATAATTCCTGATTCATAATTCCTGATTCCTGAAATTTTTATCACCGCGCTGTCCACTTCCGGCACCGGATAAAAACTTTTTTTGTCGACATAAAATAATAATTCCGGCTTGGAATAATATTGCACGCTCACAGCGAGAATGCTCATCTGTCCGGGGTTTGCGCAAATCCTCTGCGCGACTTCTTTTTGCACCATCAAAATCATAACGCTTGGCGGATATTTTGTTTCTAAAAATAATTGGATGATTGGAGAAGTGATGTAATATGGGATGTTGGCAATTAGCTTATAATTAATATCGTCATCCTGAGCGAAGTCCGTACTCGGACGAAGTCGAAGGATCTTTCGGTTATTATTACTAGTAATATTATCTAGCAGATTCTTCGACTTCGCTTCGCTCCGCTCAGAATGACGGAGTATTTCCGGCAGATTTATTTTCAAAATATCATCATTTAAAATTTCTATTTTTTTGTTATTTTTATATTTTTCTTTTAATTTATCGGCCAAAGTTTTATCAATCTCAACCGCTAAAACTTTTCCAGCGTGTTTTGCTAATTCTTCTGTTAAGACTCCCTCCCCCGGTCCGATTTCAATCACAAAATCATCCGATTTCAAATCAGCGGATGCAATAATTTTTTCCAAAACATTCTTATCTCTTAGAAAATTTTGTCCTAACGATTTTTTTGGTTGCATAAATTTAATTTAGGATTTCTTCCATCTTCACATTGATCACTCCTGCGCCGAGGGAAGCGATTTTTTGGAAAGCCACAGTGTGAAGATCAATAATACGATTTGGTCCGAACGGTCCGCGGTCATTTATTCGTACGATTACTGTTTTTCCATTGTCTTTATTAGTTACCTTAACATAACTTCCTTTTGGAAGCCAAGGATTGGCGGCATAAAGGCCTTCTCCGGATTCGCTTCCAATAAAAAGATGCTCTGGTTGTTTATACCAAGTACCAAGCCCGGTGTGAGTTTTGCCAAGTTTGACATAGGTGCCTTTTACAATAATTTCTGCAATGGGCTCCTTGGTTATATTTTTTTCTAAAACTTTACGAGAAATTTCTTTGCCGTTCTTGTAAGTTATTTCATATTTAATTTCCTTTATCCCTTTTTCTCCTTTTTGTTCAACTTTTTTCTCTCGCCAGCCGAGCTTCGAATCATTTTTAGCGGTAATCTTAAAATCAATTTCTTCCTTCTCAATTTTTTCTTCAATGTTTATTCTTGTCACAATTATGGTGGAATTATTTTCTACTGGATAACTTAAGCGCGGTTCAGTTTTATCCAAACGAGTTAATGTGATATTATTTTCTATCAAAGCTTTACCGACATTTTTTGAAATCGCATAGCCTTCAATTTTTTTGCCATCAACTTCAATTTTTATTTTTGCGGCTCTTTGAATTTCAATATTTGATCCGGAAAAAATCTTGGAATCAAGTTCTGGAATAATCTTGTCATGTTCCCCTAAGTTTATATTTTTGTCTTTCAAAAATTCTGAAACTAAACCGGCTGAGGTCGAAGTTTCGAAAATAAGCCCGTTATCATTCAAAATAATCGTTTTTCTATATTCTGAATTTTCGGAAAAGTCTCGTTTATTTTTGAAAAATAAAAATAGCTTATATGCGCCAAAAATAAGCGTAAAAAGGAGAAGAAAGTAAAATATTTTCTTGAATTTTTTCTTGTTCATCTTTAATCAATTCTAAACTGGAAAAGAGAAAATGTAAAACCTGTATTGAACGCATATATGCGTTCAACATGGAAGTATTTTATTCTGCCTTAAAGCGATATTGCAAAGCTTCGGCGATGTGGGCGGGAGAGATTTTTTCAAGTTCTTCTAAATCAGCGATGGTTCTGGCAACTTTAATGATGCGATAATAGGCTCTCGCGCTCAAATGAAAATTGGAAACAGCCATGCGCATAAGTTCTAGTGATTCAGGTGTTAATTTGCAAAAAGTTTTGATTTGTTCGCTGCCCATTTCGCTGTTCGAAATAGTTTTTGAATTTAGAAATCTTTCTTTTTGAATGCTTCGAGCTTTTTCGACGCGAATTCGGATTTCAGCTGATTTTTCTCCGATAGGATCTTCGGAAAGTTTTTCAAATTTAATGCGCGGTACTTCGACATGGAGATCAATTCGATCCATAATCGGCCCAGAAATTTTTCGCTGGTATTTTATAATCGAAGCCGGCGAACAAACGCAAGTTTTTTCTGGATCAGTGGCATTTCCGCAGGGGCACGGATTCATCGCAGCGACTAGGGTGAAACGCGCTGGAAATTCCATTGTGCCTTGAGCGCGAGAAACTGTAATGATTCCGTCTTCCAAAGGTTGACGAAGATTTTCCAGAACTGATCGCGAAAATTCGGGAAATTCATCTAAAAATAAAACTCCTCGATGAGAAAGACTGATTTCTCCCGGACGCGGGAATGTTCCACCGCCAACCAAAGAAACTGCCGAGGCGCTATGATGAGGTGAGCGGAATTGCCGCTTGGTAATGAGCGCGTTATTTCTCGGAAGTTGCCCGGCAATAGAAAATATTTTAGTAACTTCCAGCGCTTCCGCGACAGTTAGTTTTGGCAAAATTGAGGCCATAGTTTTGGCGAGAAGTGTTTTTCCTGATCCAGGTGGACCGTTCAAAATTACATTGTGCCCACCCGCGGCGGCAATTTCCAGTGCGCGTTTGGCATGTTCTTGCCCGCGAACATGCGACATATCCACCAGATAATCTTCATAAGAAAAAAGTTCTTCCAGATTTATTTTTTCGGCTGGAATAATTTTGTTTTCCCCGATTAAATGTTCAATAAGTTCAATTAAAGTTGACACTGGAAAAATTTCCACGCCTTCGATAACAGAGGCCTCCTTGGCATTGTCTTTTGGAATATAAAGCTCTTTAATATTTTTTTCTTTGGCTAAAATTGCCATTGGAAGCACGCCTTTAACTCCTCTAACTTTCCCGTCGAGCGACAGTTCACCTAAAAATATTTTATCCTTGAAATCAAAAGCGATTTGTTCGGTGGCCAGAAGAAATCCGAGCGCCATCGGGAGATCATAAATTGGTCCTTCTTTTTTGAGATCAGCCGGAGCGAGATTGATTGTAACCCGACCAGCCCGATGAGGCGGCTTGAAGCCAGAATTTCTGATTGCCGCACTCACGCGGTCTCGTGATTCTTTAACAGCTGTGTCAGGCAGTCCAACAATATTAAATTGATGTAGGCCAGCGCTCACCGTATCGGCTTCTACTTCGACAATTTCACTTTTGAGGCCTATGGTCGCGGCCGAAAAAACTTTGGAAGACACTTTGAAAATTTTTAGTTTTTAATTTTATAATTTTTAAATAATATCTAATTTCTAATGTTTAAAAATTAAGACATTAAGATTTATTTATAAAATTAAAAATTTCAAAAATTAAAAATTATTTTTTTCTTTACTCTTGAAATAACTGATTAATATAAGTATAACACCAAGCGTAATGTAGATATCAGCCAAATTAAAAACAGGCCAAAATTTTAAATCGATAAAATCAATAACGCAACCAAAGTGCAAGCGGTCGATGATGTTTGAAATGCCACCAGAGGCAATCAAAATAATACCGGATATATTTAAAACGCTCCAATTTGAAATTTGAAATTTGAAATTTGAAATTAATTTTAAATTGAAAATTTTAAATTGAAAATTTAAAGCAATCAAAATAAAAAGAAAAATAAATATTAAAATCCCCCATTTCAAATTTAATCCAAACGCCAAATTATGATTACAAATATAAAATCCGCTGTAGTATAAGCGGATCAAATATTTTGATAACTGGTCAATAAAAATCAGAAATAAAAAACAAAATATATAAAGTATTTTTTTATATTTATACATTCGTGATTACTTGTGTTTAGCAATCCAAACAAACTCTAGCGCTTGGATTGGCTTTTAGTCTTTCCAACGGAATATCTTTTCCGCAATTTTCGCATTTTCCATAAGTGCCTTTTTCCATTCGAGAAAGTGCGCCAATAATTTCTTGAAGTTGTTTTTCAAGAGATGTTTCTACGGACAAATTTTGGGAATATTGGTCTACTTCCGTAGCATTGTCATCCTTGTCGGTCCCAAGTGTTTCAAAAGAAGTTTCATAGTCGCCTTCTTTTTTGTCGATAGGTTTTGCAATTCGTCCTAAATTTTTTTCCAATTCTTCTTTTTCTTTGAGAAGGGCTGATTTTAGTTCATCTAATGTTTCTTTATTAATAGTCATAAATTTAGCTTAAGATTTAAAATCGATAGTTAATTCTATCTTAATTATAATACAATTCTAGCAGAGAAAAACTTCATTGTCTATTAAAGGCTTTGGATATGCTTTATTTTTGCTTCTCCGGTTATCTCGCTTAGCCAAACAGAAATAGCATCAAAACGATAAGCCTCATCCTCCAGATTTTTAAGTCGAAGATAAGCGTTGGCGATTTTATTGAGTTTTCTAAGCTTGGAATAAGTGATATTTTCTTCAGGAAGAGTATTTTTATATTTTTCAAATTCTCTGGTCTTAACTTCCACAAAAACAATTTCTTTTTCTTTGGGGTCAAGCGCAATAATATCAATTTCTCCGAGTCTTCGCCCGAAATTATTTTGAAAATTTCGATCTAAAATTTCATAACCATTATTTTTCAAATATTTTACAGCTTCTTCCTCGCCGAGATTACCTAAATTTTTAGTATTAGTAGCCATAGTTAAATTATAGCAGACTTCTTCTATTTACGAACTACGAAATGAACGAAATACGAAACATTTAAAAAGCCTTTTCGTATTTCGTAAAAAATAAAAACACCCTTTCTTTGGTGCCTTTAAAATCAAAAATTTATAACCTAACTTCACCCCGATATCCATATGGTATGGTAACCAGGGCGTTCGACGCCCAATAAATAAAAATTATAGGCTGAACGCCCCGGTGTTTGTCATGTACTAACACCGAGAGCGGAAATTCCCTAGCCCGGGTGAGAGGCTTTGGTATATCCACTTGAAAGAAGAATAAATTATTATTCACTCAAATGGATATACCATTCGGAAATTATAGCTTGGGTGTATTTTATGTACATGCCTTAAGCATTTCTGACTTTTTTTATGCTTTTTCTCCTGCCATCCTCTGGCACTTGGCCTTTGGATTTAAAGAACTTGTTTTTTATTTTTTGTTTTTATTTTAATAAAAAATTTTTGTTTTTATTTTGGGTCTCCGATGTCAGAAGATCGGAGCGACTCTTGCGCGTTGGCAAGAATGCTTGGACAGCAGAATAATTTTCAATCGCAAATAGGGGGAAATTGCGATTGAAAACTTTTCCGCCGTCGGGAATAAGTTGTTAATGTTCAATTGATACTATTATTATAGCAAGAAAATACTCTAAAGTCAATGCAATAAACTAAAAAATCTTTTATCTAAGCGTAAAAATTAGATTTTTTCAATTTTTCAATCAGTTTACAGCGTAAATGTAAAAAATAAAAGAATTTTAAAGTAATTTTCTTTTTTGGGGATAAGGAGTGTTTTCTCACAAGTTATCCACAGCATGGATAATCCTAAGGAATAACAGGAGTCGTATTTTCATTGCTATTTTCAAGGCTATCCTCATTTTTTGGTGCCAATATGCGGTCTAAAATCGAAAATGTGGCAGTTTTGGTTGTGCCAATAAGCAGTTTTTTGTTAATAATAATATAATCAACTGCATAATCATCCGGAGTGGTTATGTTTAAATAACGAACGGCGTTGTTTTTATAGGCAGTAGTAGAAAAAGTGCTTAGCGGATTAGCAGTTAAGGCTGGATATAGCGGAGATAAGCCCTTAAAAAGGTTTTTTTCTTCTTTTAGGAGCGCAGTTTTTAAAAGCGTATCATTTTTTGAGGATATAGAGAGTCCAAAGCGCGTGTTTTCTCCATAATTATAGATATAAAGACTAAAATCAGAATTTAGATTAGATAAAATTGCTGGCGCTAGAATCAGGCCTGATTTATCGGCGAAATCCTTGAAAGTGATTGGATTATTTTTTTCGTCAGTTATTAAAAATTCAAAAGCGCCGATTGTTTTGGTCGCAAGAACTTTTTCGGTATAACTATTCAAGGTTGTTTTGAGGCTTTCGGCAGTAGCGTCTGTTAGATTAATTTGCAGATAATTTGAATTTTGGGCGGATAAAGCAGGTAAGGCGATTGTTTCATCGGGGATTGTTTCTACGATCGGTTCAACTGTTTCCGGAAGGGCAATTTCTTCTGGCGAAATGGAAACTCTTGTCATCCAAAAATAATACCCGCCAGTACAGACAATCAAAATTATAAAAATTATAACAGCAACAAAAATTGCTTTTCCGATGCCATGACTTTGAACAGGAGGAATATTTTCCTTTGGAGTTTGAAAAATAGCCGGTGTTTCTTTTGGCACTTCTTTTGTTTCTTCTCTCGGTAATTCTTTAGGCTCTTGAGAATAGGCCGGTTCGATTTTTGCTGGAGCAGTTCTAATATCAGAAAAATCAGATTTTTCCTGGGGTTTTGGAGTTTCCGCTTGAAAAAATGGACCATTTTTTTCTGGCGAAACAGTTTCCGGTTTTTTCCCAAAAAAAGAATTTTTTTCTATGCTGATATCATCTGTGGGAATAGATTTTTTTTCGGTTGGATTTTGCAATTCTTTCAAATCGTTTTTCATAGTGTGAATTGGAAATTCTTCCACTTTGAAATTATCTTCGTTGAAATTCATTTTTCCATCAGTGGATAAATTTTTATTTTGCGGATCATTTGATCCATTAGTTTTTTGTCCAAACATTTTGTTTTTAATAAAGCGACTCGAATAATTCAAATTGCCACTCGAATGATTCGAATAACTAAAGATATCTAATTTGCATTTATATTTTACAACAGATTCGGAAATTTGGCTACTCGATATTATTTTCTTCTTTGATTGATTTCCACATTATTTCAAAAAGCTGTTGATTCATTTGTATTATACTTTTATTTTCAATAACAATTCCTATTATAGGAGGAGTAAGTTGCTGTATGAGAATTCGTTGAGGGATAACGACCATATTAGTAGTTAATTTAGTTTCAGGAGGCAAAAGCTTAATTTTAAAATTAAGTCCCTGCTCTTTCTTTTTAAGTTCGCGTGCCTTTTCTTTGTCTTGCAAGAGCATCCTGACATTAATATTGAATTTTGCTCTTCGTTCTAAAAAGCTAGAAAAATATTCCGGATCAAGGTTAAACCATTCTTCAGTATCAGAAATAACTAAATAGTCATCATGTGGTTGAATATCCCTTAAAAAACTTTCATAGACGGATTTTATGCCAGCAATTCCTTCATAATATTTAATAAAACTTTCCCCTCCTCTTAGGTTGTACATAGCCATAAAATCGGGTAAGCCATTTTTTAATTTATTTAGCTTATCATCTATAATAAATTTCAATTTTTCTGGACTTTCAGCAGTGTATAGCTTTTTCCAGCCTCTAAGCTCAATATTCATAAGGCCTTTTTGCTTTAAAGAATTGATTATTGGATAAACAGAGGTTCTTTTTACATCTGAATTTCTAGATATTTTTGAAACAGAAGCTGGGCCCAGCGAGAGGGACGCAAGGTAAACAGAGGCTTCAAGATCGCTTAATCCCATATCTTTAAGTATGGCTAATAGATTATTTTTCATATTTTGTCAAAATTATTGTCAACATTATTAATGCTAATATAAAGCAACAAATAAGTCAAATCAATTGTTTTGTTAACAATTTTGACGATTATTAATAATTAAGCTAACATATACCGTTGAACATTAACAACCTAATATGTGGCGAAATGGATTACTTTTATTTTAAAAATTTAAAAAAGGAGAAGATGAAATGAAAAAAAATCAGCTTATCAAGATTATGTTGGCAGTATTTTTTTGCACCATTTTGATTACAAAAAATGTGCAAGCGGTGGATAATTACCTTTATCTCCGTCTTGAAAAAGGGGAAAGAGTAAGTAACGCTGAAGATTTTGGAGGAACCTATGCTGTTTTTGAAAACAATGGCATAAAAGATTTGTCGATAGGAACAAAATTTTGTACCGGCAATCACGGATATAATAAGCTACAGCCATATATATTCAAAACTTTTTTCTCTGGCTGGCAAGCTGGTGCCAAGTATTCTGAAGATTCGCTTGGAAATCAGACCCTGGGACCAGCCATTCGATTTAAAGGCAATGTTTGGAAATTGTTCGTTATCTTTGACTATGTTCGGGATTTTGGAATCAACCAGCAAACTCCGGCAAAAAATGATATGTGGTTCTTTTTTAGCACCACCAATCCAACTTTCAATCTTGGCGCTGAAGTCTGGTATCACAATTATCTTGGTGGAAGCAAAAATCTGTATCTCCGACCAGTCAGACTGAGCTACAAATATGAATCGGTAAATTTTTTCCTAATGCCAAACTTCTTTTTTTTGGACAGCAAGTTGGCAAACCGGTCTCTTATGACGGGCGTAGAAATCAAATTCTAAGATTACAATACAAAAAATTATTAAGAAAGGAGGCAGAAATCAAAAAAGCGGTTTAATGAAAAATCATTAACCGCTTTTTTAAATTCCATAAAGATTTATTTCTTTTCCAATCCTCGCATAGTGAGATTAATTCTTCCTTGCGAATCGATTTCTTTGACTTTGACCGAAACCATATCGCCAATATGAAGCACATCTTCCACTTTTTCAATTCTTCGATCAGCAATTTCGCTGACATGCACTAGACCATCTTGTCCTGGGAGAAGTTCAACGAAAGCTCCAAAGGCCATAATTTTCACAACTTTAGCTTGGAAAATTTCACCGGCTTTGACTTCACGAGTGAGATTATTTATCCATTCTTTCGCTTTCTCTGCGGATTGTTTGTCAGTTGAAGTAATAAAAACTGAACCGTCATCTTCAATGTCAATTTCTACGCCTGTTTCATCAATAATTTCGTTGATGATTTTTCCTCCAGTGCCGATGACATTTCGAATCTTATCAGGATTGATATGCATAACGATAATTCTCGGCGCATATTGCGACATTTCGGCGCGTGGAGCAGAAATTGTATCATTAATTTTTTTCAAAATTTCCAATCTATTTTCATGAGATTGAGCGAGAACTGCTTCGAGCATTGGAATTGTTACGCCATCAAGTTTTACATCCATTTGAAGCGCCGTGATTCCTTTGTCTGTTCCAGCCGCTTTGAAATCCATATCGCCATAATGATCTTCGAGTCCTTGAATGTCAGTTAGCACTTTGAAATTATTTTCTCCCACAATTATTCCCATTGCAATTCCGCTGACTGGGCGCTTGATTGGTACGCCGGCATCCATAAGAGAAAGAGTGGAACCACAAGTCGAAGCCATCGAAGAAGAACCATTAGAAGAAAGTACTTCGCTCATAAGCAAAATTGTATAGGGAAATTCTTCTTTTGAAGGCAGCACTGGAACTAAAGCTTTTTCAGCCAGTGCTCCATGACCAACTTCTCGTCTTCCCGGTCCTCGCATTGGGCGCACTTCGCCCACGGAAAATGGCGGGAAATTGTAATAATGAATGTATCTTTTTTTCGTATCAACTTCCATAGTGTCAATGATTTGCTCGTCTCCAGGCGCACCAAGAGTTGTGACAGTGAGCGCTTGTGTTTCTCCGCGAGTGAAAAGTCCAGTGCCGTGAGTTCTTGGCAAAATTCCAACTTTGCATTCGATATTTCTAATTTCATCTAGTTTTCTTCCGTCCGGTCGCATATCACGCTCCAAAACATTTTTATGCACAATTTCATCGGACACTTCTTCAAAAATAATATTGGCGACTTCTTTTAATTTTTCTTGATCCTCGGAATAATTTTCTTTAATAAACACTGAAATCTTTTCTTGAATAGCGCCAGTTTTTTCTTCAATAACTTTTTTATCTTTGTCATAAAGTGCTTGGGCTAAATTTTCCTTAAGAAGCATTTCCTTAATTTTATTTTCAAATTCCTCTGTGCCTTTTACTAGAGCTGGTTCTGATTTTTCTTTGCCAGCTTCTTTTTGAATTTCCAAAATAAATCCAGCAATTTTTTTGATTGCTTCCTGCGCAAATTTGATCGCTTCAAGCATTTCTCCTTCTGGAACTTCTTTTGAAGCGCACTCAATCATATTGATTTTATCTTCTGTGCCGCTAACCAAAAGATCTAGCGAACCATCAGTAATTTCTCCATTAACTGGGTTTAAAATTAATTCATCTTTAACTTTTCCAACTCGAACTGCAGCGACGGGTCCTCTCCAAGGAATGTTGGAAATAGAAAGAGCCGTTGAAGCGGCGATGATGGAAATTATATCTGGATCATTTTCGCCGTCGTATGACAAAACTGTGCAAACTACTTGCACATCATTTCGCATCCTCGAATTGAAAAGTGGGCGCACTGTTCGATCCACTGCGCGTCCGGAAAGAATAGCGTCATCCGATGGACGACCTTCTCGTTTAATAAATCTCGATCCTTTGATTTTTCCGGCGGCATAATATCTTTCTTCAAAATCCACCATCAGCGGAAAATATCCGCTTATTTTTGAAGCGGACTTGCTCATAACAGCCGTTGCGAGAACGACAGTGTCGCCATAACGGGCGGTTACTGCTCCGCTAGCTTGTCCAGCTAAGAGGCCGGTTTCGATTTCCAAAATTCGTCCTCCGATTTGGAGAGACCATTTTTTTGCTTCCATTTTTCTTGATTAGCCTTGCGCTAATGACGTCATAAAACACGATACTAAACTTAAGATTGTAAGTTCACTATTGTGCCTTTTACGCAGAAGTCGCAGGCTTTTTATTATTAATTTACTTATTTAGTAGCTAAACTGTAGCTTAATTTAGGGGTTTTGTCAAAAAATTAAAACCCGCCCTTACGAAATAGAAAGCTATAAATTTAGACTTTTTTCGCGTTAAAAAATTTATTATGGAGCGGAGCGGAACATAAATTTTAGCGAAAAAGTTGAAAATTTATCTTTCTATGAGTTTGGGCGGCCTTTTTCTTTTCTGTCACTTTTCTTTTGGGAAAAGAAAAGTGACAAAGCGTTTTTAAATCAAAAACTTCTTTTTATTCTCGCTTAAGTTCAAAAAGTCATCTAATTCTTCCACAAGTTTTTTGCTGGTTGATTCCAAAAAAGCAATTCCTTCCACTCGGCAACCGGTGGTGGATTGAATATAATTTACGAGCGGAATGTAATCTCCGTCGCCGGCAACAAGCACAATCACATCCAAACTTTTTGACATCTTTATCGCGTCCATCGCAATGCCTACATCCCAATCGCCTTTTTTGGCGCCTCCGGGAAAAATCTGAAGATCTTTGGTTTTGACTTCATAACCGACTTTTTCCAAAGCTTCGAAAAATTTTTCTTCTTGGCCTTCTAGGGTTTTTATCCCATAAGCAATCGCGCGGATGAGCTTTCTGTCCCCCACCGCTTCTTTCAGAATCTGCCCGAAGTTAACCTTTTTTTTGTGCAAAACTTTTGCGCTGTAGTAGAGGTTTTGAATGTCCACCAAGACTCCGATGCGTTGTTCTTTATAAATACTCATTAAAATTATTCTAATTATTCTAATTAATTTAATTAATCTAATAAAGAATCAATAACCAAATTCAAAATTGGATTTAAGAATTATTTAGAATAATTAGACAATTAGTATAATTAGGTCAATTTAAAGCTACCCATTTAAATCCAACTTCTTGACCACTGTTTTATAGGCTTTTTCGTTGGTTTTTTTGAGATAATCCATTAGTTTCTTTCTCTTGGAAACCATTTTGAGAAGTCCGCGACGGGAGTGAAAATCTTTGGCATTCTTTTTGAGATGCAAAGTTAGTTTTTTAATCTTCTCAGTGAAGAGTGCGATTTGATATTCCGGCGAGCCGGTATCTTTCTCGTGTCTTACTACATCTTTTGTGGCTTTCGCCTTTTGCTTTGCGTTTAGCGCCATAGCTTTTTCGGCCAAGCACTCGTTGCGGGAAGCCCCCGTCAGATAAACCAGTGCCGGCTAGATAAAATAATTATGTATAAACATTACAATATAATTGGAAGTTTGGCAAATTTTTCGCTCTAGAGTAATTGTGTGTTAAAATAACTTAGCTATGAATCCCGTTAAGAAATTACAAAACGGGCATAACTAATAAATTTCTAACGGGATGAATGAAATTTTAGAAAAACTTAATCCTCCGCAAAGAGAAGCGGTAATGATCACCGAAGGACCGGTGTTGATTATTGCTGGCGCCGGATCAGGGAAAACAAAAGCGCTTACGCACCGCGTGGCGTATTTGATTTGTGAAAAAAAGATCAGTCCGAGAAGAATTTTGGCGGTGACTTTTACTAATAAAGCGGCGGGAGAGATGAAAGAAAGAATAAAAAATTTGCTTTCAGCAAATTCAATTTCCAATTTCCAAATCCCAACCTTGCCTACCGGCAGGCAGGTTTCCAATGAATTTTCAAATTCCAATGACCAAAATTCAAAAGAATCCAAGTTACCAATTACAAATTACGAATTGCCGACTGTTGGCACCTTCCATTCGATTTGCGTGAAAATTCTTCGGCGGGAAATTGAAAAAGTTGGATACAAAAGTTCATTTAACATTTTTGATGACCAAGACCAGCTGGCTCTGATGAAAAAAGTGATGAAAGAAATGGAAATTAATATTGACCAATTCAAACCAAAAACAATTTTAGGCGCAATCTCCAATGCTAAAAATGAACTACTCGGTGCGGAAGAATTTTTGGCGGGAGTCGGCGGATATTTTGAAGAAATGGTGGCAAAAATTTATCTAAATTATCAAAAAAAATTGAAAGAACAAGGCGCTTTGGATTTCGATGATATTTTGATGATCACAGTTAAAATTTTTCGGGCATTTCCCGAAGTCTTGGAAAAATACCAAAACTTTTTTCAATATATTATGGTGGATGAATATCAGGACACTAACCATGCGCAATATATTCTAGTTAAATTATTATCCGAAAAGAATAAAAATCTTTGCGTCGTGGGCGATGACTGGCAGGGAATTTATTCTTGGCGAGGTGCCAACATTCAAAATATTTTGGATTTTGAAAAAGATTATCCCAATGCCAAGACTATAAAACTTGAGCAAAATTACCGTTCTACGCAAAACATTTTGGACGCAGCTTATGGTGTGATTTCCAAAAACATAAACCGCAAAGATAAGAAAATCTGGACGGAAAACAAGGAAGGACATTTGATTCAAAGTTTTGAAGCGGAAGATGAAAAAGAAGAAGCGCAGTTTATCGTGGATGAAATTAGAGCTTTGAAAAATAGGAATAATTATAAATTAAATGAGTTTGTAGTTTTATACAGAACCAATGCCCAATCCCGGATGATTGAAGAAGCGATGCTTAGAAATTCTATTTCCTACCGGATTATTGGCGGAGTAAAATTCTATCAGCGAAAAGAAATCAAGGATGTGATTGCGTATCTCCGGCTTATCAATAATTTTAATGATGAAACTTCGCTGGAGCGAATAATAAATGAACCGAAGCGAGGAGTCGGAGATATTACTTTGGGAAAATGGATTAATATAGCAAGGAGTAATAATCTCGATTTAATATCTCAAGGCCTCGCAATTTCCAATTTCCAATTTCCAATTTCCAAACAACGAATTGATAATATTGTTAAATTTTCAGATTTTATAAAACGGATGGCAGAACTAAAAAATAAATTAATTCTTACGGATTTTATTCAAAAAGTTTATAGCGAATCAGGTTATGAAAAATTTTTAATGGATGGGACAGAAGAAGGAGAAATGAGACATGAAAATGTGCGGGAACTTTTGACGGTGGCGAAAAAGTACGAAGAATACGAAGGCGACGAAGCCTTGAAATTATTCTTGGAAGAAGTGGCATTGATTTCAGATACGGATAATATTGATCAGGCGTCCGAAGCGGTGCATCTTATGACGCTTCATAGTGCCAAAGGTTTGGAGTTTCGAATAGTTTTTATCGCAGGGTTGGAAGAAGGGATTTTGCCACATTCCAGAAGCATGCTAAATGATAGTGAAATGGAAGAAGAAAGACGACTTATGTATGTCGGCATTACGCGGGCGATGGAAAAAGTATATTTATTATTTACCGTAACTCGAAATATTTTTGGTTCAACGCAAATTAATGCACCTAGCCGTTTTCTAGACGACATTCCGGAACATCTAATGCAGAATCAGGAATCAGGAATTAGGAATCAGGAGAAAGAAAAAAATATTCCTAATTCTAAATTCATAATTCCTAATTCCAGTTTTAAAGATGGAGACAGAGTTGAGCATGAAACTTTTGGCGAAGGCCTCGTAGTTGCGAGCCAAGGCGATGTCATCACAGTCGCGTTTTCCAAGGCGGGGCTAAAAAAATTAGCCAGCTCAATCGCGCCACTCAAAAAGATAAATTAAATAAAATTAAAATTATTTAAAAGACAAAGCCACTGATAAGCTTATGTATCAAGTGGCCTTTTTTATAATTTCTTAAAGATTCTAAGAAATTATTTTTTCGTTTTTAGTTCCGGACGTAATATATCCGGATCCGATGAATTATAAAATGCTCTTGGGTGATTAATTTCCGCTTTTGTTATTGGATAGCGGAATTCTTCACCCCTGATTCTTCCTGCACCCCCCTTGGGATCAAGCGGGGTTCCATAAGTCTGTGCTCGTAGCACAGAAAAATAACCAAATTTTATCATTGATACTCCCCCTTCTTATTTAATTGGTTATAATTAATAAATAAATCCCTTTATTACCCTTGATTTAGAATCTAAAGTTCTAGAACTTTTCTTCCCCCATTTGACATAGTTCATTTCAGAAACAGTAATCATACTGCCGGAAACTTTTTCAACCAAAGCAACATGCCCCCACCAGGATTCAGAAGAAACCATAATTGATCCAACTTTTGGAGTTCTTCCCGTAGCATAGCCGGCTGCTTTGGCATGGTAAAGCCAGGTTCCAGCGTTTCCACCCCATGGGACATATCTTTTTTGCGCGACATACCAAGTGCAATAACCGTATGGGAATTTATGTCCGGCGCCAGCTTTTCCGCCAAGGACCGTTCCTCCACTTGAGAATGACTCATATGGACGCTGAGCGATATTAAATGAGCTGGATGGCGTTGGTTGCGGTTTTGGTGTTTCTTTTTGGCCGTCAGGAATAGTAATCTCCTGCCCGACTTCCAAATCTCCATTAGCTGGCAAGTTATTGAAAGCGATAATTTTATCTTTTTCTGCTTTATATTTTGAAGCGATGCTATCGATTGTGTCTCCGCTTTTGACTTTATAATTAAGCCCAGATACTGGCAAGAGGAATATCTTATCTCCAGGCTTTATAGAATCAACATTATCAAGTTCATTTGACCACAGGATAGTATTAATTGAAATATGATTAGCGGCTGCAATAGCGCCTACCGTATCGCCTTGTTTTACTTCATAGATAACAACTCCACCTTCTTCTTCCGGATCTTTTTTGATCGGGCTGTTCCCAGCGACAAGCGCTTGGCCTTGGATTATCATTGATTCTTCTTCTTTTTCCAGTCGGGCGCTTTTAGGGTCGGGAAGAATTTTTGCTTTTGCTAAATCAGCTACCGCGACACTGGTTTTTTCAGCCGTTTTCAAAAACATCACATCTTTCAGAGGGTTTTCATAATTTTCATTTTCTCCAAAATAGCCAAATAAAAAACCACTGGACTCCCGCCCTGCGGCTAAATTAGTGGCAGAAACCAAGAAAGCGCTGGATACAACAACAGCAAAGGCAGAATAGTTTCGAAACAGATGAAGGACTTTTATAGTCCGGTGTTCCTTGATAAAAGCTGTGATAGCTTTCTGCTTGATATGAATTTGGTTTCTTGTATTGTCTAGTTTTTTCCGAGTAAATAGATTTCTGATTGATGCTATTAGGTTACTAATAGAATTGATCTTTCTTGTGGTTTTGATTTGAAAAAGCCTTTTAAAAAGGCATTTTTCGCTTCTAAAACCCTAATATTTATCTCCAAAACAGTATATATCCCAGAGCCCTTTTTGTCAAATGGGAAAAATGGGGTATAATGAAATTAGGTAATGTCGCATAATAATGCAATTATATGAAGCTAAAAGAGCTTAAAACGCAATTTCTTGAATATTTGGAGGTGGAAAAACAGCGGTCGCCCAAAACGATTGAAAATTATGATCGTTATTTGGAAAAATTTTTAGTTTGGGCAAAAATTGAAGAGCCAAGAGAAATCACGGATGATTTAATTAGAAATTTTAGGCTATATCTCAACCGTTTTGTCGACGAAAAAGGTCAAAATCTCAAGAAAATTACGCAAAATTATTATATTATTGCTCTTCGTTGTTTTTTGAAATATATGGCGAAAAGAGATGTTAAAACGCTTCAAGCGGAAAAGGTGGAAATCGGGAAAACGCCGGAACGAGAGGTAGATTTTTTGGAAAATGCCGAGGTGGAAAGGATTTTGGGCGCAGCGAGCGGAGTAAGTTTCAAATCTCTTCGTGATCGGGCAATTCTGGAGCTACTTTTTTCGGCTGGTCTTCGGGTTTCCGAGCTCATTAGCATTGATCGAGAAAAACTCAATCTAAAAAGCGGAGAATTGAGTGTTCGAGGCAAGGGAAATAAAATCAGAGTGGTTTTTATTTCTGACACGGCCTCTCGGGCGCTCTGCGAATATCTCAAAAAGAGAGAAGACATTGATCCGGCGCTTTTTGTGCGGGATAGCGCGGGGCTTAAAAAATTCGAGGGTAAAAAAGAAAAAAATAAGAATAAATCTGACAATTTGAGATTAACCCCGAGGTCTATTCAACGAATCGTGAAGTATTATGCGGTCAAAGCCGGGATTGTGAAAGATGTCCATCCGCATACGCTTCGCCATTCTTTTGCGACTGATCTTTTGATGAACGGCGCGGATATTCGGTCGGTCCAAGCGATGCTCGGGCATGCCTCAATAAACACCACGCAAATTTATACTCATGTTACCAATCCACATCTTAAGGAAATTCACAAAGCCTTTCACGCGAGAAGAAGGGGAAAATAATTTTTAATAAAATTTAAAACAATCCATTCAAGGATTGTTTTTTTGTGGGACCAGAAGGATTCGAACCTTCGACCAAGCGATTATGAGTCGCCTGCTCTACCGCTGAGCTATGGTCCCAATATTTTAGTGGGTATTACTGGACTCGAACCAGTGACCTTCACAATGTCAATGTGACGCTCTAACCAGCTGAGCTAAACACCCTATCAAGTCTTTTTTTATCATATTTCAAAAAAACCTTTCAGTCAATTTTTTTTAATAATAACTTGACAAAAAGGGAAGGGTATGATAAGTTAGAAAATCAGTTTTTGACAGTAAATTAAAAAAAGGGAAAATTTTAAACTTCAATCTTTTTAAGGAGGGCGTATGAGTAGTTATCAAGATATTTCATTATGGAACTATCTTTTGGGCTTTGTGGGATTAGTTATTATTATTCTAACTGGCATATCTGTCACAAATCAAAGCAAAAGAAATGGTATTTTTTTAACAATGGGTATTGTATTAATTTTATGTGGAACTTTCGCTGGAATGTATGATATTGAACAAAATACCCAGAACCGTAGCAATGCACAACTGCAACAAGCGAAAGATAAAGCCTTTGCGGATGGAGAGGACAGCGTTTATGATTACCTAACGCTTTATGTTGACTATTCCAAGATTCCCGTAAGAGGAAAAGCGCAATCCTTCGTTTGCGTTAAAATTTATTTCCTTGATGGGAAGTTTTCATCAAGAGAAATAGTTTCAACTTCCCCTGAACCGCCACGGTACTAAAAAACGGTACCAAAAATTAGACGCGAAAAAAGCCAGCTAGCAAGAACACATTGCTAATAGCTGGCTTTTTGATTTCTAAAAGTGTTTCTTCAAAGCCGAGCTTTTTGAAAAGCTTTGGCTCTGTCCTAAAGCTCGGCTTTAGGAATTTTTTTGGCTTCGATTATCGGAAGCGGTTTGGAGGCGATTTCTTTTTCTTTTTCCTCTTCAACGACCAGCTCTTTCACTTTCGGCGTTGCAATTTTGTGGAAGAAAAGAATCCAGACAGTTTGGGCGAAAACTTCAAAGATGCTTCGCACAAAGAGCGCGTAGGTCAAAAAGATTATTATTCCAATCGCGCCAAAAATAATTGCAGCAATTTTTCCAAGCGCGAGATAAGCGATACCGCAAAGAATGAGAAAAACAAAAAATAAAATTGGAATGGCAACAAAAATAATCAGCATAAAAATTATGCCAAGCGGAATAAAGATCAAACTCATCAGGACACTCGAAGTCAGATTTTTAGCAAAAAGATTATAGGCATTTTCAATAGCTGGCCAAAATTTTAACTTGCCTAAAACCGCATAAATATAGCCGTAAGTTTTGAGATAACAAGTTAGAATAGCGATTGGGATAAAAATTAAAATAGCGATGAATGCCAGGATTCCTCCGATAATATAATTTTTATTCAAAAACAATGTGGCTACTGGGGCGATAAGAATGAGAAGAGTCAGAAGAATAAACAGGCCCAAGGAAAAGTTAATAGCAAATATTTTCCAGAAGTTTTTCTTGCCTTCTTGCCAACTAATCTTAAAATTAGAATGTTGCTCTTTTAGATTTTTTCCGATAGAGCTGATGAGCGCGCCTCGGCCGATAGTGCCTAGGATTAGAAAAATAATAAACAGCAGGAATAATATAATCGCAATCGCGATTATCCAATGAAAATTTTTCGAAAAAAATTCCAGTATTTGTTGCTCCTTGACTGGATCTAAATTTTCTTCGACTCCATCGAAAAAAATATTTATTCCACCACAACTGCCTAAAGTAGCAAAAAAACCAAACCACCATAGATATTTATTCGTCCAGGTGATTGACCAAGCTTTTTTTAAGATGGAGAGATAATTTATTGTAGACATAGAGATTAATTTTATAATTTTTAATTTTGTAATTTTTAAATAATGCTTTAATTTCTAAATGTTTAAAAATTAAGAAATTTGGATTTATTTATAAAATTAAAAATTCAAAAATTAAAAATTTGCTAAACTGTCTTTGTTTCTTCTTGCACAATTTTTTCTTCAGGCTTATTTTTTGGAGCAATTCCCATAATCTCATTAAACTCTTCCTGTTCGATTGTTTCTTTTTCGAGAAGTGTGGCGGAAAGTTTTTCCAAAAGTTCTTTTTTATCTTGAAGTATTTTTTCCGAAACTTTATAAGCGTTTTCGATAAATTGGGAAACTTTCTGGTCGATTTCTTCAGCGGTTTTTTCGGAATAATTTTTTTCTTCATGCATTTCTTTGCCAAGAAAAACCATTTCTTCCTTGTGGCCGAAAGTGCGTGGTCCAAGTTCGCTCATGCCGTAGCGAGTGATCAAATTTCTCGCGATGTTGGTGGCTCTTTCCAAATCATTGGAAGAACCGGTAGTCACCGTTTCAAAATTTAATTTCTCACTGGCATATCCGCCGAGAAGCACGGAAAGCTCATCGATGAAATAATTTTTTGAAAGCAAGGTCTTGTCTTTTTCTGGCGTGCTGAAAGTATATCCGCCAGCATGACCGCGGGAGATGATTGAAATTTTTTGGACCGGATCAGAATTTTTGAGACTGGCGGCAATAAGCGCGTGTCCGGCTTCGTGATAGGCGATAATTTTTTTCTCTTCCTCGTCAATTCTTCGACTTCTTCTTTCTGGCCCAAGGATTACTTTTTCAATTGACTCTGTAAGTTCGTCCATTGTGATTTGTTTTTTGTTTCTCCTTGCAGTAAGAATTGCTCCTTCGTTCAAAAGATTAGAAAGATCAGCGCCGGAAAAGCCCGGAGTTCTTTGGGCAATTTTTTTGAGATCAGCATCTTTGGTCAGAGGTTTGTTTTTAGAATGCAGTTTCAAAATTTCTTCTCTTTCGGCTATATCAGGAAGATCCATCATCACTCGGCGGTCAAATCGTCCCGGGCGAAGAAGGGCTGGATCCAAAACATCCGGTCTGTTAGTGGCGGCGATAATAATTACATTAGTATTTGTATCAAAGCCGTCCATTTCAACTAAAATTTGATTCAATGTCTGTTCTCTTTCGTCGTGTCCTCCTCCCAGTCCCGCTCCGCGGTGACGGCCGACTGCGTCAATTTCATCGATAAAAACAATAGCTGGTGCATTTTTCTTGGCTTGCTTGAAAAGATCACGAACGCGCGAAGCGCCGACTCCGACAAACATTTCTACAAATTCCGAGCCACTGATATTGAAAAATGGCACATTGGCTTCACCAGCGACTGCTTTGGCAATCAAAGTTTTTCCAGTTCCGGGAGAGCCCAGGAGCAAAACGCCTTTTGGAATTTTTGCGCCAAGGTTCAAAAACTTTTTCGGGCTTTTTAAAAATTCTACAATTTCAAAAAGTTCTTCCTTGGCTTCTTTTGATCCGGCCACATCTTTGAAAGTGATTCTTTGATTTTTATTCTTTGGATCAATCATTCGAGCGCGCGATGAACCGAAAGACAAGGCTTGATTGTTGCCTCGTTGCGCTTGGCGAAACATAAACCAGATAAAAGCGCCAACCAAAAGAAAAGGCAGAAGAAATGGCAAAATTGTTCCCAGCCAAAAACTTACGCCGGATTCTCCTTGGACATCGATGCTCACTCCTTGGATTTTTGCGCTATCAACGCCATAATTTTTGAGAGTTTCTACAATTCCTCCACTGGTTTCCTTGGTTGATTTTTCTATTGTGCCATCATTTAGGGTGATATTTAAGCTATTAGAGTCAACTTTTATCTCTTTAACTTTGCCGTCGTTCACTTGCTGGGCTAAAGTGGAAAGGGAAACGGAAGCCGGAGTTTTTGAAGGACTGCCGTAAAGAACAAAAATTCCCGAGATAAAAAGGAAAATTAGGATCACGATGCCGATGTTTTTGAATAGTTTTTGCATATATTTACGAACTACGAAATGAACGAAATACGAAAATTTCATTCTGAACGTATTTAATTTATTTATCCTAATTATAATTTACTAATTACAATTTTATCACTCTTCCGGATAATTTTCAATCCTTTGAGTATTACAACTTGAATTTTGTTTTTCGTGCTTTTTATGATTTTTATGATTTCTTCAATATTATTAGCGCTGATATCTTTGGTATCTCCCTTTAGGCTTTCTATATTTTTCCGGATGACTCTTCGAAGGATGGCCGGATGCAGTTTTTCTAGTTTTTTTATCGTCAGATTTTTGAAATTATTTTGGGCTGTTTTTTCGAGAAAATCTGAATCTTCGGAAATGGAAACTAAGGAATCAAAAATAGTTTCTTTGACGCGTGGATTGAAGTTTTTTTCAATAAATGGAATGAAGTTGTTTCTGATTTTGTTTCTAAAAAAAGTATTTTCTTGATTTGTTCTGTCTGTTCTATGGGATAAATTATTTTTCTTGAGATATTCGAGAATTTCAATGCGACTAGTTGAAAGCAAGGGTCGGATCAAAAAATTATTTTTAAATTTCATGGCGGTAAGGCCATTTGTTCCCGAGCCTCGAATAATTCTCATGAGGAATGTTTCTACTTGATCGTTTGCATTATGCGCAACTGCGATATAATCAAAATTATTTTCCGTGCGAAGCTTTTCAAAAAAATCATAACGAATATTTCTAAGATTATTTTCAGAAATATTCTCCTGTTTTCGCTTTCGTAGAGACGTGCTATAGCGCGTCTCTACATTATTAAAATGTAGAACAAAAATCCCCATTCCATATTTCTCTGCTAATTTCTGCACAAACTTCTCATCTTTCAAACTATCGCTTCCTCGAAGATTATAATTTACATGCGCAACAATTAGTTCCAGAGAATATTTTTTTTGGAGATGCGAAAAAATATCCAGAAGACACACGCTATCCGGTCCACCAGAAACCGCGAGGATAATTTTTGCTCCTCGCTCAAAAAGATTGTTCTTAAAGATAGTATTTTGAACTTTTTTGATTAAATTAGGCACGATAGTAAATCAAAATTAAATTTAATTATTTATTTTTGATTCGATGAAAGTCATTACTTTTTTAAAAACTTCCTCAACTGTTAGTTTGGTTGTATCTAACGCGAAGTCATAGTTAGCTTCATTACGGATTTTTATTCCATAATATTTTTGATAGCGTTCATCATCTCTATCTTTTCTGGCTTTTTCACTAGCGATTATATTCTCTATGGAATTTAAATTAAAGTCCTCTTTATTTCTAAGGCTATTTTTTTCTATTTCCTTTAGAATTCTTTTAGCACCTTCCTTCTCACTAACTTTTAAATAAATTTTTAGAGAATCAGGAATAAAATGCCAAGCAGTCCTACTTTCTATAACAAAATTCTTTTCTTTTTTTGGAAGCTCCATTAAATAATCATCTACTTGTTTGTCTGCCCAAGAATTTTTTTTACACAAATTCTGAAATTCTGCTAAATTCAGCCCTTCTTTTTCTGCTAAATCACGAAAAATTTGTCCCATATAATATCTGGGATAGCTCAACTTTTCTGCTACCATTTTAGCAACAGTGCTTTTTCCGGAGCCATGATCTCCGTTGAAAGAAATAATCATTTTAAATTTTTTATTCTTCTTTCTTTTTACTTTTTTTCTTGGCTTCTTTTTTCTCTTTCTTTTCTTTCTTAATTTCTTTTTCTTCTCCAACTTCTTCCTTCTCAACTTTTTCTTCCTTTTCTTTTTTCTTTTTCTTATCTTTTGCTAGAACGAGTCCCATGCGATGCTCTTTTGGTTCAATAGAAAGAATTTCCCAATTATATTTTTCGCCGGCCTTGATAAGTTCGTTTAGGCTTTTTCCAGGATAATTTTCTGACATTTCGCTGATGTGAGCCAAGCCATGAATATCTTTGTCGAGATATACAAATGCGCCGAAATGATTAATTTTATTAACTGTTCCGGAAACGATGTCGCCTTTTTTATATTTTTCTGCGATATTTGACCAAGGATCTTCTTGAAGCGCGCGGATAGAAAGCGAAATTTTATCGCCATCAATGCCGATAATTTTGGCGCTCACTTTGTCGCCGACTTTCACAATTGTTCGCGGATCTTCAATAAGTTGCCAAGCGAGTTCGGAAATATGAACCAATCCTTCTAGCTTTCTTTCACTGTCATTTTCTTTTATTGAAAACTTAACGAATGCTCCAAAATCAACTACTCCGCTGATTTCTCCGCTCACGGTGTCGCCGACATTAAGCGCGGAAATTACTTCCATGTCTTTTTCGCTCTGCGCGGCTTTTTCGCTCACGATAAGTTTTTCTGTTTCTCGATCAGCGTCAATTATTCGAACTTCCAATTCTTGACCAATGAGTTTTTTGAGAAGATTCAAAATTTTATTCTTATCGCCGTCTTCTACTCGAGGATAATTCTTGCCGGAAAGTTGGGAAACTGGCAAAAATCCGGAAATACTGTTAACTTCCACTAAAAGCCCGCCTTTATTGGCGCTAAGCACTTTTATGTTCACTTTTTCTTGCGTGTCTCGTTTGCTTTCCAAATCATCCCAAGCTTTTTCGCAAGATGCTTCACGGATAGAAAGCTCAATATAGCCATTTTCATTCTCCATATCAATTATCGTGGCATTCACTGTGTCTCCAATTTTCAACTTTCCACTTCCGAGGCCATCTTTTATTTCTTTTCCCAAAACGATTCCAGTGCCAAACGGCGGAAGATCAAGATATATTTCATTGGAAGAAACATAAATTACTTTTCCATCAATTGTGTCGCTGACTTTTGGAAAATGAAAAGAGCCCTTGGAAAGAAGGTTGCTCATCACGGAATTATCTTCCGGGATTTCCTTTTCTGTTTCTTTCGAAACTTTTTTGCTAGGAGAAGCAGTTTCTTCGGAAAGTTTATCCACTTCTTTGGCGAGATTGTCTAAAATGTCTGACATAGTATTTTGTTTACGAACTACGAAATAAATACTAAATACGAAAGTACGAAAGGTAGTTTAAATGTTTCGTATTTCGTTCATTTCGTAGTTCGTAAAATTAAAAAATTCCCTAATTAAAGGAAATTATTAAGAAAGACGATATGGGAATTAAAGCATTCCCTATTCAATTTTCTTAATAATTAACTGTAAAATCATTGTAATTTAAAAATTGAATTATGTCAAATTTTGGTAAAAAAAATCAACCCACACGACTTTTGCAGAATATTTCCTCCTTAATTCTGCTAAGTCGTGCGGGTTGAGTATTCGGTATATTGTTAATACGATCCATTCCCATTTTTTAAAATGGATACCGAATTCCGGCCGCCTTTACTTCCGGCGTCTGATAAGCTTTATATTCAGCTTCCTGAAATTTTTTTGTTGCTGATATTGATAGCATTTCTGCATCATGGATCTTCCCGGTGCCGCCTTGATTTTCCATCCACACATACATCATGCCGGTTTCATTGGTAAATGTGGCGCCCTGCCCGCACCATTTACCTTCTCGGATAAGCTCAAGCATAATATTTTCGAATTTTCCGCCCTGATTTCCATAGCCGGGGACCCACCATGTGCCCGTGGGGAACAATAAACGCAGCATCCCATTAGCTTGATGTGTTGAGCCTACGACAAGACCAAGTGGGGACAGTTCGTCATAAACCAGGCCATAGTATTCGGCCAATGAATTGATATCTTCTGCCACGCATTCTTCCAGAGTTCTGCCGCGTTTCGGGATAAACAGCTGTTGGTATTCGGGGCCACTGTCGTTGGAAGTTTTATCAACGACAATTATTCCCTTCCCCTTTTCACGCATAAGCTTTAAACCGTGCGCTGGGATGTAATTTTTCTTCTGCACTTCCTTCAGCATGAGGACATCGCTCCCCATGTACAGCTGTATATTCATAGTATCATAACCGAGGAAAGCATGGCCGATTTCCAGCGAAGAGCTGAGATTTCCGATGAATCGGTCGTAATAACCGATCATTGTTGCACCGAGGTCGCCACGTTTGCAATCATGCTGGCAGATAATGCGAATGTTGTGTTTTTTCTCGAGCTCCCGCACATAATCCATAATCCGCATCATCATAAAATCTCCCGCCGGTCCCCATTTCTGGTAAACGCCGTCCTGGTCTTTAAAGGTTCTCAGGTTGCAGAGTTCGACCCAGATCTGGATCATTCTTTTAGTGTAAATTTCGGCGGCGGCCATAATGCCTGCCATGAGACGACGGGAAAGCGGATCTTTCATATTGGTCATGGCAAGCAGGGCATCGTAGAATTCAAATTCCGGACCCTTTGATATCAAGCCATAAACAGCAATATTTTTTTGGCGTCCTTCGAAAAGATGAGGACATGGGCCGGGCGCCAGAAGAGTTTTTTGTACTCTTTGAGCTTCAGCCAGTTCCACATGGGCGTGCTTTACAACCATTGGTGGTAAATTTGTTTGTTTAGTCATGACTTTTTCCTTTCATTTCCTTTTCTTCAGGTTGTTTTTCGGGCAGCCTATACAATATGCATATCTGCCACATTCGCCATTCTTTGGTTTTTTGCAATCTCTTGGAGTCACATTCACTTTTTTTGCCATAATTCTCATGCCCTCCTTCATCCAAAAAAAGATTAATAAAACTTTTTTCTATTTTTTACCCTTCTTTTCTTTATGAGATTTATACAGCCACGATGGTGATTATGCAAAGAACACTGATTTTTTACTTTTTCATTCGGAATAGACATCTCATATTTCTTACACCACGGCTTCATATGTCCTCCTTTCAAATGAAGCTTAAATTGTTAACGAACCACTTAACTGACAATAATTTAGCGGGAAAATGGCGAAAAGTCAAATATTGGAAATAAAAAACCAGTAGTCTCTCTCCTTTTGGGATCAAGACCACTGGTCGGTTCGGGATAATTATCAGCAGGCATATTTTCCAACGAAATTAAGCGTGATTAGGCATACTTGCGGAAAGGCGTTTTATGACAAATCCTTTCTTCTCTGGAGGATCTGAACAACGTATCAATGATGTGAGTTGGCATTATGGTTGCGGTTGGTGCAACTTTCATACCACTATCATCATATAATCTTTTGATGCAACCCTGGCAATCCTGATTTTTTTTAGCCTGCTTTTTTTTGCAGGCATTCCCTCTTAAATTACATTTTGGGTTATTTTTCTCCATGCGTGTCGTCTCCTCTTAATTCTTAAAAAATTACGGTTAGCTGATAATTAATCCCAAAAACTAAATAAATGAACTGATAATAAATTTAAAGGCTAAATAACAATTTGTCAAATCTCGACAACTCTTTTTCTCCGTGCTAAAATGAGTTAGTAAAAAAGCATACTATTTTATGCTTTCTTCTTAATTCATACTTCTTAATTCTCAATTTTATGAACATTCAATATTACGGCCATTCTTGCTTTAAAATAACCACAAAACCAGCTGGAAGAGGCAAAGAAGATATCGCGATTTTTTTTGATCCTTTCGACAAATCTGTCGGGCTTCGCCCTCCGCAAGGCCAGGCCGATTTAGTTTTAGTAAGCCACGCTCATCATGATCATAATAATGTAGAGGCGCTGAAAGGCGAGCCGTATGTGATTGATATTCCTGGTGAATACAGTGCTAAGGGGGTGAATGTTATTGGCATTCCTTCATTTCATGATGAAAAAAACGGAGCGGAGCATGGAATAAACACGATTTATATTTTAGAATCAGAAGATTTACGCATTTGCCATTTGGGCGATCTCGGAACGGATCTTAGCGAAAATCAACTGGAAAAAATTAATGGTATCGATGTGCTTATGATTCCGATTGGGGGAAATTATACAATTGACGGCAAAAAAGCGGTAGAAATTGCCAAAAAAATTGAACCGAAAATAATTATCCCAATACACTATAAAATGAAAGATACGGCGTCGGATATTAAGATTGATGATGAGAAAAAATTCTGCAGTGAAATCGGAAATTGTCCGAGAGAAAAAGTTTCCAAGATTAATATCAAGAAAAAAGACTTGGAAGGAAAAGAAATGGAAGTTATTGTGATGGATATCGAATAAGTTTATGAGTATTTTTGATAAAGTAGAGGAAATTAGAAAACAGCCCGAGCATATCAGGCTTCGTTGGGCGTGGGGGCTCACAGCCATTGGAATGGCAGTAATTATAATCATCTGGATGATTTCTCTTTCGGCGCAAATCAGCAGTATGAATGAAAAAGAAGTTTCGGAGAAAAAAAATAAGGTAATGGTAGAAGAATTTAGTCAGCAAAAAAAATCCATTGAAGACGCGACCAAGCAGATGAAAAAAGTTTTAGGCAATCAAACGCAAAATAATCAATAAATATTTCCATATGTCAGAAGAAAAAAAATCTATACAAAATATTTCTAACGAGGGAGAAAAAAATGTTCAAAATCGCGAAATTACTCTTGAAATCCAGCAATCCTATTTAGATTATGCCATGAGCGTGATTGTGTCCCGTGCTCTGCCGGATGTTAGGGACGGTTTGAAGCCAGTTCATCGAAGAATTCTCTATTCCATGTGGAACACTGGGCTTCGCGCGAACGCCAAATTTCGAAAATCAGCCACTGTTGTTGGAGAAGTGCTTGGAAAATACCACCCACACGGCGATGTCGCGGTTTATGACTCAATGGTTCGAATGGCGCAAGATTTCTCTCTTCGCTATCCAATGGTGAAAGGACAAGGAAACTTTGGCTCAATGGACGGCGATGGCCCAGCCGCTTATCGTTATACAGAAGCCAAACTTTCGCAAATGGCGGAAGAGATGCTAGTGGATATTGAAAAAGATACGGTAGATTTCGTGCCGAATTTTGATGGCCAGCATAAAGAACCAACAGTTCTCCCAGCCGGACTTCCCCAACTTCTACTTAACGGTTCGATGGGAATCGCAGTTGGAATGGCGACCAACATTCCTCCACATAATCTTTCGGAACTTATCGATGGCATAAATCATCTGATTGATAATTCCGAGGCAACCGTTGAAGAGCTCGCTGAATTTATTAAAGGCCCAGATTTTCCAACGGGCGGAATAATTTATAACAAGCGAGATATTTTAGAAGCTTACAAAACCGGACGCGGAAAAATTTTGACCCGTGGGAAAGCGGATATCGTAGAAACTAAGACTGGCGCATTTCAAATTATAATTAGCGAGATTACTTATGCGACCAACAAATCAACGCTTATTGAAAATATTGCCAATCTTGTGCATGAAGGAAAAATTGTCGGAATAAAAGATCTTCGTGATGAATCTGACAAGGAAGGTGTGCGAATTGTCGTTGATCTCAAAAAAGATGCTTATCCGCAAAAAGTTTTGAATAAATTATATTCACTGACTGATCTTCAGAAAAATTTTGGTGTGAATATGCTGGCGCTCGTTAACGGCATCGAACCAAAAGTTTTGAATTTAAAAGCTATCTTGGAAGAATATATTGCGCATCGAAAAATTGTAATTGTGAGACGCACTAAATTTGATTTAGAAAAAGCGCGAGATCGAGCGCATATCTTGGAAGGACTCAAAATTGCCTTGGATCATATTGACGCGGTGATTGAAACAATCAAAAAATCGGGGACGAAAGAAGAAGCGCATAAGAATTTGATGAAGAAATTCAAATTGTCGGAAAAACAAGCCACGGCAATTTTGGAAATGAAACTGCAAACTCTGGCTGGACTCGAACGAAAAAAGATTGAAGATGAATTAGCGGAAAAAATAAAACTCATCGCCGAACTTGAAGCAATTCTAAAAAGCGAGAAAAAAATATTTGGAATTATCAAAGATGAATTAACACGCGTCAAAGAAAAATATGGCGATGAGCGAAAAACGAAAGTGATAAAATCAGGTGTGGGCGAATTCAAACAAGAAGATCTCGTCCCGAATGAAGAAGCAATCATCACTCTTTCTAAGGATGGCTATGTAAAAAGAATGAACCCAAGCGTCTACAAAGTGCAAAAGCGCGGAGGCAAAGGCGTGATTGGCGCGACAACAAGAGAGGGCGATGAGATTCAAAAAATGCTCGGCGTAATGACGCATGATAATTTGCTATTTTTCACTAACAGTGGAAAAGTTTTTCAAACGAAAGCTTATGAAATTCCGGAATCAACCAGAATCGCCAAGGGTCAATCAATCGTGAACTTCCTCTCACTTTCTCAAGAAGAAAGTGTCACCGCGATTATCGCTTTCAACAAAGATGACAATTATAAATTTTTCTTTATGACAACTGAAATGGGAACAGTCAAAAAAACTACCTTGGATGAATTTGAAAATGTTCGCCGTTCTGGACTAATTGCGATCAAGCTTGAAAAGGGCGATATGCTTAGCTGGGTGGAAGCGACCACCGGAACAGATGAAATTGTCATCACTACCAAAAATGGTCAAGCGATTAGATTCAAAGAATCGGATGTTCGTTCGATGGGAAGAAATGCGGCGGGAGTGCGTGGAATAAAACTTAAGAAAGATGACAAGGTCGTGGGAATGGATGTGGTTTTCAAAAATCAAAAAGGCAACCAGCTTCTGACAATTTCTGAAAATGGTTTTGGCAAAAGATCAGATCTGAAATTCTACAAAGTGCAAAAGCGCGGAGGCTCGGGAATAAAAACTGCTTCCGTTACTTCGAAGACTGGAAAAATAGTCGGCGCAACAATTATCAATATGGACGCGCTCGATACTGATCTAATTCTCACTTCCGAGAAAGGCCAAATCATTAGAATTCCGCTGGGAAGCGTTTCTGTTCTTGGACGAGCAACGCAAGGAGTGAGAGTTATGAGACCGCAAGCTGGGGACAAAGTTTCTGCCTCGACTGTGCTATAAAATTATATTTTGCTACAAATTAAAAATCCTACACCCGAGTTTCCAGGGTGTAGGATTTTTTGTAGTTTTTGCAAAATTACTTTTTCTGCTCTTCTTCTCCTTTTTCAAGTTGTTCAAGTTTTTGTCTAAGGGATTCATTCTCTTGAGTTAATCTATTCTTTTCTTCTCGAAGATATTTTTCTCTAGCATCTCTTTCCCGAAGATAGGCTGACATCCGGATGTATTTCAAGGTATCAATAAGTGCCATAATTGTTCTCCTTTTCAAAGTGTTTTAACAGCCAGTTATTAAAATATATCTGGGTTTTTTTTCAATACTTTTTTTGTAGTCAAGGACTTTAATTTCCCCGCTCCTTGTTGAGGGTTTGTAGGTACCGACGAATTTGCCGGAAAGATGGTAATAGTAGTTTGTTTTTTTATCCTCCTTATAAAGAAATTTCCATTCTAGAAAATGACCTTTAATTTCCCATGTATCGCCTGGGTAAAAAATTGTTTCTATTTGGGTTACATAAAATTGTAAAACAGCCGTATTGATGGAATTTTTCACCCGGATGGTCGCATTTATCGGATGATGTTTTGCAAAGCTGTGGAGAAAATCTAGCTCCGATGGACATTCTTTAATATTAAGCAATAAAGGTTTATTATTCATATTGACATCTCCTTTTCTGTATATTGTTTTATTTCTCCAAAAACTTCCACATCATTTCAAAATAAGCACGGTGAGTGTCGGCAAAGTCTTTACTTTCAATCAGAAGAATAATATTTTCCTTTTGAGTTGAAAACATGGCGATCTTATCTCCAAAAATTATTTCAGTTGATGGAAACATAAATTCTTTAGGCGCCAACCGAGTTTCTCGACTTTCTTTTGTATCGCTCTCTTGCATTTTGATAGCAGGAGAGGAATTTTCATTAATGGCTCGGCTAATAAATCCAAGCTTCAACTTTCTTTCAATTATTTCCTTAAGAAAATTTTCCCCTCCGAAAGCAACAAAAGTTTCAATTCTCGCAATACTCAAGAAATTTTTTCCTTCATAAGAAAAAATTTCATCCCACACTTGCCGAAAACCTTTTTCTCCAAAATAAGTTCGGATTTGAGGTTTAAAATCTTCCTTGGCATTAATTGTCCGAAGGATCGGCAAGATCTCATCCACATCCTGTTGCATTCTTTTGAGCTGGTCGTGCTTCGAGTCCAAAACTTTATATAATCTATTAGTCGGGCTTTCTGGCACAATTCTTCGCTTCTTGCCTTTTTTAATTTCAGCCAAGAACCCGCTATTTTTAAGTTTCTCTACTAGATCATAGATCGTTCCCCGGCTAAAACCAGTTTCTTTGGAGAGCATTGGAATGCTGGATTCGCCTAGTTGCAGGGCGGAAATATAGATAGCCACCTCTTTTTCTGTCATATTTAGTTTTAAAAGGGCGGTCTTAATTTTCTCTCTCTGATTTTCGTTTAACATAAGATTATACTCTTAATAATTAAAATAATCAATACTTATCGTCATTTAGTAAATATCTTAGTATAATAATGCTTTATAAAAGGCAAAATTATACCAAATAAAAAACGACGACTTATGCCGTCATTCTATATTATTTTGCTATTTTAGTCAAATTTTAGAAGTATTGTTCTATCTTAACTTTTAGATTTTTCAAATACTCTACTGACTCTTCAGAGTCTTCTGCTGGCATCCAGGGCGCAAATTGCTTGTCTTTTTCCACGCTTTCCCATGGTCCGTCTTTTGTTTCAAAAAGAACAATGTCTGGTGTCAGAGCGACAAGGCAATGGTATAGACCAGCTGAAATTTCAATAGTGCGTATTTTATCCGGGGCAAGTACATAAACGTTGTCAATCTCGCCATCATTTTTGAATATAGCCACAGCCGCTTCTCCTTGATAAATCGTAAAAAGTTCCCTTTTGGCTGGCAATTCATGCTTATGCGCTTGCATGTAGGATTCTGTTTGAATAGCCATAACCATTCTTTGCACTAAATCTGATTTTTCGGTGTGAAGGCATATGCTCGCTCTTTTTCGCGGACTAATTCTCGATTCTTCTAGCAGCGCATTTATTTTTTCTTGGTCAATTATCTTGACTCCATTCTCGTTGTAATTTAAATCATTCATAAGATAAAATCTAATAATGGTTATTTTATTTATTAAAATTCTTATCATTAATATAATCCATAACTATGCTTTTTAATATATTTGCAAACTTAACATCAGGAATATCTTTTTTTGGAAAAAATTGTAATCGTTCCCCTTCCTGCAAAGTGATTTTTTCAAGGGGTAAATTTATTTTGCCGATATAAACATATTTTTCGTTTTGATGCGCATCTCCTTCCAAGCATTCATATTTTTTGAAAAATTTATATTCTTTCAAATCAAAATTTAATTCTTCTTTGACTTCGCGAATCAAAGCTTCTTCCGGCGTTTCTCCTTCTTCAACATATCCGCCAAACAAATCCCAATGATGAGGAAATGGGATGTTGGGTTTGTTATCTCGCAAATAAAGAAGAATTTCTCCCTTATCATTTTCCAAAATAATCGCTGCGATTTTCTTCATATTATTTATATTACTTCCAAATAATTCGTTTCCTTATTTCTATCTATCAGCTTATGAGCTTGTTTCATTTCTTCCGGAGTATAAATATAAATTATCTTGAATTTTCCGGAAGTAGTTTGTTTTATATTATCATGAAAAATTTCAACAATATGCACAAGCCCCCAATAAAGCCATTTGCCATCGATATTCTGGACTAAAAAATTTCTGACAGGCGGTAATTTATAAATTCTAATTTTCGGCTTATCTTTAAATTCAAAAATCTTATCCTTGAAATCTTCTGCGGTAAAAGGTTTTATCTTATGTTGTGCATAATCCAATTCTTTCGGAAAACCTTGGTCTGTTGATATTTGCAATGTATCGTTTATTTCAATAAAACTTCCCATAATTATTTTTAATTTTTGGCGAATAGGCAGAGGCGAATTGCTTGAAGCTAATATTTTGCTATTGTTCAAGTTTGGCAGTTATTTCTTTTTCGATTTCATCAACAGCTTGATAATAATCTATTCTGCTTTCTTCGAATTGATTAGTTTTTTCCAGAAATTCTTGAAGTAATACCCTTAAAGCATTTATTCTTTTCATATATTCAGTTGCATTGAATGTCCTATTTGCATATTCAAAGCTTTGTTTATATTTAAAATCAGGATTATTTATAATTTCTTCAGCTTCTTTGATTTTATTTTCCTCACCCAATGCTCTATATAATTTTAATGGAGCTATTGTCTCTCCTCGATAATCCTCCCAAAGCATTTTTATGTCAGCAATGAGTCGAGCAAACGCCCTAAAAATTGGTGTCTCAATATTTTTTAGTGAGTATTTTTCTAATCTAAATATTTCATGGCCAATAACACTTTCTGCACGATCAAGATCATTCATTTTTGATGTATCGCCAAGTTTTTCTAGCGCAAATTTTACATTTATGACGCCAGCACAAGGAAGAATTTTATTAATAATTTTTTCAAACAATTCATTTTCGCCAGCATTTTCAAGACAGTATGCTAAATTCAAAAGGCCACTTAGAAACAGCCCATAAACGCCAAGGGTCTTGCTTGCATTTGTAGTTAACTCCTTTTTTGCCTCTATTAAGTATTCTTTTTTTATTTCTTCTTCTACGATCTTTTCCGCGTCATTATAATTTGATGCTTGACCAGATGTTATTAATTTTTGCATGCGCTTCGCTTGTTCTTGCGCTTCATCTTTTTTGTAGACACTATTTCTTACGAAACCATTTTCTACATATCCCTCGGTAGGTTTATAGTCATAATTTGCTTTAAATTTATTTTGTTCATCAGCTGGCAAGTCCTCAATCTTTTTATATTTTGGATTGCTCGGATTAAATTGCTGTTCTTTGTCCATATCGTTTTTATTCTAACTAATTACAATTTCATTTCCACAATACCAGTTTTTGGTTATTCCAGCAACAAATCCGGCGGTTAGCCAAAATAGAAAGCTTCCTTGCTGAATATCCCATAAATAATGATCAAAAAGCATTATAAAGATAAGACCTAGAAGAATTCCTTTGAAATAGCGGGAGATAACAATACTTGACAAAGTGGTATTATTGTTTTGTAATATATACTCGTTATTCTTCTCTTTTAATTGTTTTGCATGGAACAATTCCCATAACCACCAAATAAATACTCCAAGACCGAATACGTCTAGTTCGCTTAGGATAAGCAAAAAAACATTATGAACAGGCTGATATTCCCAGAAGTTTAGAGTTTGCGAATAAAATTTTTGCATCATTAAAACCGATTGTCCGGTTCCAATTCCTAAAATTGGATGTTCCACGAATGTTCCATGTGGAACATTCAGATAGAATAAACGTTCATTTAGAGATTTGGTAAATAGAGAATTCAGATCTGGTTTGATTAAAATAAAACTAGAAAATAAAATAATTAAGACTGATAGAATTATAAGTTTAAAATTTTGCAGTTGCTTTAAGTTCTTAATAAATGTTCCACGTGAAACATAAATATATACTAAGGCGATAAGCAGTCCAATTATGGCTGATTTTGAAAAAGTTAAAATTAGAGAGAAAATTTGGATTGTTAGAATAAGCCTAAAAAGCCAGATGCCATTTTTAATGTTCCGCATGGAACATTTTTGATAAAGTAAAGTTATAATAATTGAAAATAGTAGAAATCCTCCTAGAATATTAGGATGTGGCATTAAACCATAAGCGCGGATGAATTTTTCGCTATTTAAAATTACTTTTGCCACGCCAAGAATGTCTGGTGAAATTAGGCTTTCTTTGAGCCAAAATAGGCCGATAGATTTTTGTAGGAAAAATTGGATAATGCCGATTATGGCTTGGAATAGGCCTAAAAAGATAATAGTGCCGAAAAGTAGTTTGTTCCACCCCGTAATAATCTTAGATGTTCCACGTGGAACATCTAAGATTAACGGGGCAAGCGTGGAACATTTTTCTGGCGGGCAAGCGTGGAACAATTGTGGAACAATGCGGAAGATAATGTATAGATAGAGTAAATAAAACTCTAAAAGCTTAATAGATCTAAATAATGCTATTGACTGATTTTGGGACCAGAAAATTGATATAAAAGAAAGTAAAACTAAAAAAGATGGTAAAAGTATGTATAACCTGTGAAATATATTACTTATCCACAGTTCACCCCCCACTAAAAATTGTTTTAAATAAGTTTTGTAATGAGATAATAGATTTTTAGTGGGGGGCAAGTATCTTGATAAAGTAATACTATTATTGCATAATATAGATATAAGCCAAGAAAGAAGGGTTAAAAGTAGAAATATATCAGAGATATAAAGATACATCCCGGAATATTCATTAAAAGTTCCAAGAATTGGAAAGTAAAACAGTACTTTTCGAACACTTAAGGTAAAAGTTAATAAAAATCCAAAAAAGAACCAAATATCTGGTTGAGTTTTGAATTTACCCCAAAGCATTTTTATTGAATCCATAAATATAGTTTAATATTATTAAAGCTTTGTAGCAAATTTATTTGAATTTTTTTGTTTGCACATTGATAAGTTCAGTAGTACAATTGATATATTATGATATCCAAATATATAAAATATAAAAATAGAGCGATTGAACTTAGAAGTGAGGGGAATACTTATGGAGAAATTATATCAAAGATAAAAATAAAAATACCAAAAAGTACTTTATCTTTTTGGTTTGATGGCTTGAAACTATCACAGAAAGCAAAGTCTAAGCTAGATGAGGCTATAAAAAATAAAACTGAAATTGCTCATGTAGCAGCCTTAAAAACAATCGGAGAAAAAAGAAAGAAATATTTAAATGAAATTAAAAATAGAGTGGCTCATTTGGAAAAGTTAAAAAATAATGAAGATATTGCTAAAATTATACTAGCAGTGTTATATTTAGGCGAAGGCGGGAAAACACACAGAAGTTCCCTTATGTTAGGAAATTCTGATCCTAAAGTAATCAAGCTTTTTTTAGGTTTATTAAGAAAATGTTATAAGATTGATGAGAAAAAATTCAGATGTACTTTGCAAGGCAGAGCAGATCAGGATGTTCTAAAACTAGAAAAATTTTGGTCAAATACTACAGGTATTCCATTGAGTCAATTTTATAAAGCTAGAATTGATTTGCGAACTGTGGGAAAAAAATCAAAAAAACCAGAATATAAAGGAGTTTGCCGGATAGATTATTTTTCTGCTGATATTTATAATGAAATAAGGCAAATAATAGAAACTATTTGCAATGCGGGCCATTAGCTCATCTGGTAGAGCGCATCCGTGGCACGGATGAGGTGACCGGTTCGATCCCGGTATGGTCCACCTTTTGGGTGTATAGCTCAGTTGGTTAGAGCGTTCCGTTCACATCGGAAAGGTCTCCTGTTCGAGTCAGGATATACCCACTCTAAAAATAGGGCCTGTAGCTCAGCTGGTAGAGCGCAGCATTCGCATTGCTGAGGTAAGGAGTTCGAGTCTCCTCAGGTCCACTAATAAAAAAATATGAATATTTATTTTATAATTTATTTTCTAGTTGGAGTGATGCAAGATGTGTTTTGGACGCTCAATGTAAAGTATGTTGCGACGGATCGACCGCTTTTAGCTTCGACATTTTCTTTTTTTACTTCGATGATAAGTTTGGGAGTATTTTATGATATACTCACAAGGTTAGACACTGAAAGAAGTATTTTAGCGATAACTGTATATTCACTCGGCATTGCAGTTGGAACATTCATTGCAATGAAATCAAAATTTGGAAAAAGTAAAAAATAATTTACTATTAATAATTAAATTAAAAATATGTACAATCCCGAATCAATTACAAAAATAATGGAAAAAGAAAATATGGGTGAAAAAGAAATAACTCCTGATATTGAAAAACAAAAAGAAATAATTATTTTTATGTCAGAAAAAGATGCAAAGATTTTTGGCGAAACAGGATTGGTTTTGGAAATAAAAGCGAAAGAAGAATTCTTAAAAAAAGTTGCCGGCGGAGAAATTACCAGGGAAGATTTTAAAGAATTATTGAAATTAGAAGAAATTTCTACAGGCATACATCCTGGCAAACCAGCTTTGTTATTCAGAGAAATTTCGGAAGATAAACAGGTAGAAAAACACATAGAAAGAATGATTGCTCGTTTGGTTTTAAATGACGCCAATGCGTATGAAGAAATTGATGCTAGAAATGTAGAAGAGTTTCTTAAAAAATATCCTGAGCCTTTTTCTTTCGAAGAAGATATTCAATCTTTTTTAGAAGAGATTAATAAAGTTAATAAACCTGAAAAATATAAGGAATATTTAGAGGCTAAGGAGAAACTTATGCAGGTTGCGTATGGCAAAAAGTATGAGTATTATAACCAAATAAAACTTTTGGAAAAAGAAGCTGGCAAAAATTATCCCGATGCAGTTTTTGAAAAAGCCTTGAAGGAAAAAGATGACACAGTCATTGAAAAAATGCTCAAGAGAGAATTTAAGAGATGTTTATATATTGCTGATCTTCAATTAGATAATGGCATACTATTAAACAGGAATGTTCTATATGATGATACATATCAAAAGCTTCGAAAAAATAATACGATAATCAAGTTGATTTTAAAGTGTATAAAAGAAGAGGCAAAAGAAAGCGGCAAAGAACGTAGCGGAACTCATTATGGAAGTAAACTATTAGCGTGGGAAGATGAAGCGCTGGACGAATATATGGAAAAGAAAAATATAAAAAGAGAAGCTGTATAAAATAATTCTGTCCCTGTAGTTCAACGGATACCTGCCCGCCTTTGCCTCTGCCCTCATAGCTCAATGGATAGAGCAAATCCGTCCTAAGGATGAGATGTAGGTTCGATTCCTACTGAGGGCACAGGCGATGGCAGGCGGGGAGCAAATCCGTCCTAAGAATGAGATGTAGGTTTCCTGCCTGCCGGCAGGCAGGGATTCCTACTGAGGGCACAAAAAAACCACTCGTGAAGAGTGGTTTTTTTATGACAACTTTTAGCTAGAATTATTTTCTTTTTATAATTCTAACAATTCCTTTGTTGGCATCAACCTCAATTTCATCCCCAGTTTTAATTATTTTGGTAGCAGTATGCAGTCCTATGACGCAAGGTTTTTTGAGTTCTCGAGCAACTATTGCCGCATGTCCAGTAACTCCGCCTTCATCGCAAACCATAGCTTGCGCCATTCTTATGGCGGGCATATATGTAGGATGAGTTTGTGGGGCGACAAGAATGTCTCCTTGTCTCATGCTTTGCATTTTTTTGATTATATTGTCACTCCAATAAAACACAAATGCCCTGCCCTTGACCATCCCCATGCTTCCAATTTCTCCCTTTAGTTCGGTTGCCCCGTCTATGTTATTACCCAAAAACTCTTTTTTCTTCTTAATTGCTTCATCTCCCCACCAAATAAAGTTTTTTCCTTTTTGGTGCAAATAGAGTTCTGCTGTTGCTCTTTTTGATAGATATTTTTTATGGGGAAGTCGGTTGCTTTTAATCGCCTCGATAAATTCTTTTTCTGTTAGAGATGTTATTTCTTTGAAGGATATGTTTAATTTTTTAGAATATCTTTTTGAAATTAAAACTAAATAATATCCCATCCATCTCCAATAGAAACTTGCCTTAAATCTATAGAATCCAACTTTTGCAATCCTACTTCCTATTTCAAGGCAACTGTATTCCAGATTATATTTTCTAATGATATTTTCTTTTATTTTTTTAGAATTTTTGTATTGGTTGATGATTTCTTTTTGTTTGTTTTGATGATTAATATCTGATCTTAAATTATTTTTTAAGAGTTCAATAAAATGCTCAATATCCCAAGCTGGGGTTCTGTCGCTAGCGGGTATCAGCGAATATTTTTCAAGGTGATTTTTGATTGATTTAAATATCTCTAAATAATTATTAGATAAAAATTCTTCAGAGAGATGTCTAATTTCTTTTTCTCGGATTTTTTCTTCGGCCTCTATTATAATTGATAGCCAAGCTATTTCTTCCTCGGTGAAAAAGGATTTTTCTTCTGGCATCGTAAGTGTGTTGAAAATTTTCTCAACGGTTTTTTCATTTTTGATTTTCCTTCTTATTTTTTTGTAGAGTTTATTTTTCAAAGCATCAGTTAATTGTGGTTGACTACATCTCACATAAGAAAGAAGTCTATATTCCAAAGTAATCATCTTTGGAATAATTTTCAGCAATTTAGTGGCGTTGTATTTTTTGATATTTTTTTCAAGGCTATATTTCTCCATAAGCTCGCCAACTTTTTTTGAATCACTATCTATTAATTGATACCATTTCTCAAGCCACTTTTTATTGAAAAATAGTTTTTCTCCTTTTTCGAGAGCTCTTCTCAAATCACTTTCTTGATAGTATCCGCCATGAATTCCGCCACATTCATTTTCGTCGCTATACCAAAGATAATAGTCATATTTAAAACCGGTTAATTTGTTTAGTAAGCTATTTTTTTGGCTAAAGGGTTTGATGAATATTTGATTAGCTAGAAAATGACCCAAGTCAGGTCCTTCATACATCAATTTCCAGTTTGATTTTTTTGGTAAGTTATTTTTTTCCATATTATTATAATTTAATAATTAATACTTCTCTTAAGATTACCTTATAAATAAGATGATCTTGAAAAAAGTGGGAAGCGTTTTGTATAGGTAGCTTCCCGTTTGACCTTTTTTGAAAGAACTATTTTTTTCGCATCTCGATAACTTGATTAGCGATTGAAATGCTTTCTAATTTTTTTGCCTCCTTTTCTAATTTCTCTCGGTTAATTTCGTAAATTTTTCCTCGTAGATGAAAAATAACTTTTTCGCCCTTGAGGATAATCTTTACACTCTCGGACGGCTCGAAGGCACCACCCATCTTTTGGAAAACATCCAGCCCATCTCTTACTGGATTTTCGGTAATTTGTTCGGCTAGTAGATAGACTAATAATGGTTCGATGAAACCCGCGTGATTTATTGAATACACGAATTTATTTTCACCATTAATGTTAATGAGGTAACTACATATCCGTAGAACCACCTCAAGAACAGAAATTCCGTTTTTTTTGAGCTGGTCACTTTTAAACTTTTCAGCCCCATTTTTTTTCAGAAACTCAATTTCTTTTTTCATGATTTTGATCCAGGCGCCGACACCGGCGTCCTCTTTAGACCAGGATGAGGCGATGTGATTTTCCACGGCTAATTTGTATTCCTCTCTGATTTCCGGAGAAATCAGGTTAAGATCCTTGGAGCTTTCACTTTTAGCCATAATGGCTTCAATAGAAGTTCCTGCAGAGCTCAAGATCCCGCTAGCCATTTCCTGGATCTTGATTTCCGTATCCGCTCCTTGTTTTTTGAAACCACTCTGAATTGATTGGGCGGTGTGAACGGCTCTTTCTACTGGCGTTGTATGAATTTCAACTGACTGGAATCCGCTTAAATCTATATTCTCTGCCATTTCTGCGATTTCTTCCGAGTTTGAGATTCGACTTGAATTAAAGCCATTTTTTTTGCCATGTCTTGCCATTTCAATGATTACATTGATTTTTTCCATTTTTGGACTCCTTTTGTATGGTTTTAAAGTTGTTTTTTAAAGGTGCGTTTGTTAGGCTATTTTTAGCTTAACGGCCTATTATAGCACTGTTTGGACAATATTTCAATATATTACTTGATATTTTATCAATAATGTGCTAAAATGATTATATAAGTATATAATTTAAAAAATGAACCTCACGGAATTCGACAAAAAAATACTATTTGAGCTTGATAAAGATGGGCGTGTAAGCTTTTCTGAAATCGCTAGAATAATTGGATCTACCCCACAAGTAGTGAAATATCACTTTGAACAGCTCATGGAAAAGGGGATAATTAAGCATTTCTGGGCTTTTATCGATTATGATAAGGCGGATTATTCCTTTTTTTGGGGCTATTGGATAAAGTTTAGTGGTTTAACTAAAGAAAAAGAAAATGAAATCTATCAAGATTTCAATCAAAATATGTTTATCCCAATAATTGAGCGTGCTGATGGATATGCCGATGTGTTTATCGCTATAATTAGCCGGGATATTTTCCATCACAGCGAAATTTTGCAAAGTGTTTTTTCTAAATATGGTCAATATATAACCATGGCCGATATTTTTGTTGGGTTGGGATTTATTAAATTTCCTAGAACTTATTTAGTCGGCAAAGAAAATGAATTTCAAAAATTTGCTCTTTCAGGAGGAACAAAAGAGAAAATAAAACTAACCGAAGTTGATAGAAAGATAATGTCGCTCCTTTTGCAGGATGGCCGAATGGAATTTACTAAAATTGCTAAAGTGTTAGGTGTATCAGTTGGATTGGTTCACAAGCATTATAATAAGCTGGAAAAAAATGGAGTCATTACAAAAATTACATATACGATTGATTACCAAAAAATTGGACTTTCAATGTCTCGGGTGTGTTTTAAGATTGTTCAGTTTGATCAAAGCAGAATAGATGAATTATATAAATTTTGTTGTCTTCATCCTAATATAATAAATTATATAAAAGGAATGGGTAATTGGGATTTGATGTTGGAAATTGAAATTGAAACGCGGGAAGCTCTCCGAGATTTAATTCGGGAAATGAAAAATATATTCAAAGACATTATCCGGCAAGTGGAAATAAATGAAATTTACCAGATGGATAAATTTACTCAGATGGCGATTGAATATCCGGAGCTTTTATCGAAGAAAAATGATTTAGTAATTGAAGCGAGAAAAGAGGAGAAGGTAGAAGAAATTAGCTAGTGATAAATTATTTGATGATCTGATGTATATGTAGTAGAATATTTTAATAACAATATGAGCAATAAAATTCCAAAATATATAATAAGTACTATCCAAAAGCTTGAGAAGGCTGGTTTTGAGGCGTATATTGTAGGCGGATGTGTGCGGGATTTGATGCTGGGAACCATTCATGGTGAGCCTGTCGAACCAAAGGATTGGGATATTGCGACCAATGCTAAGCCGGAGGAAATTGTAAAGGTTTTTCCGGATGGAAAATATGAGAATGAATTTGGAACAGTGATGGTTTCGCTCAAATATATTGAAGGCATAAAGGAAGAAGAACAGAACGGAGAAAATGTAGAAATAACAACCTATCGAATCGAATCAAAATATTCCGATAAAAGGCATCCGGATAAAGTTAGGTTTGCAAAAACTCTGGAAGAAGATTTGAGCCGGAGGGATTTTACGATTAATGCAATGGCGATAAAAATACAGAAGCAAGAAGAAAGAAGTAAGAATAAAGAAAAATCTAAAAATAATTTTGAAATAATAGATTTGTTTCAAGGGCAAAAGGATTTGGAAAATAAAATTATTCGAGCGGTGGGAGATGCGAATGAAAGATTTGATGAAGATGCGCTTCGCATGATGAGGGCAGTTCGCTTCGCTTGTCAGCTCAGCGATAAGAAGCAAGAAGAAGGAAGTAAGAATAAAGAATTTTGGGAGATTGAAGAGAAAACTTTTGAGGCGATAAGAAAGAATGCGAAAAATTTGAAATATATTTCGGAGGAACGAATTCGAGATGAGTTTAATAAAATTATTCTTTCCAGAAATCCAAGCCAAGGAATTGAATTATTAACCGAAAGTAAATTAATGGATCAATTTATTCCGGAAGTTTTGGAAACAATCGGAGTCAAACAAAATCGCCATCATTATTATGGGCCGTATAATACTGTTTATGCGCATATGCTGGCGAGTCTTGAAAAATGTCCGTCAGAAAAATTGGAAGTGCGACTGGCTTCATTTTTTCATGACATTGGAAAACCGAAATCAAAAAGAGGAACAGGTGAAATGGCGACTTTTTATTCTCATGAATATTTCGGCGCTCGAATAGTTGAGAAAATCTTGGAGCGAATGAAATATCCGCGGAAAGTTATTGAAAAAACTGTGCTCCTCGTTAAAAATCACATGTTTTATTATAACGTGGATGAAGTGGGTGAAACCGGAGTGCGGAGAGTTATTCGAAAAGTCGGTTTAGAAAATATCAATGATCTAATTGATGTTCGAATTGCTGATCGACTTGGATCAGGCGTACCAAAAGCCGTGCCGTATAAACTCCGCCATTTCAAATTTATGGTGGAAAAAGTTTCCAAAGATCCTATTTCTGTGAGACAACTCAAAATCAATGGCAATGATCTAATTTCAGATTTGAAAATCCAGCCCGGACCAAAAATCGGCGCGATTTTAGATGTGCTACTTGCCAAAGTAATCGATGATCCAAAATTAAACGACAAAGAAAAACTTCTGAAACTTTCCAAGGACTTGAATAAAAAAGACCTAAACGACCTTCGCGTAATGGCGAAGAAAAAAATTGAAGAAGAAAAGGAAGAGGAAGAGAAACTGATGAAGAAGAAATATTGGGTAGAATGAGGCCATGAAGCATGGAACATGGAACATAAAACAAAAATAAATTCTAGAACAAAACAAAATTAAAAAAGGCAGAGCGCGGTTATGCGGTCTGCCTGTTTTTTTATTATATTTCTTGGATAAACCCGAAACAGTCGCTACCGCCATAGTTGCACCAATTTGGTGTTAATTCTGTTAAACTTAACTCTTGGTTATACACATATATTACACTTTTTGTGTAATAAGGAGGCTTTGAATCGTCAATGATGGGTCTATGTAGAAATATAACAATGCCATATTCGATTTTGCAGAGTTGTTCTCCAAAATCAATAGCATCTATGGGAGTTGGCGCTATAAGACCTTTTTTTTCTGCTTTTCGGATAATTTCTTCAATTGGACATCCAAAAACAAACCCGCTAAATTTCATCAAAACAACTTTTCTTTTCTTGCGCTTGCTAATAGGCAGGGGTAATTTAAAGTTGCATTTAGTAATTCTTTCGTCCACGCGACTATTTTTACAAGCTTCAATTGCTTCCCTCGTCGATTTACTAGAAAGAAGTACTCCAGCATCAATTAATACTATCTTTGGTTTTTCAATACCTGACCTGTACATAATTTGCCTCCTCTGTTTTTTGCTGTTTAATTAATTTTTTACTTTTAATTAACTTTGAAATTTAAGGTTTTAGTTTATGTTTGATTGTTAAAGAATAGATAATATTAGCACTTCTGTATAAAATGTAAATAATTATTTACTATGAACATTGACAAAATACTTTATATAAGCTATATTAGTAGCATAAAAGAAAAATGTAGTAAAAAATTTACATATATTTATGGACAAAAAGGCTTATTTAATAGAATTGGGATTATCTGAACAAGAAGCAAGTATATATCTGGCACTTTTGAAAATTGGCGGGTCAATTGCCAGCAAAATTGCCAAGGAAGCCGGTATGCAAAGAACGGCCGTTTATCCAATTCTAAAAACATTAGCGCATAAAAATTGCATTCTGGTTTATTTTAGAAAAAATAAAAAGTTTTATTATGCGCAAAAACCGCAAAAATTGCTTTCAGTTTTTGAAAATAAAATAAAAGGTTTCGAAAGTATCATTCCTTTTCTTGAATCGGCGGAAAAGAAGAAGGAAACTATCTTTGGACTTCAATTTGTTGAAACAAAAGAAGAGTTGCAACAATTTTATCTAAATGTTTTAGAAGATTATAAAAATAAAAGTTATTGCATAGTGGGGAATGTGAATGCTTGGGAAGAAGGTCAATCAGAGTTTTTGCATCAATACCGTTTGGATCGCGCTAAAGCAAAAATAAAAACCAAAGCACTTCTCACGCATTCCTCGAGGCGCTTGAATCCGACCGATAATAAAAAATATTTGCGCGAATTTAAATATTTGCCGGAAAAATATGAATTTAACTGCACAATGGATATATTTGATGACAAAATATCCGTTGTAAGTCCAAATCTTAGTTCCATGGCAGTAATAATTTCTATTCCAGAAATGGTAGGAATTTTTAAAGCTATGTTTGAAATTATTTGGGACACGATTGGAGATGAAAAAGCGATTAGTTAAATTTTTGTTTTTAGTTTAAAATTAAACTATGGCTTCGCAAATTGCCCACATAATTTATGCCAAGAAATATTTTGATAGTTTAGAATTGAAAAAATTTGAAGACTTAAGTCCGGAAGAAAAACTTTTGGCACCCAGCAATAAAATTAACAAAGATGAATTTATTTTGGGTTGTGTTTTTCCGGATATCAGAAAAATTGATAAAAGCATAAAAAGAAAAGACACACACTTAAGATTTGAACCTTTGGATTTAGATTTTTCCGGACTTACTTCGTTTGAAGCCGGCTGGAAATTTCATCTCTATTGCGATATGAAGCGGGAAGAAATTTTGAATAAATATGAATTCTATGTACTTCCAAGAACAACCGAAATGTTTGGCCAGCCGGCCAAGATGCTGGAAGACGAATTAATTTATGAGGATTATAATAATTGGGAAAAGATACTACATTATTTTAACAATACCCCATATTTTGATTCTGATATTGATGTTAGTTCGGAAACATTTGGTCTTTGGTATGCGATGGTTTCCAAATATATTGAAAAAAAACCAGATAATAAGTCTATAAAAATATTTCAAAGCAAGCAAAAAATGTCTATAGATCCAAACGAGCTAATCCAAATAGTTGACGAACTTAGAAAAGATGATAGAGTAGTGGGAATACTCAAAAAAGTAAAAGACGAAATTATATGATAATTTTAGATGGGAAAAAATTGGCGCAGGATTTGAAAACAGAATTAAAATCTGAAATTTTGGAATTGAAAAACAAAGGAATTGTTCCGGGGCTTTCAGTAATAATTGTTGGAAATGATAGCGCTTCCGAAATTTATGTCGGGAACAAGGAAAAAGCTTGCAAGGAAATTGGAATATATTCGGAGGTTCATGGGTTAGAAGAAAAAATATCCGAAGAGGAACTTTTAATGCTGATTGATAAATTAAATGCGGATGAAAAAATTCATGGAATTTTGGTTCAACTTCCACTTCCAAGTCATATCAATGAAGACAAAATTATTTTGGCGATTGATCCGAAAAAAGATGTCGATTGTTTCCATCCGGAAAATATCGGGAGAGTATTTTTGGATAACTTGAGATTTTTGCCTTGCACGCCAGCAGGGATAATGGAAATCTTGAAAAAATATGAAATAGAAATAGTTGGAAAAAATGTGGTAATTGTCGGGAGGAGCAATATTGTGGGAAAACCACTGGCGCTTATGATGATAAATGAAAGTGCAACAGTAACAAGTTGCAATTCTAAAACTAAAAATTTGAAAGATGAATGTTTGAAAGCGGATATTCTGATTTCTGCTGTTGGGAAAACTGGACTAATAACAGCAGATATGGTAAAACAAGGAGCAGTTGTTATTGATGTGGGAATGAATCGAAATGAGGAAGGAAAGTTATTAGGAGATGTTGATTTTGCCAAAGTTTCCAAAATTTCTAGTGCAATTACACCTGTGCCAGGAGGAGTGGGGCCAATGACAATCGCAATGCTTTTGAAGAATACTATTAAAGCGGTTAAAATTTATGCAAATAGAAGTTAAAAATATTTCAAGTAGTCCGGTAAACATGCTTCGCCGAGCTGGATATACTTTTCAAAGACAAGAAGGTGGGGAAATGAGTTTCGTTCGTCCATTTAGTGCTTCCGGATATCCAAGATTTCATATGTATGTGAAAGTAAACGGCGTTGATATGGCGATTAATATTCATTTGGACGCAAAAAAAGAAACCTATGGCGATGATACTCGTCATCACGGCGAATATGAAAATGAAGGAGCGTTGGCAGAGGAAGTGCGAAGACTAAAAGCGATTTTAAATTAAGAGAGGGCGAATGGCGAAATTGGCAAACGCACTAGCTTCAGGTGTTAGCGGGAGCAATCCCTTGGAGGTTCAAGTCCTCTTTCGCCCACATTAAAATAAATTATGCCCAGATGGCGGAATTGGTATACGCGCCAGTCTTAGGAACTGGTTCCCGCAAGGGATTGGAGGTTCGAGTCCTCTTCTGGGCACAAAATGAAAAAAGTAATTGTCGTAAAAAATAACTCTGGCGGACGAATTGATAAATTCCTCAAAAAGGAAGTTTTTTTAAATTCCGAAATTACGAGGGGAGAAATTATTAGAAATATAAAAATGGGAAATGTTTTGGTAAATAATAAAATTGTAAAACCAAGTTATATTTTGAAAAATAGTGATGAATTAGGAATTAGGAATTATGAATTATGGAATTTGAAACAAAAACAATTAGCACCGAATAAAAATGTTGAATTTGAAATTATTCTTGAAGACAAAAATATTATTGTCATAAATAAACCAGCCGGACTTTTGGTGCATCCGAGCGATAAAAGCGAACAAGATACTTTGGTTAATGGATTGCTATATAAATTTCCAGAAATCAAAAATGTTGGCGATCCTTCGACAAGCTCAGGGCAAGTAAATCTGCGGCCGGGAATTGTTCATCGGTTAGACAAAGATACGAGTGGGATTATGATTGTGGCCAGAAATCAAAAAACTTTTGAAGAACTCAAAAATAAATTTAAGAATCGCCAAATTCAAAAAACATATTGGGCGATAGTTTGCGGAAAATTAAAAAATAAAAAAGGAATAATTGATAAATCAATTGCGCGCTCGGCTGATTATAAAAAACAAGTTATCGCTAGCGGGAAAACTAAAACAAAAATACGCCCAGCGACTACCGAATACAAAGTGCTCAAAGAATTTGCAGAGTATTCTTTAGTAGAGGCAAAACCGAAAACTGGTCGGATGCATCAGATTAGAGTGCATCTGTCTTCAATCGGGAATCCAATTTTGGGGGATGAAAAATATAAGCTCAAAAATACTAAGTCGGAAAAAAATATTTCAAGGCACTTGCTCCATGCCAAAAAAATTGAATTTAGCCTAAATGGTAATGATTTCAAATTTGAATCGGAGTTGCCTAGCGATTTCCAGAAGTTCCTTGACGAGAAAGGAATAAAAAGCTAGTATAAAAAGGCTAAAAATTCTAAATTTTGGCAATTTTTTATTTAATCTAATAATTTGTTATAATAAAGCTATGGATAAAAAAATGATTGAATTTAATAAGAATTCAAGAGGAAGCAGAAAGCTTGATTTTCAAGCGGGTGATGTGGTGAAAATTCATCTTAAGATCAAAGAAAGCGGAAAGGAAAGAGTCCAGCTTTTCGAAGGAATTGTAATCGGCGTTAAAGGAAGACAAAGCTCTTCGCCAACAATTACTGTTAGAAAAATTTCCCACGGAGTTGGAGTGGAAATGATTTTGCCTATTCTTTCCAAAAATGTGCAAAAAATAGAACTAATCAAGAAGGCCAAAGTTAGAAGGGCAAAACTTTATTACATCAGAGATTTGACGGCCAAGAAAAGTCGAATGAAATATAAAGAAATCAAGGATTTTATCAAAGAAGAAGTAGCAGTGCCAGAAGAAGCTAAAGAAGAGAAAAAAGAAGAAATTGAAAAGGAAGAGAAGAAATAAGCTAGGCCTTCGTGGTGGAATTGGTATACACACATGCTTGAGGTGCATGGGTCGCAAGGCCGTGCGGGTTCGAGTCCCGCCGAAGGCACGAAGGTATACGCGTCCGCCCGAGGCGGATGGGAGCAATCCCGTGGAGGTTCAAGTCCTCTCGTTCGCACGTAAGTTAGCTCGCCTGCCAAATTTTCTTACTTTGTTATATTTTACCTCAACTAAGAATAAAGATTATATAACTGAAACAGTTGAGGAATTATAATAAGATAGGAAAATTAGGCAGGCACGCTTAGCTCAATGGCTAGAGCACCTCGTTCATTTAATTACTAAAATTTTATGAGTTCGCATGGGCAATTAGCTCAATGGCTAGAGCATCTCGTTTACACCGAGAGGGTTATAGGTTCGAGTCCTATATTGCCCACAAAATAGGTTAGGGGCTCGTCCCGCACCATTTTTTGGAAAGTCTCTAATAATAAAAAATTTTAAGGCGAAGCCGCTTCGCTCTCGAATTTACTAAAACAGAATTTTTTCTTGAAAATGGTGCGGGGTGAAAGTCCCTTAGCGTGCACCATAAAATCATGAGGTTTACCTGCCAAATTTTCTTATTTTGTTATATTTTACCTCAACTAAGAATAGAGATTATATAACTGAAACAGTTGAGGAATTATAATAAGATAGGAAAATTAGGTAGGCCGAGTTAGCTCAGTGGTAGAGCAGAGGACTGAAAATCCTTGTGTCCCCGGTTCAATCCCGGGACTCGGCACAACGCTAAGATCAAAAATTTAAGAAGGACAAAGAATAAGGGCGTGCCTGCCAAACTTGCTCAAGGTGGGCGTGCCTGCCAGATTTGCTTATTTTATCAAATAGTCTCAACTAAGAATTAAATTTATATAACTTAAATAGTTGGGGATAAATAATAAAGTAAGCAAATCAGGCAGGCGGGTATCGTATAGTGGCTAATATACGTCCTTGCCAAGGACGAGCGACGGGTTCGATTCCCGTTACCCGCTCAAAATTTCAGAAACGGCCTTAAATTGGGCTGTTTTTGTTTTTTGAAAATTGGGAAAATCTGTTATAATAAAAAAGTAATTAAATAATTAAAATAAAATGAAGAAAAAAATATTAGGAGCAAGCGGAGTGGTCCTCCTAGCATTAATTTTTTCTGGTTGCGGAGCAGGAGACGCGGCGCGCCAAAAAGCCGGCGAAGCAATTATGGAAAGAGCCATTGAATCGCAAACCGGAGGGAAAGTGGATATAAATAGCGGAAAAAATACTATGGACATCACGACCGGAGAAGGAAAAATGTCAGTTTCAAATGAAGGGGAGGGAAAATTGCCAGAGAGTTTTCCGAAAGATATATTTATTTTTTCTGACGCTAAAATAACTCTTTCGACTTCCAATACCACGGGGACAGGAAGTTTATCAGTGAGTTATTCCACAAAATCAGCGACGCAAAATGAAGCAATGGAAAAATATAAAACTGAAATGACGGGTTCTGGCTGGACAAAAGAAACAGAAATGAATTTTGGAACAGATCAAGGCGCAATTGTTAATTTCAAAAAAGACAGTCGAAGCGTGGCGGTTACAATTGGGAAAGATGAAAATGGAAGCACTTTTATTTCAGTTATTGTTGTGGCTGAATAAATTTATTAAATTTATTATATGGAAGGAATTACATTAGAGGGAGGAGAATCAAAAAGAAAGGATGAAGCGAAGGTTTTTCGACATAGTATTGCTGAATATAAATTAGATGAAGGCATAGTCAAATCGAAAAAACCTGAAGATAAACCAAGAAGTGATGACCAGTGGTTTTATCGAGATCTAACCTTGGAAGGTAGAGAATTAGCGCGGAAAAAAGCGGAAGAATATTTTGGTACACTAAATCCAGAAACGGATGCATTGTTTTTTGTGTCGAGCGATTTTGTAAGAGCAGCAGAAACTGCCAGGATATTTATGGATGTAGCCAAAGAAAAAGGCTTTGAAATAATCTGGCCATGGGAAAAAGATAAAATTGAACACGATCATTTTGATAACAAAGCTGAAGAAATAGGTGAAGGGTATATAAGAAAAATTGATTGTTTAACGCTGGATCATTTGGAAAATATGCTTCGAGAGAAAATTTTTGATCCGAAGAAGAATTATTTAAAAGATGTAGTGAAATATCCGGATAATGTATCTGAGGATACGAGGGCAAAGTGGGATAAGGCAAGAACAATAATAGAAAATGATAATAAGGGTAGTTGGGGGGATAACTATTATGCTCATTCAGAAGAAATCAGCAAAATATTTTCAGATGTAAAATCAGCCGAAGAGGTTTATAAAACTAAATTTAAGCGAATGTTGCGCTTGAGAAAATTTGCTCAGAAAAAAATTCTAGAACAAAATCCGAAAAAGAATATTAAAATTCTCGGTTTTAGCCACGAAAATTCATTCATTTATTTTTTGAACGAAGAATTTGGTGAGTCGATAAAAAATTGCGAAAGCGTTGGATTTAGGATGGAAGAAGACGAAAAACAATCAGAAAAAACAAAAGAAAAACCTATAGAAATAATTGTTGAGGCCAAAGGGGAAGAAAGAAGGTTCGTGGAAACGCAACCAACTAAATGGGAAATGCAAAAAGATGAAAATAGCAATATTGGGGCCAGTATGTAAAGATTATATAAAAGTAGATAATGAAACCAAAGCCCAAATTGGCAGTATTGTTTATTATACAGGAGTAGCTTTGAAAAATTTGGGAGTTCAGGTAACGGCATTTGCTACTTTTAATGAAAAAGACAATGACTGGATTGTTAAACATTTTGAGGGGGTACAAGTCAGACACATTTCAGACGATAGAACTCTAGAAGTTCAACATAAACTTTCCCGAGCTAATCCTGATGTCAGAATAAACAAGATTAAGGTGTGCGCTAAAGGAGTTATCAAACCAGACAGCAAGTTGATTAGTGAATTAGATAATTTTGATGTGATAATATTAGCGCCACTTCTTGATACGAATATCCCTTTTGAATTAGTTGAAAAACTAAAGCACAAAAAAATAGTATATGGAAATTTTGGAATATTTACGGCTTGCGAAAATGGAAATTGGGTTGCTAAGTATCCAGAAAAACTAATTCAGATCTTACCATATTTACAATATGTATTTTTAGATGTTAATGAGGCGGTTTTTGTTTCTGATAAAAAAGACATTTATGAAATTGCCAGCTTTTTTCATAAAAAAGGTTTAAAAAATTTGATTTTGACAGAAGGGTCAAAAGGTTCGCATGTTTTTTCTGGCGAGAAATATTATAAAATTCCAGCTTTTTCGCCCAACAAATTAATCGATCCAACGGGAGCTGGCGATAATTATGTAGCTGGTTTCATAAAAGCGCTTGATCTTTTCGATGATCCAGAAAAACAAGGACGCTTTGCAGCAATGGTAGCTACTATTTCGCTTGAAAAAAGAGGGACTTTTGATTTGGCTACCAAAGATGTGTTAGAAAGATTGAAAATATAAAAATATAATATTCTAAATACAAAATAAAAACACAACTTTTAATTCAGCTGTGTTTTTTTATTTTTTATGATAACCTATTTTTGAAATCAAGATACTCGAATTTTTTCTGGACAATTATTTTTCCATTTTTCTTTTGAATTAAAATTGAAGGAAGATTTATCCCATTGAAAGTATTATTTTTTACCATCGTGTAATGCGCCATATCTAGAAAAATTAATTTGTCACCAATTTGCAGGGGTTTTTTGAAGGAATAATTTCCAATCATATCGCCAGCCAAACAGGAAATCCCGCCGAGCTTATAATTGTTGGGATATTTTCCCGGAACATTTCCGCCAATAATTTCGGGGCGGTATGGCATTTCCAATGTGTCTGGCATATGGGTGGCAAAAGAAGTGTCGAGAATTGCAATTTTTGTTTTATTCTCAATAATATCTAAAACTGAAGCAACTAAAATTCCAGTATTCAAAGCAACCGCTTCGCCTGGTTCCAGATAAATTTCTAGATGCGGATGGCGCTTTTTAAATGCATTTATAGTTTTACAAAGAAGTTTTATATTATAATCTGACCGAGTGATATGATGGCCTCCGCCGAAATTTACAAATTTCATATTATCCAAATATTTTCCAAATTTTTTTTCAAAAACATCCAATGTTCTTGCAAATGAGTCGGCGCCAGATTCACATAGCGTGTGGAAATGCAAACCAGTTATGCCGGAAAGATTTTGTTTTTCAAAATCTTTAAATTTCACTCCCAGCCTGGAATTTTTATCGCAAGGGTCATAAAGCGCGGTCTTTACTTCGGAATGCTCTGGATTGACTCGGATTGAACAACCAATTTTCTTCTCGGAAGAAGCGATTTTATTTTTATATAATTTCCACTGCGAAAAAGAATTGAAAACAATATGATCGCTGATTTTCATAATTTCCCAAAATTCTTCTTTTTTATAAGCGGGTGAAAAAATATGCACTTCTTTTCCAAATTCTTCTTTCCCGAGTTTGGCTTCGAAAAGAGAACTGGCAGTTGTGCCATGAAGATATCTTCTAATCAACGGAAAAACGCTAAACATTGAAAAGCCCTTGAGAGCCAAAATAATTTTTGCTCCGGTTTGTTTTTGCACCAAATCTAAAATTTGGAGATTTCTTTCGATAATTTTTTCTGAAACCAAATAGCAAGGAGTCGTGATTTTGTTAGTATCTGTTTTTTTCCAATCCTCTGGTTTTGCCCAAAAAATATCCATAAACTTTGGTAGTTAAATTTTATATTTTTAGTATGAAGGAAAAAGGGTATAAATGCAATATTTAGGTGTATAATATAATGGCAGTACATAAACTATGATGTATTTTCATAAAAACCAAATTAATCCTGAATTTATTTATCTTTCTTCTGGGGAGCGTTTTTGGCTTTATCTAAAAACTAAAAAAATAGGGATTATTTCGGGGACAATTATTCTTTTACTTTTGGCTATATTTTTTTCTTTTTTAGTTTTGAAAAAAGCCAATCAAGTTTCCAAAATAGAACCGGCGGTCATTATTATTCCAAAAAGAATTGTCAAAAAAGAAGAACCACCTAAGCCGAAGTACGGATATGTTTATAAACCTGGTCCAATTTCAATGGAGAAAATAAAAACGCAAGGTTGTGTAGTTGACGGAATTCTTTCGCAGTACGGTGGTGATACTAAGGAGGCGGTGGCGATGATCAATCGTTCGAATTGTATGTATCTTCATCGAGCGCTTGAAACTTGGGTGGATACTCCGGATTTTCAAAAAGCCACGGAGATTATGGCGAAAATAAAAAAGCCGGGAATAATTTATGGAATGTTTATTGCAGAAGCTATTAGAAAAGGAGAGAGATCTTTTGAAGAAGACGGAAAAGAATTTGATTTTTCGGATATGTGCCGGAATGGCTCGGATAATATTTGGGGAGAGCATACTTGCAAGCCCAATATCAGTGAAAAGGAATACCGGGAATATTTAGCGCAAATAACTCGTGAAGCAATGGATATTGGAATTCAAAGTTTTCTTTTCGGCCAAATTTATTTTCAGGATTCTGTTGATTCGGATAAATCTAAAATGCAAAAAGTCTTGGATGATATGCGGAGCTATGCCAGGGAAAAAGGAATTGAAATTGTCATCGGTGCGCAGACGGGAAATATTACGGATGAAAAATATCTTCGCATGTTTGATTATATTGAAGGCGGAGTAGGAATGGGCGATGATGGAGTGATTGAAGAGGGACCATGTTGGAGCCGAATGGGAAGTTGCTGGGCGCTTCTTTGGCACGAAAGATATGCTTCAAAAGCGAATAATGTTTTGCTTCATCTCGATTGGAGCGGACTCGCTTTTGATGATATGAGTGTTTTTGCCAGGATGAATAAGGCCAAAAGAGCCGAAACGCTTAGAAATTTGTATGGCTATTTCACTTCTAAAAATATGGGTTTTTTAATGCCAATGTCAGCTACTCTTTATAAGGACAATGGTGGCTGTTATGGCTCAAAAAGAAGGTCATATAGCGCTAGCAATAAATATACCTGCCAAGATGAGGGGATAATAAATTCTTTGTTATCTGGCAAGAAATAACCCTTATTTAAGCTAAAATATATAAATAAGCCTTTGGGGCTTATTTTGTTTTATATAAGCCAAAAAAGGATATTTGCTGAAATGACGATGGCTCATATAAGCCAATATTGTCTTGAAGCTCTTGACTTTCTTGTCTTTATTTGTTATACTCTCAAGTTAATTAATTAAGCTTTTATAGGTTTTTTTAATTAGCCTAGAGTCAGCCTTTTAATAATTTAGAATATATTGTATGCGTATCATTAGTGCATCTTTGGCGCTTCTGATCGCTTTCGTTATAATTTCTTCAAATGTAGCGATGGCGGCCGAAGCAGGAGAGTCTAATGAAACAAAAACAAATTTAAATATTTTTTCTGAAAATAAAATCCTTTTAGCTTATAATGACGATGAAAATTTTGAAGGATTTGATACAGAAAAAAAGGTAGAAAAAGCTTTGGAAGATTCGAAAAGAGAAAAAGCCTTAGAAAGATATGCTGAAAAAAGAAAATCAGCGTCATATCCTAAAGGAAAATTTACAATCAACGCTTCTGCATATACTGCGGCAGCCGATGAATGTGGAAAGTCTGATGGGATAACTGCTTCTGGGCTTATGGTTAAGGAAAAAGAAACAATTGCTTGTCCTCCACAGTTTCCGATGGGAACTAAAATTAAGATTTCTGGAATGGGAACTTATATCTGCCAAGATCGTGGGGGCGCGATCAAAGGTAATCATGTAGACATCTACATGAAAACTAAAAAAGAAGCTTTTGCTTTCGGAAGAAAAAATCTTGAAGCAGAAGTGATTCTCTAAAAAATAAAGATTTTAAATAGAAGCAAAAACCCTTTTCGTAAGAGAAGGGTTTTTGTATTTTAAAATTGACTACTTATACAGCCTTTGATAGTATAAAATATAGTTGCGGTCGCGTGGCCGAGCGGTTAGGCAAGGGTCTGCAAAACCCTGTACTCCGGTTCAATCCCGGACGCGACCTCGAAAATTGCATCAGATATTATTTATGGTATACTTATAGTGTAATATAACTATTTAAGTCTACCATGATTATAATAAAAACAAATAGAAAAAGAACTTGGACAGAAGACCAATTAAGGATCGCGGTAAAAAATAGCACAAGTATAAGGAAGGTTTTGTCTAAATTAAAATTAAGAGAAGCTGGCGGAAATTATTCTCAGATAAAAAAATACATCGAATTTTATAAAATAGATTCCAAGCATTTAAAAGGCAGAGGGTGGAGTAGAGGCTTGGAAGGAATAGGAAAACCCAGAATAAAGTTAAGAGATATTCTTGTAAAAGGAAACTATTTCCAAAGCTATAAATTAAAAAAACGATTATTTGAAGAAAATTTAAAACCAAAATATTGTGAAGAATGTGGGTGGCATAAAATATCAGCAGATGGGAGATTGCCACTTGAGCTGGATCACATAAATGGTGATAGTACCGATAATAGATTAAAAAACCTGAGAGTGTTATGCCCAAATTGCCATAGTTTAAAACAAACACATAGAGGAAAGAACAGAAAGAGAAGAACTTAATTTTATTTTGGTCCAGTGGCGGAATTGGTATACGCGCAACACTTAAAATGTTGTGTCCGTAAGGTCGTGTGGGTTCGAGTCCCACCTGGACCACAAAAATCGCTTTGTCAGCGATTTTTATTTTCCTTTAAATTTCTCAATATTTTCCGGCGTAATAGGAGTTGATTTCTCCCACATCATATCAAAATAATTTTGAAAAACTGAAACCATGATTGAATCTTTTATTTCAATGATGCGAAGCGGTTCAACGAAGGACTGGATGATTATTGTATTATTAGTAACATTGAAATTCCCAGCGCATTCAATATCTTTCGGCCATAATCTATATCGCGTAAGCTCGGGAAAATTTTTGAGCATTTCAATTTCACTTTTTGTAATTTTAAAATGAATTGTTTGCCAAATAATATTTTTCTTGATTTTTAATTCCATATATTTCTTGGCAAAGGGCCCGAGCAGTTTGAAAAAAGATTCATTATTGACGGTGCCGAGGCAATGAATGGTTGAGCCTTCCGGAATTTTTTCTAGCGAACTCATCCAATAATTTCGATAACTATCAATGCCTTCATAGACGACGATCTGCTGGCTAGCCTGATGGTGAAAAGTTTGGATTTGCTTTATCACTTCATGAGCGATCATTTCTTTGCTTTTGAGCGAAGTAAGCAAACTTTTTGGATCAGTAATCTGAAAAGTCCAAACATTTTTTTTGATTACTTTCACCGCAAAACCTTTGGCGATGAGTGTTTCCAGCGACTGATAAACCAAATTTCGGTGGATATCTAATTTATTTATAATAACGCCTGCTCGACAAGGGCCGAATTTAACCAAGGCTTCATAAACTTGAGCTTCGTTTTTACCTAGTCCGATTGTCTGGAGGTCTTTATACATGAGGCCATTTTGTCATATAAAATTATATAAGTCAAGTCAAATTAGCAAAAAACCCTAAAATTAGGGCTTATTTTGATATTAAAATACTTATAAATATCATCATAAGTAGTATGACAATAGTTTATTTATGGATTATAGTGATTTAATTCGGGAGAAAAGAGGAGTTTTGTTCGTTAACATTAAAAAAATGAAAATAAAGGAGGCGGGCATGAATAATAAAGAGTTATTTGAAAAAGTCGTAAAATATTTTTTGAGACAAGATATATGTGCATGGAGTTTCAATGAATATGGCAGTGCAAAAGTATTCTGGTTTGTGGAAAATAAGGAAGATGACGATGAGCTGGTGTCAACGCCGATATTTGAGATTAACCAATCGGCGCGCTTTCCGTTTGTCGTGTTGGAAATTTATTGTGTGTTTCCGCTTTCAGCGACAGAGCAACTTGAAATATCAAAGAAAATCAGAAACATACTTAGCAATTTTATTTTCCAGGAATTCATATTGTCTGATGGTTATCAGGAAAGCAGTTTTTGTATCATAGCTCGTGAAAAATAAAGGAGGAAGACATGAATAACAAAAACAAAACAGAAGCAGTTTGTTCTTTTTGTGGAAAAAACAAAAATAAAGTAGATAAATTGATTGAATGTCCCTCAACCACTGGTCTTTACATTTGCAACGAATGCGTTGATCATTGTAAGCGCTTGATAAAGTCTGATTTATCTTCGGTGGTAATTCCATTTTTGCAAAAAATTTAAAAACTAGAAAAGACCGTTCACGGAAAACTGTGCGCGGTCTTTTATTTTTCCTAACATTGAATGTTAGGATAGATTTATTTTTTCCAAAACTTTTGGGATTTTTTGGAAATCTTTAATAAGCGTTTCGCGCATTGAACCATTATATAGTGCGGCGGCGGGATGATAGAGAGTATAGAAATTTTGTTTGCCGATTTCGGGGATTGTTTTTATGACAAGCGTTCCGTGCATTTGGGAAATTATTTTTCCTGGCAGAAATCTTTCCATGGAATGACGACCAAGGGTGACGATTAATTTTGGTTGAATAATTTTAATTTGTTCTAAAAGCCATGGCCAGCAAGTTGCGGCTTCCTGCGGCAATGGATCGCGGTTTTGCGGAGGACGGCATTTCACAACGTTGGCGATATAAACATTTTCGCGTTTTAAATTTATCACTCCCAGCATTTCGTCCAGGAATTTTCCGGCCGAGCCAACAAAGGGACGGCCTAGCTCGTCTTCTTTTTTCCCTGGTCCTTCGCCGATAAACATAATTTCGGCTTCGGCGGAACCTTCACCAGGGACAACTTGATGGCATGTTCCGCGTAGAACACACGCCGAACAGGCGGACATTTTTTTATTCAATTCGTCGAGTTGAGATTGTTTGGGCATATTTTTTATATACTTTTTCTTTCCGCAAGTTTTATTCTAACTTTTCTTGGCAGCAAGAAAAGTTACAAAAGAACTGCCGCCCGGGCTTGCGCTGGCAGAATTTCTAATCTCACTCGCTAAAATTTAATAAATTTTTTAACGCTCTTTCGATTGAAATTCTGAAACGCGCTACGCTATGGGCGGATTAAAATACAACTTATTGTAAATCGTGGATCCTGATTAAATTAAATTTATCATTGTCTGTTTCCCAGACTGCAAATGTCGGCGGGTAGATTTCGCCCCCAGTGGTTCCGGGATTAAGTAGTTTGCAATTTCCGAGCATTACTTCCCAGGGCTTGTGGGTGTGGCCATAAAAAACAAAATTATATTTTTCAGTTCGCGCGAGCCCCTTCGCTTCCTGGGGAAAATGCGTGAAGGCAACATTCTTTTTTTCAATTATAGCTTCGCCAAATTTTTTGAAAAGATGGGTGTTTCGATATTTTTTTTCATCTTCCAGTTCACGCAAATCATCATAATCAGCGTTGCCGAAAGTATAAAGAATGTTTCCGGAAAAATTGTCATTCATGAAATCCAAAACTTCTTTTGACGCCATGTCTCCGCAACAAATAATCGTTTGAATATTATTAACTTTACAATAATCCAAAACTTTTTTTAGATTAACTTCGTTGTTATGGATGTCGGATGTGATGGCAATTTTAGACATATTGTTTTATTGCTTAGCCCAATAATCAAGGTCATCTTCTTTTTCTTTTGTTATATTTTCCTCGCTTTTATTTTGATTGTCAAAATTCATTTCACCATAAGGCTTGCTGATGTTCCAAAGAAGTTCATAAAACATTTTCATCGAGATTGCAAAATCTTTGCTTTCAATTATAAAACCAAAACCTTCTTTTTGGGTGCTGATGATAGCTACCTTATTATCCCACATTGCAATGGTGTTTGGAATATCTACATCCAGGGGAGAAAATCTGACATCGCGCAAAGTTTTCTTGAAAGTAATCGGATCAAGATATTTGTAGGTAGAAACTTGACGGCTGGTGATATGAAGGGAGCGAATCCAATAGCCCATTCTTTTTTTTGTTTCAACATATTTTTCCAAAAAATCTTCCCCGACTGTTTCTACAACAGATTGAATAGGCGAAACCCAATCGGCGCGTTTATTCTTTGCTTCAAGCGCGATCATATAAATTTCTCGCAAACCCTCGCGACCTTCGTAGTAGGTTATTTTTGGCTTGATTGGTCCAGCATTATCAAGTGATTTTAGCTCTGGCAAAATTTGATTTAGCAAATTTTCTTTTTCTTTGATATTTCTTTTGAGTTTGTCAGGCGAAGAAGCGACAATCAGCTTTCTTTTTCCTTGCATAGCTTCAGAAATAAGGCCTTGGTTTTTGAGATTTCGCAGTATTTCATAAACAGTGCTGCGCTTAATTCCTGCTTTTTTGGCTAGATTTTGAATGTTTGTCGGGCCAAGTTCAAGAGTGGCGAGATAGACTCGAGCTTCTTTTTCTTCTAATCCGATTGATTTTAGGTTATTTTCTAGGCTCATATTACCTTAATTATATCAAATGACGGTAAAAATGTCAACACTAATTCGGGTTTATTGCCTTATTTTAGCCAAAAATAACAATTAATCGCTTTGAAATCTAGAATTATTGACACTTTATTAATTTTGGAATATAATAGGGCGTTATGATGGAAAACTGATTGAATATTAAAAACTCAATAAAAAGGAGAAGAAAGATGAATTATTTTGAAATAATAGAGCAACTTGGGCAATTAAAAAATGAATTATTTAATTCCAGATCATTGCATGAAGCCGTTGGTATTATAGAAGAATTTAGGGGAGATAATGTGGATGGTATTGGATGGATCTGCAAGGGGCTCGTGGAATTCATAAAAAAAACAAAATTCGGAAAAGAAAGTTCAGGAGAATTTGAATGGAATGTAGGAGGCATAAAGAATATACAAATTAATCTTCCTCATCTGGTTAGATCAGTACAAGAAATAATGTCTATGCTTTTTGAAAAAATTGGTCTAATAAAAACTAGAAAAGATTTCTTGGAAATTGGAAATAAGAAGGGATTTTTGTTTTTAATAATTGCTTTCGAAAAGCATTAACGAAATGGCAGGCGCCCATCTATATTCAACTAATTTTAGAAAAGGAGAATTCTATGAGCATTAAGGAGGAATATTATGACTGTATTATGCAAATGGTAAAAAATGAATTATACCCTAGAAAAGCCAGATTCTTTTTCTATAAGAATGGTTGCGGACTAACGGAAGATCAATGGAGAGTTCATATGAAAGGGCTTGGAATTACTAACGATTTGGAAACTAAGGTAGGATTTTTTACAACTGAATGCGTTTGCTGTAACACGGAAAAAATTGCAGAGGCAATGAAGAAGGCTCTTTCTGAGGTAAAAAAAATAATTTTTGTATCCGGATCTCCTACGAATAAAGAATATGCCATAAATCATATCAAGCAAATTAATGATTTTCTTTCAAAAAGAGCCAAGGATGTTGTTTATATTAGATTAAATTGTTGCTAGCGTTTATTAACTCGGCAGGAGTCCATCGTGGTTCCTGCCGATTTTTATTTGGGTAAACGGGTGAATATAAAAAAGGACAGATGCAAGGTCTGCCCCTACACAATATTATTTCTATCGCGTTCCCAATTTTTCGGATTTTCCAATATATATTCGCGAATTTTGTTTAATTCAATTTCGTTTCGGATAATATGGTCGTAATAATTTCGTTGCCATAATGGATTCCCAGAATTATTTGCCAGAATATTTATTTCTTTGGCGGATAACATTTTAAATTTGCCGATTATTTTCGGAATCAACATATTCCGCCGTTTTTGTAGGGGCAATTCATGAATTGCCCCTACGATATTTTTGTTAATTTCAAGAATTAAATGAACGTGATTTGGCATCACAATAAATTTATCCAAATTTATATTTTCAAAATAATATGGAATATTTTTTAAATTTTTAAAAACGATTTTTCCCAATTCATTCAAAACCATTTCTCCATTTTTAATTTCTCCAAATAATTCTTCCCGGTCTTTCGTGCAAATTGTCACAAAACCTGCCTGCCGGCAGGCAGGTACATCCCATTTTGGGAATAATCAAAATTTTGGAGACGGTTTGGTTTTCTGTTTTTGTTTTGCGTATATTTAAAAAGGGGCGATTCGTGAATCGCCCCTACGATTATTTATCGCGGAAATTTTTCAAAATTTCAATATCTTTTTTCACTTTATCATGTTCTGTTTCTAGGATCATATCTATATTATTTTTCTCAGCAAAGGCGACAATGTTTTGAAAGGCGTCCAAACCAATTTTTCCTTCGCCAATATGGGCGTGGCGGTCTCGTTTGGAATTGAAATCCGTCAGACTGTCATTAGCGTGGATTAATTTTATTTTATCCAGTCCAATTTCTTTATCTATTCTTTCTAGCAGGGGCAATTCATGAATTGCCCTTACATCAGATTTTCGCCAATCATATCCGGAAGCGAAAGAATGTTGGGTGTCGAGACAAATTCCAGCGATGGCATCCGAAGCAACGCCTTTGATAATTTCTGAAAGTTCAGAGAGATCATCGCCAATAATTTCTCCGGCGCCGGCGCTGTTTTCTAAAAGTAATTTTGTTTTTCCAGTATATCCTTCCAAAGTTTTTGAAAGCATTTTAATAGTTTTGGCAGTAGCTTCTTTTTGCCCCAAATCTTTGGCAGTGCCAAGATGAGTCATGACATATTTTGCGCCAATGAGATTTCCTCTTTCCAACTCATCGCGAACAACGCTGACTGACCCATAGCGAATGCGATTATTAGAAGAGGCGAAATTAATGTAGTAGGGAGTATGGATATAAACCTCCTTAATTTTAAATTTTAAATTTGAAATTTTAAATTCCTCACAAACGGAGTTTGTGAGGCTTGGTGCTTTTCCGCCTTGGGGAGAACGGGTAAAAATTTGCATACATTCACAGCCTAAATCGGAAGCTCTTTTGGGGGCTTCAATAATTCCGCCGGCGATTGAAATGTGAGCGCCGATATTCATAAGATTATTTTAGCATAAAGCGACTCTAATTTACGAATGAACACTCGAATGATTCGAATAAATTCGAGACATTCGGGTGAAAATTCGAGTTATTCGAGTCACCTATATTATCTGCCAGCCATTTTCGGTTTCAACAATTTTTCCTTCAATTTCAAAACCTGATGCAAGCTTGTGGCCACCACCGCCGAAGAGCGCGGCAATTTGCGAAACATCCACGCCTTTATATTCTTCGCTCCTAAGACTGCCCTTGACTATCCCATCGCCTCTTTCCGAAAGAACCAGCGCGAATTTTGTTCCAGGGACTGTATTTAGGATAGTTGAAACTTGAGAAATGTCTTCAAGGCTGCCACCGCATTCTTCGAGTTCTTTTTCAGAAATAAATGAAACGATCATTCCATTTTCTGGATTAATTTTAGCTTTTTCAAAAGCCCGGCCCCAAAGTTTCAAAGTTGAAATATTTTTATTGGAAAAAGCCACGCTGATTATTTTTGAAAGTGGTGCACCATTTTTCATTAAGGCGGAAGCAATTTCCATAATGCGCGGAGTGGTATTGGAGTGTTGGAACATTCCAGTGTCTCCCAAAATTCCCAAGAGTAAAAAAGTAGAAATCTGCCGAGTGAGTTTTATTTTATTAAATTCAAAAAAATTATAAATAATTTCACAAACGGAAGAATAGCTGGCCTCAATAATATTGATGTCACCTTGAATAGTTATATCCGGATGATGATCAAGAAGCGCGACGACCTGATTTTCTGTAAATTTATCCTTAATTTTTTGAAAGCCTCTTTCCACGCTGTCAGTAGCGATGATTAAATTATATTTTTCCAGATTTAAATGATCCGGAAAATTAAAATAATCTGGCGCCAAATCTTTGAGATACTCTGGATAGGGATCAAGGCAGGCGATATCAACATTTTTTCCAAGATTTTTTATATATTCTCGCAGAGCCAAAACCGAACCGACGGTATCAGAATCCGGACGGGAATGCGCAAAAAGAAGAATGTTAGTTGATTCTTTGATGACGAAATTAAGGGTATTAAATTCTTGAGAAAACTTTTTCATATATAAAAGCGACTCTAATTTACGAACCTGCCTGCCGGCAGGCAGGTGAACACTCGAATGATTCGAATAAATTCGAAACATTCGGGTGAAAATTCGAGTTATTCGAGTCGCCTAATTTATTTCTTTTAAAATTTTTTCTATTTCATCTGCCTTGGATTCTGTCATATCAAGACGGAATTCAATTTTGGGCAGTGGTCGCATATGCAGTTTTTTGTTAAGTTTTCCCTGGATTTCAAAAAGTTCTTTTTCCAAAGTTTTTGTGGCATAAGGAATTTCTTTCTCCGGGAAAATACTAACAAACACCCGAGTATAACGAAGATCCTCTGTTGTGTCAACTTTGGCGATAGTAATAAAAACCCCATCTTTTAAAGAGAGGTTTTTGAGAACGATATCATTCACATGTTGTTTTATAAGCTCGTTGATTTTATTTATTCTTTCATTCATAATTTAAAATTTTCAATTCTCAATTTTCAATAAATTTTCAATTAAATAATTTTCAAAAAATAATTATTGAAAATTTTTTAAAGTGTTTGCTTCTTTACTTCTTCTTTATAACTCAATAATACATCGCCTTCTTTTATTTTTGTCGAACCCAAAAAGGTTATTCCACATTCTTTACCAGAAACGCATTCGTCCACATTAACTTTATTTTCTTGAAGATTGTTTAATTTTCCTTGTCCGATAATTGCATCGTTTCTCATAACTTCAATCAAGGATTTGTTAACCATCTTCCCGTTTGTTATTTTTCCGCCGATAATCATGTCGCCTTTTCCAGTTTTGAAAAGCGCCAAAACTTTCATTTTTCCAAAATCAGTTCTTTCGATGATCGGAGGAAGCATGGCAATCAATTTGTTTTTTATATCTTCCACGAGTTCATAAATAATTTTATAATTTTTGATTTCTACTTTGGCAGTCTCAGCCATTCTTTTGGCGACCGGCGTAATTTCTACATTGAATCCATAAATAGTAGCATTGGAACTTCCAGCCAAGCGGACATCTGATTCAGTGATGTTGCCGACGCCAGTTCCGATATAATCAATCGCCACTTCCTGGGATTTTATTTCGCCCAAAATCTGTCCAATCGCTTCAAGCGATCCTTGCACATCTGATTTCAAAATTATATTTAATCTTTTTATTTTCTCCGAAGCGATAACGCGCATCATTTTTTGAGAGCTAAAAGCTTCTTCTTCGGAATTATTCAAAAGTCCGGATTGTGATTTTGATTTTCCTTGGTGTTTTTCGGGCGAAGCTTGCAAAATATCATTGGAGCTTGGAGCAGAATGAAAACCGATAATGCTTACAGGAGTTCCCGGAACAGCTTCGGTGATCCTTGTTCCTCTGAAATCTTCAATTCTTTTTATTCGGCCGAAACTTGCGCCGGCAATGACATCTTGTCCTTCTTTGAGTGTTCCAGTTTTGATAAGCACGGTGGCAATCGGTCCTTTTTGCGGATCAAGATGTGATTCCAAAACAATTCCCAAAGGATCTCTTTTGTAATTAGCCTTAAAGTCTTCCACTTCATTGATAAGAAGAATATTATCCAAGAGATCATCAATGCCGATATTTTGTTTGGCGCTAATTTTAGCAGAGAGCACTTGTCCGCCCCATTCTTCCAAAACTATTCCAGCATCAGCCAATTCTTGTTTCACTCGTTGAATATTAACCGAAGGTTTGTCAATTTTATTTATCGCAACAACTGTCGGAATTTTTTTTGCCAGAAGATATTCAATAACTTCTCTGGTTTGCGGGCGTACTCCGTCATCAGCGGCGACAACCAGAACGGCGATATCAGCAATGCTCACGCCTCGTTCGCGCATAGCGCTAAAGGCTTCATGTCCAGGCGTATCAACAAAGGTGATGAGTTGGCCCTTTTTCTTGACTTGATAGGCGCTGATGTGCTGGGTGATTCCGCCCGATTCTTTGGCCGCCACATTAGTTTTTCTAATGGTATCAAGAAGGGTAGTTTTTCCATGGTCAACATGTCCCAAGATTGTGACGATTGGAGCGCGACTCTTGAGAATATCAGAAGATTCCTTTTCTTTCTTAAGTTCCTCATTTAATTTTTCAATGGTCATTTTTTCTCCGGCTTCTAAAATTTCCTCGGAAACTTCAAAGCCTAAGTCTCCAGCAATAATCGATGCCGTTTCAAAATCAATCTTTTCATTGATGGTTGCAAGAATTCCATTTTTCATAAGCTCGGTGATGACAACATTTAAGGGAATATTTAAAACCTCGCTGAATTTTTTGACAGTGATTGAACTTGGCAAGGATATTTTTTTGAGAATTGTATCAGTCATTTATTTTTGAAAAATTAATTTTATTTTACCTTTTGATTTTCCATGGCTATTTTTATGGCTTCTTTTTCTTCTTCAGTCAAAGGATGTTTTTCTGATTTGCCTCCAGTAATTGATTTGGAATAAATTCTGGCGCCTTCCCGGGTAAAAAGTGAAGAGATGGTCAAGCCATTATTTTTTCCGTTTAGAAGCGCGAGAGAAAAACTTTGGTCACCGCCGACATCCTTGAAAGGATTGAATCGCACCAAACCTAATTTATGAAATCCGCGAAAGGCCAGATTATTAATTTGGTTGGAAATATTATAGAGCTCCTGAATGTCTTTATCTAAAATTTTCAGATTTTTGGAATGGCCAAGAATCAATTCCTCAATGTTTTTGACAGAACTTCCGGCAAAAAAATTTTGATTTCTTTTTTTAATCTTTGAAAGCTGGATTTGGAGAACTATAGTCCAAACTATAAAAACCAAAAGCAGGCCGGAGAAAGCCAGTGCTATAAGAGAAAGGTTATTTTGGATAAAACTTTCGATAATTGCCATATTTTTGTAAAACTAGTTTCTTTTAGGCTAGCATTTAAATTATTAAATGTAAACCCCATAATGTTTTTATGCTGAAATAGCTTAGAAAGTTTAAAATCTTTACAAAAAGGCAAAAGTTTGCTATAATTAAAGTAGAAAATACAAAAAGCGGGTGAATCCGCTTTTATTTGTGACTAAAAAACTAAAAATATGGGATTTTTTACAAAAAATTTATATTCAAATAAGCAAGTTGGATATTCAAGAAAGAGTAGCCAAGCAATGAATAGCCTATTTAAAGACAAAAAAATAGCAAATGTTTTGGATACAACGGCCGAGAAGGATGAGTTTTTTTCTGCCTTAAAAGAGAAGGCACAGGGAGGAATTACGAGAGAAGAAATGAAAAAGGTCCTAGGCACTTTTAGAAGCGGAAAAGGAAAAAATATAGATGGAAAAGAAGCAGAAGTTTTAGCTGGAAAAATATTTCCGAATGCTGGTTTTTTTGAAAGTCGATATATATATGAAAAGCCAAAAACTAAGCAAAATAGCAATATCTCAAAGCCAAAGATTAATAGGGCGATAGAACCTAGAAAAAGTAATCTAACACAAAATAGAAGTATGCCAAGCGTTTCTAGGTCAGCTAATTTACATTTTTAAAGAAATATAAAATTGTATCAGCCAAATTTTTTGAAATTATAGATTAAAAAAATTGCTAAACTTAAGCAATTTTTTATTAGCGGAAGCGAGAGGATTTGAACCTCTGATACCCTTTCGGATATAGCGGTTTTCGAAACCGCCCCATTCGACCACTCTGGCACGCTTCCCTACCCTTATTTAATCTACAAGAATATTGGCAGATTATCAAATTTTTTGCCGTGGATAATCCGATGTTGTTAGTTTTTTCAATTTATTGTAAAATAAGTGTACAGATAAAAAAATAAAAATGACTTTTGATAAAAGTACAAATTATGCAGTTAAATTTCTAAATCCCGAAGAGATAATTTCTGGTTTGGAAATTTTGCCAGGAATGAGAGTTGCTCACTTTGGATGCGGGACGGGATTTTTCACTTTTCCTGTGGCGAAAAAAATTGGCGAAGGAGGAGTGGTTTATGCCCTGGATATATTAGAAGCAAAAGTTGAAGCAGTGAGAAGCCAGGCGAAAATCATGGGACTTGATAATATTGATGCGCGTAGAGTTAATTTGGAAGAAGAAAAAGGAACAAAACTTGGGAAAGAAAGCATAGACTGGGTGTTGATTGTTAATATGCTTTACCAAAGTCAGAAAAAGTTGGAAGTTTTTATGGAAGCGGAAAGAATTTTAAAAAAGGGAGGATGCATTCTTTTTATCGATTGGGAAGAGCTAGACAGGTCATTAGGTCCAGAAATAAAAAACAGAGTTTCCAAAGATGAACTTTCGGATATAATTCAAAAAAATAAATTAGCCATTTTAAAAAAAATAAAAGTAAGCAGTTTTCATTTTGGATGGATAATAACAAAATAAAATTATGAATAAAATAAAAAAAATAATTTTAGCAATTTCCTTTTTGACAGTAGTTTTAGTTATTTCTGGTTGCGGATGCAAGCCGGCTAATACACACAAATATGATTTAGATCTTGAAATTTGGGGACCGCTAGACCAGGAAACAGCAATGAGAGAAATTTTTGATAATTATAGTCTTATAAATCCAAATGTTTCTAAAATTACTTATAAAAAAATTCCCATAGACACCTATCGAAAAGAACTGATGGATGCACTGGCATCAGGCCAGGGGCCGGATATTTTTATGGTGAATAATCTATGGCTACCTTCTTTTACTGATAAAATTGCTCCAGCGCCGTCTGAAGTAGATCCAAGAATTATAAATGAACAAAAATTTAGAAATAATTTTATAGATGTAGTAGCAGAGGATTTTATCAAAGAAAATAAAATTTATGCTGTGCCACTTTCAGTGGATAGTTTAGCACTTTTTTATAATAAAGATCTATTGAATCAGGCTGGGATTGCGACTCCTCCAAAAAATTGGAATGAATTTATCGACGATGTGATAAAACTAAAAAGTGTAGATTCTTTTGGAAATATAATTCACTCTGGCGCAGCTATTGGAACTGCTTATAATATAAATCGTTCTACGGATATATTAAATCTCATAATGCTTCAAAACGGAACCGAAATGACTGATGATATGGGGCGGGTAGCTTTCGACGATTCTTTTTCGAAAACAGATTCAAACCCAAATGGAGTTTATCTCGGCGAGGAAGCTCTTAATTTTTATACGCAGTTTGCTAATTCTAAATCTTTTAACTATACATGGAATCCAAATATGCATTATTCCATCGATGCTTTTTCGGAAGGGCTTACGGCAATGATGATAAATTATTCTTGGAATGTTGATACAATTTTGGCAAAATCGCCAAAGCTAAATTTTGCTGTTTCTCCAGTCCCGCAATTTGAAAATAAGGCGCCGGTTAATTTTGCTAACTATTGGGGATTCGTAGTTGCAAAAAATTCGATTTCTAAAACTCTGCAAAGTACTGTAACGATAAGTAATGATACCAGAGTAAAAGAAGCTTGGTGGTTTTTGACATATCTTTCGACTAAACCGGATGGGACTTTTGCTGGTACTTCTTCTGGTTCGGGAGTTGGGCAATCAGCCAATCTAAAGCTTGATCCAGCTGTAAAATTTCTTGCAAAAACTGGCCAACCAGCAGCGAGGCGGGATTTGATCGAATTGCAAAAAACTGATCCGAAAGTTGGAGTTTTTGCAGCAGGAAATTTAATTGCTAAAAGCTGGCGGCAAAAAGATTCAACTTCGGTAGAATCAATTTTTGCAGAAATGATTGATAGTGTGAACAAAGGCCAAGCGACAGTTTCTGATGCGCTAAAAACTGCCGCGCAAAGGGTGAATAACTTATAATTTTTTAAAATATAAAAATAAATATGAAAAAATATTTTATCATTACTATATTAGTTTTTATTGCAGGATTTTTTTTGAATACTAAATTGGTTCAAGCGCAAACAGCAGGCTGTTGCTTTGCTACTGCCATGGGAGTTTGTTCAAGTGCTAATTCCGCTATGGATTGTGGAGCGGGTACGACATATTTTGATCAGGCAGCTTGCATAACTATGTCTACTTGCCCTGGTTATATAAATCCGGCTACTGCGAACTCATCTACTACAACATTTGCTAATCCTCTTCAAATCAATTCTGTTCAAGAGTTGCTCACTTCGCTTATGAGCAAGCTTAGAGGAATAATTGTAATTATCGCAGTGATATTTATGATTATTGGCGGAATTATGTATATGTCATCGGCCGGAAACGAAAAGATGGTAACGCGCGCCAAACAAACTTGGACAGGCGCAGTAGTCGGGTTAGCGATTGCTTTGGCAGCGCCAGCATTTCTTAATGAAATTTTGGCTATTCTTCAGGCCGGACCAGATGTTGCCGGCACCGGGTCAACACTTACTATAAAAATGATTGCAGTTAATGTTTTGAATTTCTTATTGTCAATCTTTGGAATTATTGCTATAATTTCTTTAGTCATCGGCGGAGGAATGTATCTTACAGCTTATGGAGATGAAAAAAGAATAGATACGGCAAAAAAAATAATTACCTATGCTATAATTGGAATTGTAGTAGCGCTTAGCGCGCTTGTAGTTGTAAGGCAAATCTCCAGTCTTATCAGCGTATCGTAAAGATAAAAGGCGAGAGAATATAAAAAATAAAGAAAAATTAAGATGTTATTTATGAAAGGAGGTGCAAGATGAAAAATAAAATAAAATCAGTTGCATATTCTATAATTTCAGGGTCACTTCTTTTGATGCCTGCTTTGGCTGGCGCGCAATATTATCCACCAGTGGGAACAAATCTTCCTAGTAGTACTATTATGAGAATTATTACCAATATAATGAACTGGCTTTTGGCAGCTGTTGGGATTGTTGGCGTGATTGGATTTTGTATTGCCGGAATTTTGTATCTTACAGCAGCTGGAGATGAAACGAGAATAGGTACAGCTAAAAACGCGATGATGTATTCAATTATTGGAGTAATTGTAGCTTTAGCTGGACTCGTAGCCCTTAGCTTTGCTAAAAATATGCTTAATTCTAACGCTGGATTCTAAAAAGCGTATTTTGAAATTTCAAAATAAAATAAAAATAGCCTGTGGATTACGGGCTGTTTTTATTTTTTTAAAAGCGTGGTATAATTATAAATGTAAATTTTTCTTTTCTGCCATTTCTGTTTAAATTTGCCTGCTGGCAGGCAGGTGCGGAAGTGACGCGAATAATTATGAAAATAAAAATTAGAAATAAAATTCTATCACTTGCAATATTTTCAGCCATCTCATTTTTCCCTGCAAAAATTTTTGCTCAATGGAAGGTTGATGATTTGAAACAATTTAATCTTCCAGACTCATCAGTTTTTGGTATCGTCTCTAATTTAGTCGTTTGGCTTTTGGGAACACTGGAGGTAATTTGTTTTATTGCTTTTATAATTTCTGGACTTATGTACCTTACCGCTGCCGGAGATGAAGCGCGAGCAGGAAATGCTAAAAAAGCTATGACATATTCAATTATTGGAGTGATTGTGGGATTTTCAGGATTTGTGTTTTTTAAGGCAGCACAAGCCTTGCTCAATGCAACGGCGAAGTTTTAAAATAATAATTATTAATAAAAATTAATTTCATAAAATATAATTTATTTTATGGAACAAAAAAAGTATGAAAAAAATAGAAAAAATATTAATAGCAATTTATGTTGGGACAATGCTATTTATGCCAAAAGTATCCTTAGCTCTTTTTGGCCTTGGAGACCCAAAGAGTGACGGACTTCAAGATGATAATTATGGCCTGCCGACCGGAACAATTTTTGGAATAATAGAAAATATTCTTAAGTGGCTCTTGGGAGTCTTGAGTGTGGTTTCTCTTATCGGATTTATTATTGCTGGAATCATGTATCTTACGGCGGCCGGAGATGAAACGCGAGCAGGAAATGCTAAAAAAGCTATGATGTATTCGATTATTGGAGTAATTGTGGGGTTAGCTGGTTATGTGGTCTTTGCTGCGGCGCAGAATATGCTTAATTCTAGTTCATTTTAACTAAGCTATTTAATGGTAAAAAATGAAAAAATATTCATTCTATTTTAATTTAATTTTTTTAGTGTTTGTTTTTTTGGCTGTTTTCGCCATTGCGTCTTCAGCTAATGCTGGCTGTTGCTCCACGACTTGTTCAACAAATAAAGATGGCTGTAATTCTGCTAATTGGTATGAATTAACTTGTCTTGAAGTAGGGTGTGTGAATGTAAATAATAATAATAATTCTAATTCTAATTCTAATTCTAACGAAACGGCTAGTGTCGGATGTTGTGTTAATGGTGCTAGTTGTTCATCTAGCAAGGCTAATTGCGATCCTAGTAATTGGTATAATATGAGTTGTGCTGATACTGGAGTATGTGGAAATGGTAATGCAAATAATAGCAATAATAATGCAAATAATAGTAATAATAATGGCAATAGTAATAATCCTAATGGAGCAGTCGGAACAGCTAATGGGGAACTGGATTTTACTTCTGTTTCTAAAGCAGGGCTTCCTGATTCACCCGGAATAAAAAACATTTTAGTTAATATTTTGAATTGGTTATTGAGGATTATCGGAATTATTACTGTAATTGCTTTTATTATTTCTGGTGGACAATATCTTTTAGCGTCAGGTGATGAAAAAATTATAGAGATAGCCAAAAGAAATATGACCTATTCAATTATTGGAATAATCGTTGCGCTTTCTGGATTTGTGGCTGTTAGAGCAATTGATACGGCGCTTCGCGGAACAAGAGCATTATTTTAGATGATTTCCGCTATAAATATTGCCAGTTGACATAAAATAAAATAATTGATAAGATTGTTTTATCAGTTAGAAGAGCAGATAAAGTTCGCGGAAAGCGAACTTTCTTTATTAAATAGGCAGTAAATATGGTTAAATTAAGCTTAAATAAGGCAAAATTAATTTTTTAAATAAAATTTTATGGCAAAGAAAAGAACAAAAAAAGACGAAGAAAACAATTCCGGCGGGCGAACGGGCGATTTTAGCTCGGCTATTTCCGCTCTTTGTGAGGAAAAAGGAATTTCCAAAGAAAAAGTAGTTGAAACAATCGAGGCGGCGCTCTCGGCGGCGTATAAAAAAGATTATGGCAAGCGCGGACAAAATATCCGTAGCGAATTTGATGAGCTTACTGGTGGAGCGAAATTTTTTCTGGTAAAAGAAGTCGTGGACGAAACAATGCGGGAATTTATGGAAGAAACGGATGAGGCGGATAAAAAAACAGATAAGGCAGAAGAAAAAAAACAAATTGATACAGAAGAAAACGCGGAAGAAAGATTGCCAAGATTTAATCCGGAAAGAGATTTGATTTTGGAGGAAGCGAAGAAAATAAAAAAGGATGCCAAGGTGGGAGATATTATCGAAACAGAACTTGAACAAAAAACTGATTACGGCCGAGTAGCAGCCCAAACTGCCAAGCAAGTGATCATCCAGCGAATTCGCGAAGCGGAAAGAGACGCGATGTATGATGAATATAAAAATAAGGAAGGCGAAATTCTAAACGGTGTAGTGCAAAGAGTAGAAGGACGGAACATCTTTGTTGATCTTGGAAAATCAGTCGGCGTTCTTTTCCCGAGCGAACAAATTGAAAGAGAAAATTATCGAGTTGGGCAAAGGATAAAAGTATATTTGCAAAAAGTTGATGCCGGTACAAAAGGTCCTGGCATAACCCTAAGTCGCACGAATCCGGAAATGGTGCGAAAAATGTTTGAACTTGAAGTGCCGGAAATTTTTTCTGGAACAGTGGAGATAAAATCAATTGCGCGAGAAGCGGGCGAGCGAACTAAGATTGCTGTTTCTTCCACGGAAGACGGCATTGATCCAATTGGATCTTGCGTCGGGCAAAAAGGAACCAGAGTGCAAGCGGTGATTGATGAACTGGGTGGAGAAAAAATTGATATTGTAATGTGGAATGATGATATTTCAAAATTTATTTCTGGCGCACTTTCTCCGGCCAAGGTTTTGAAGGTGGAAATTAATGAAGAAAGAAAAGAAGCTTCGGTTTCAGTTTTAGAAGACCAGTTATCTTTGGCAATCGGCAAACGCGGACAAAATGTAAGACTGGCTGCCAAACTTACCGGTTGGAAAATAGACATCAAAGGTCTAGCGCCAAGCGGTGGAGAGCAAGTTTCGGCTGATGAAGAAGGCAAGAAAGAAGAGGGAAGTAAGAAGGAAGAAGTAAGTGAGACAGAAGAAAGCAAGAAAGAAATAAGCGAGGAAGTTAAGGAAGAAAAAAAAGAGAAAAAGGCGAAAAAGACCAAAGAAACCAAAGAGGCGGAAAATAAAGAAGAATAAAAATTAATTTTAAATTTTATGGGAAAATTAATTGTTATTGGACATAAAAATCCGGATACGGATTCAATTGTGTCGAGCATTGTAGCAACGGAATATTTCAAAAATGCGCTGAAGCTTGAAGCGAAGGCTTTTCGCGCGGGAGAAATTAATAATGAAACGAAATTTATTTTGCAAAAATTTAATGTTGAAGCTCCGGAATTGATTTCGGAAATTGGGGAAGGTGAAAATATTGTGCTGGTGGATCATAATGAAGCAAATCAGATTTCGGAGAAGATCGATTTTTCTAAAGTCAATTATATAATTGACCATCATAAATTTTCTATAAAAACAGACAAGCCTATTTTTTGCCGAACAGAAGAAATGGGCGCTACATCTTCCATCATCGCAAAAATGTTTTTGGAAAAAAATGAAAAAATTTCTGAAACAAATGCAAAGTTGCTTTTAGCCGGAATTCTTTCTGATACGCTGAATTTTACCAGTCCGACATCTACCGAGGAAGATAAAATAATTGCCGGAGTTTTAAATGAAACAGCAAAAATTGATGTGGATAATTTTGTAGCAGAAATGTTTGAGGCTAAGTCAAGTCTTGAGGGAATTTCTGTGGAAGAAATAATTTCATTGGATCATAAAGATTTTGAAATGGGAAAATTCAAAGTGGGAATTGGAACTTGGGAAACGACTAGTCCAGAAAGTGTGAATGAAAAACAAGAAGAGATAAGGAAAGCATTAAAAGCGAAAAAGGAAAAAGAAAAACAGGATTATTTATTTTTTCTGCCAGTCGATATTATAAAACAAAATAGCTATCTTTATATTATATCGGAAGCGGAAAAAAATCTTGCGGAAAAAGTTTTTGGAGGAAAAATTGAAAATGGAATAATGTTTTTGGAAAAAGTAGTTTCCCGAAAAAAACAAATCATCCCGCAATTAACCGAAGAATTAACTAAATAAATTTCTATGAAAAAATTACCAAAATCGCAAATTGAATTTGAAATAACTGTCCCTTGGAAAGAATGGGAGAAATTTTTAGACTCGGCAGTCAATGAAATTTCAGAAGAGATAAAAATTCCGGGATTTCGCCCGGGCAAAGCGCCGAGAAATTTAATTGAGCAAAAAGTCGGATTGGGGACAATCCTCAATAATGCGGGAGAAAAAGCCGTGAAGAAAAGTTATGTCGATTATATTCTAAAAGAAAAAATTGAAGCAATCGGCAATCCAAAAGTAGAAATAGTGGAAATAAAAGAAGGGGAAGATTTGAAATACAAGGCGATCGTTTCTGTTATGCCAAAAATTGAGATAAAAGAAAAATATGTCAAAGGTATAAAAGAAATTAATAATGATTTCAAAAGCCGGACTTCGAAAGTGGAAAAGGCGGATTTGGAATTGGAACTTGAAAAATTGGCTAACAGCCGGGTGAAATTGGTGACAGTTATGCGTGAGGCACGAAAAAATGACAGCGTCGAAATTGACTTTGAGGTGAAAATCGGCGGAGTCCCAATTGAAAATGGAACGAGCAAAAAACATCCGCTTATCATTGGCCGAGGAGTTTTTATCCCGGGATTTGAAGAGCAAATTATTGGAATGAAAGAGGGAGAAGAAAAAGAATTCGAGCTGAATTTCCCAGCTGATTACCATAAAAAAGATTTAGCCGGAAAGCCAGCGAGTTTCAAAGTAAAAGTAAATTTAGTTCAAGAAAGGCAGACGCCGGAAATCAATGATGATTTTGCGAAATCCTTAGGGAAATTTGAAAATTTAGAAGCGCTCAAGAAAAATATTGAAGAGGGCATGGAGCACGAAAATGAGCATAAAATTAAAGACGAAAAAAGAACCAAGTATATTGAAGAAATAATTAAGAACTCGGAGGTAGAACTGCCGGAAATTTTGGTTCACGAAGAAGCGCACAAAATGCTCGACGAATTTGAATATCAGTTGGCGCCGATGGGAATGAATCTTGATCAATATCTGGCGCAAATTAAGAAAGACAAGGAAGAACTTATTCATGACTGGGAGCCACAGGCCGAAAAAAGAGTAATTAGCGCGCTGGCACTTAAGAAAATAACCGAGCTAGAAAGTTTGGAAGCGACATCAGAAGAAATTGAAGCGGAGATAAACAAGACTTTGCAATATTACAAGAATGTCAAAGATATGGAGAAGAATATTGATATGGAAAGATTGTATACTTATAGCAAAGGAGTTTTGGAAAATGAGAAAGTGTTTGAATACCTGGAAAAAATTTAATAAGCGACCCGAATGACTCGAATCTGCACACGAATGACTCGAATAAAACCGAATCATTCGAAACATTCGAATGTTCACCTGCCTGCCGGCAGGCAGGTTCGTAAATTAGAGTCGCATTTAAAATATAATTTATGAACAACCAATACCTTATCCCAACTGTTATCGAAAAAACCAGCTATGGCGAGAGGGCTTATGATATTTATTCGAGGCTTCTTCGCGATCGCATTATTTTTTTAGGCGGACCAATTGATGATATGGTTGCTAATGCGATAATCGCCCAGTTTTTGTTTTTGACACAGCAAAATTCCAAAGAAGATATCAAGCTCTACATCAATTCTCCCGGCGGGCAAGTGACTTCGGCTCTCGCAATTTATGACACCATGCAGTATGTTGCGCCGGATGTTTCCACGATTTGCGTTGGCACAGCCGCTTCCGCCGCCGCGCTTTTACTCTCGGCCGGAGCAAAAGGCAAGAGAATGATTCTTCCAAATGGCGAAGTGATGATTCATCAAGTGATGGGCGGAGCGCAAGGACAAGCGACTGACATTGACATTCATGCCAAGCATATTTTGAATATCAAAAAAAGATTAAATGAAATAATGGCGAAGCATTGCGGACAGAAATTGGAAAAAGTAGAACGGGACGCCGAGCGTGATTATTTCATGAGCGCCGACGAAGCGAAAAAATATGGGATAGTGGATAAGATTATAAAGTAGCTTTATTTTAGGGCTTACGCGCTTGTTTCAAAATTACTAAAGCGTAATTTCTACATATAATTTGATATTTTTCTAGTTTACTTAAAGTTAATAATTGCAAATATTACCGGTTGTGAGTAATTTTTCGTCAAGCGCATAAGCCCTTATGTTGATGAAATAAAAACTCGGGATTAATCCCGAGTTTTTTAAAACTAAAAAATATACTTTTTATTTTAAAAGCGAAAGCAGACTTTCACCGGTCATCTCGGCCGGTTTTTTGATGTCCATAATATCTAGAATTGTCGGAGCAACATCACTAAGCAGTCCGGATATTTCTACTTTTCTTGCTTTCTTGGGAGTTTTGGAAAAATTTTCCGGCGTAATATACCAAAGCGGAACCGGATTGGCGCTATGCTCGGTATCTTTTTCGCCGGTATGAATATCAAACATTTCTTCTACATTGCCGTGATCAGCGGTGATGAGGAGCTGGCCACCCTTGGAAAGTACGGCTTGAATAATTTTTTCCAAGCATTTGTCTATCGTCGCCACGGCTTTTTCGGCGGCCTTTTCATTTCCGGTATGCCCCACAATGTCGGCGTTAGCAAAATTTATAAGGATAAAATCATATTTATCTCGTTCAACATTTTCCAAAACTTTCTCGGTAATTTCTAGCGCGCTCATTTGAGGCGCTTTGTCGAAACTTGAAACATCCTTGGACGGAACAATTATGCGGTCTTCGCCGGCAAATGGATCTTCATTACCGCCGTTGAAAAAATAAGAAACATGAGCGAATTTTTCTGTTTCGGCAATTCGAAGCTGATTTAATTTATTTTCACTAAGAACTTTTCCGATGCACACATCAATTTTGATTGGAGGAAAAGCAACTTCAACCGGAAGGCTTTCTTCATACTGCGTCATGGTGGCAAAAAATAATTTTTTGAATTTTTTTGCGCTAAATTTTGAAAAACCCGGGACAGTAAAGGCTTTCGTGATTTGGCGCGCCCGATCTTCGCGATAATTGAAAAAAATTATCGAGTCGTTGTCTGCTATTTCTCCAACCGGAGTTCCATTTTCAAAAATAACCGCCGGCTCTATATATTCGTCATAAATTTCTTTTTTATATGAATCCATTAAGTATTTTTCTATATTTTCTGCGCCTTCGATTTTATTTCCTTCGCTTTTAACAAGGGCATTGTATGCTTTCTCAACTCGATCCCAGTTGTTATTTCGGTCCATCGCAAAATATCGTCCGGAGACAGTGGCAATTTTTCCAATGCCGTATTTTTCAAGGCGGAGTCGCAATTCTTTGATTGTCTGAATTCCGGAATTAGGCGCGCTGTCCCGGCCGTCTGTGAAGATATGGAGAAAAACTTTTTCCGCTTTTTGATCGCGAAGCATTTCAAGAAGCGCGTAAACATGATCCAAACTGGAATGGACGGAGCCGTGTCCGACAAGCCCCATGAGATGGAGGGAAGATTTATTTTTTTTGGCTTTTTCAATAGCTGACAAAAGCACTTTATTTTTGAAAAATTCTCCGTCTTGAATAGACATGGTGATGCGAGGCATATTTTGATAGATTACTTTTCCAGCGCCAAGCGTCATATGACCGACTTCTGAATTTCCCGGCTCGCCCCAAGGAAGGCCGACTGAAATCCCGGAAGCTTGCAAAGAAATTTCCGGATAATATTCATCTAGTTTTTTGAAAGTCGGCAGATCAGTATTAGTGATTGCATTGCCTCGATTGCCTTCACCGATTCCCCAGCCATCAAGAACGATGAGCATTATAGGTTTGGAAGTTTTTTTGTTTATTTTTTTTTCTGCCATAAAAATATTAATTTCAAAATTTTTTTACTTACTAATAATAGCATTTGCCAGACTCTTTGACAAAAAAGGTTCTCTCGAGTAGTATTTATTAAGGAGAAAGATTTAATTAATTTGTTTAAATTATCTAGTTTCTATTGATAATAGCAGGAATTATGGTATTTTTTGGAAATATTTTGAAAAAACCTTATGATTTATCAATTGAATAGAGAAAAAAAATATGGAATCAAGTTTAACCATTCTTATCATTGGTCTTTTAGCCTTGGCAGCCGGTTCAATTGCCGGATATTATGCCAGGCAAACTATTGCTAAAAAGCAGTTACACACAGCCGAAGGAAAGGCAAATAATATCTTAGAAGAAGCGGACAAAAAGTCCCAAGAAATCCTTATTGAATCAAAAAATAAGGCTGTTAATATTTTGGAAGAAGCGAAAAGAAAAGAGCAGGACAGAGAAAATCAGATAATGCGCCTGGAAGAAAGGCTGGAAAAAAGAGAAGGAATTTTGGACAATAAAATGGAAGAAATTGAACGCGGGAGAGTAATGTTGGAAAAAAAGGCTGAAGAAATCAGGCAAATCAGAAAAGAAGTGGATGAAGTGAAAAAACAAGAATTAAAAAGATTGGAAAAAATAGCCGGACTTCCAAAAGATCAGGCCAAAAAAATTCTACTTCAACTTACCGAAGAAGAAAACCGCGAATATTTTGGAAAAAAATTGAAAGAGATGGAAACTTTAGGTCGAGAAGAATTGGACAAAAAAGCTAAAGATATTATGACGCAGGCTATTCAAAAATATGCCGGCTCGCATGCAGCGGACGCAACAACTTCCACTGTGAGCATTCCATCGGATGAAGTCAAAGGGAGAATTATCGGAAGAGAAGGAAGAAATATCAAGGCCTTGGAGAGGCTCACGGGAATTGAAATTATTGTTGATGATACGCCGGAAGCAATTGTTATTTCCGGGTTTGATCCGATTCGAAGAGAAATTGCCAAAATTGCTTTGGATAAATTAATCGGCGACGGCCGAATTCATCCGACAAAAATTGAAGAGGCGGTGGAGTTTGCAAAAAACGAAGTGAATAAAAAAATCAAAGAAGCTGGTGAAGCAGCGGTTTATGATGTAGGAATAGTCGGGCTTGATCCAAAACTTATTCATATAATCGGACGACTTCGTTACAGGACAAGCTTCGGGCAAAATGCAATGCTTCATTCTATTGAAGTGGCGCATCTTTCGGGCGCGTTAGCAGCGGAATTGGGAGCCGATGCGGCATTGGCGAAAAAAGCGGGACTTCTTCATGATATTGGAAAAGCAGTTGACCATGAAGTTCAGGGAACTCATGTTGAAATTGGGATAAAAATTTTGGAGAAATTTCACATCGGAAAAGATGTGATTGATGCAATGAAATCTCATCATGAAGATTATCCTTTCGAAACTCCGGAGTCGATGATTATCGCGGCCGCCGATGCAATTAGCGCGAGCCGTCCCGGAGCAAGAAAAGATTCTTTGGAAAATTATTTGAAGCGTTTGGAAGAATTGGAAGCGGTCGCAAATTCATTTCCGGAAGTGGAAAAAACTTATGCTATTCAAGCCGGCCGAGAAATTCGAGTTTTTGTAAAGCCGGATAAAATTGATGATCTTGGCGCGATTAAATTATCTCGAGCAATTGCGGATAAAATTGAAAAAGAACTAAAATATCCTGGGGAGATAAAAGTAAATGTAATTCGAGAACTGCGCGTGACGGAATTTGCGAGATAAAATAGTTTGCTTTATTTGAGGCAAAATAGTAGAATATAATTAGAAAATTAACTTAACTTAAAACTAGAAATGGAGGTGCGATTATGGCTAATCATATGAACAAAGATGGTTTAGTATCCGCTATTTCAGAAAAAACAGAACTATCAAAAAAAGACATAGAAACAGTGCTTACAACTTTTGAAGAAGTTGTCACAAAAGCTCTTCGAAATGATGAAAAAGTTACACTTACCGGCTTTGGAACTTTTCGAGTTTCCAAAAGAAAAGAAAGAACCGGCATCAATCCTCAAACAAAAGCTAAAATTCAAATTCCAGCAATGAACATTCCAAAATTTACCGCAGGCAAGGCTTTGAAAGAAGCGATAAAATAATTTTATTAAAAGACAGTGGTGAAATCCCGTACTTGCCTGCCAGATTTTCTTATTTTGCTATATTCTTCCTCAACTAAGAATAAAGATTATCTAACTGAAATAATTGAGGAATTATAATTAGATAGGAAAATCAGGCAGGTGGACGGGATTTTACTATGAAGTTTAGCTAATTAGTTGACGAGTAAAATATTTAAATATAAGATAAGAGCATTGGCAATCGGGATATAGTGCAATGGTAGCACGAGTGGTTTGGGACCATTTAATCTCAGTTCGAATCTGAGTATCCCGACAAAAAATAAACTATAAAAAGCGGGTATCGTATAGTGGCTATTATAACAGGTTTCCAACCTGTGGAGGGGGGTCCGATTCCCCCTACCCGCTCAAACTTAAAAACTCTTCACCAATGAATTGTAATAATTTACTTTTTGATTATATGAATCAACTTGCTCGTTGTAAGTTTTTATTTTCTTTTTATATTTTTTGAGAAGATCATTATAATCATCAACTATATCATTATATTCTTCGTAGTCTCCTTTTTTTTCTAATTTTTTAAGTTTTTTCTCAAGCTCTAGGAGCTTATTTTCATCCGAAGCTATATCGTTTTTTTGCGCGTTCAAATTTTTTCCAAGCGTGTTTATTTCTTGATTGAGTGTGTCTATTTTTTTGGCAAGCGAGAGAGATGTGGCAATGCCTTCATAAGTTTTTCCACTGGAAACGGAAAAAACTTTTGGTTCACCTAATTTTGTGGCGTCAAATTGGCTTACTTCGCTCTCTACTGAATAATTTTTCTTTTCCATCGGCACGGCCGAGCCTTCTTTCGGATCAATATCGGGAATCATGCCGATTCGAAAACCGGAAGATGTAGTTTCGGCGTAGCAATACCCACTGTCATAACTGGAATATTCCTTTGGACATTGAATCCCAACTGCCATATGGCGCTCTGAATCGTAGGCTAAAAGCGACGCGCCATAACCCATTTCGGAAAGAAGATTGGCGAAAAGAAAACTTTTGTCGGAACAAACGCCCTTGCCTTCGTATAAGGTTTCGTAAGGATAATTTGTTTCACCCATGCCGGATAATATTTTTTCTGCGCGCGCATTGTCATAGGGAATGGATTGGACGAAAGCCAGTGCGAGTTCTACAATTTGGTCGGAGCTCAATTTTTTTTGCGTGCCTAAATTTTGAATATCAACGGCGATTTTTGAAATTGAGTCATCACTTTTTGTTCGCTTTAAAAACATGGCATAATAATCTTTTTCCCAATTGGCCGGTTGCTCTCCTTGGTAGGTGTATGCTTTCGGGCTAGTGGAATAAAAATTAAAAAGCGAACCATAAAAAGTTTCTTCGATTGAATAAGTTTTGCCATTGTATTGCCACTCAAATTTAATTTTCTTTGGATTTTCTAAAGTAATCGCTATCTCTTTTTGTGTTTCAACCAGATTTTGATTGTGGTCTGTGACATATTTGACGCTTGCCCAAAGAACCGCGATTAGAATAGCGATGAAAAAAACAAAACGGAAAATCCAGCGCAAAATTTTTCTTAAGATGTCCATGAGTCTATTATAGCATGTAATTTTTATGCATTGACAGAACGGTTTTTTTGGAGTATAATAATTTAGTTGGATTAATTTTTTAAGGAGGAAATCAGAATATTTTATTATCTTTAGTAATAAGGTATTTTTTTATTTTTAATTTTTTAAAAAAACATAAAAAATATGACACTTTCCCAAAAAATGCAGCTTCTTAAGAAACTCGAAACCTTGGTAGTTCTTCAAGAAAACTGTCTGGATGAGGGCAATTGGGAATGTTATGACAAAGTAGAGGTTGAGATAAAAAAATTAGAAAAGGAAATAACTTGCTCGGCAGATTAAAAATAAAAATTACGACTTTTGTTTTTATATGATACAATCACAATATGAAAAATAATTTTGGGAAAGCAATTATATTTTTTTCTGCCATAATATTTTTGGGCGGATGCAGTTTTATATCTTCAAAGAATAACACGGAAATAATACAAAACAACACAGAAACCGAAACACAGGATAATACAGAAAAAATACAAAATAATGCAGAAGAAGTTGAAGCGCAAAAGAATACAGCAGAAAAACAAGATGACGCAAAAAACACAAATAAGAATAATTCAGCGGAAACTTCAGTCAAGGTTCCTAAAATAAATAATAAATTAGTAAGTTGGGGGTTTGAAAAAGCAGAAAATCGAAAAATTGATACAATCATTATTCATTCTTCCTATAACGCCGTCGGAGCCGACCCGCATAATTTAGACGACATAATTTACAAAGAATATAAGCCTTATGGCGTTTCTCCACATTATATAATTTCCAGAGACGGCCTGATTTATCGTCTTGTTGAAGATAAAAACATTGCCTATCATGCAGGCGAATCCAAAGTTCCGGATGGACGCACGAGTGTGAATAATTTTTCTCTTGGGATTGAAATTGTGAATACTAAATCAGAAAAGCCAAATGATTCGCAATATGGCGCGCTTAATGATCTTTTGACTTATCTGAAAAGCAAATATAAAATAAAATATACGCTTGGGCATTCTGATATTGCGCCGGGGAGAAAGGATGATCCTTGGGGTTTTGACTGGGATAAAATTAAATGAATATTTTAATTGGAATTAAAGAGCGGAAAATTAAATTAGAACTTATAAAAAATGGCAAAAAGCTTGATTTTTTGGATATTGTGGAAGAATATAGTCTGTCGGAGAAGCTACTCCCGGAAATTGACAGGCTTATTCAAAGAAATGGCCTAAAAAGCGAAGAAATCAAGGAAATCAAGGTGGAAAGCGACCAAAATGACAATTTTACCACGACCAGAATTGCGGCCGCAGTGGCCAACGCTTGGAACTGGGGGAAGAGCGCTTGACAACATTTTTCCTTCTGGTATATTAAGAACATAGGAGAAAATAAGACAAAAATTTAGAAAAGGGTGAAACTGGAATGCAAAGAGCTTGCAATTGTTTTTGTTTCATGTATAATATTCTCATCAGTATTTTTTTAGAAGCAATTCATTTTTATTTATACTTAGGGTGATAAAAAATTAAATAATTTAATACTTTTAACATAACTCATTTAAAGGCTTTGTTTCCCAGAAATTTTACGAAACAAGCCGGAAATGAGCGTTATTTCTATGTCTAAAGTTGATAAAAAACTGGAAGTTAAAACATCTTTCAGCTCTGAATCCTCGCTTTCCAAAAGAAAATTTTTCCGGAAGATTTCCATGGTGAGCCTTCCAAACCTAATTGAATCCCAACTTAGTTCTTATGATTGGTTTTTGGAAAAAGGACTTCGAGAAATTCTAAATGAAGTAAGCCCAATCAGCGATTTTACGGAAAAAGATTTGGAGCTTTCTTTCAAGGAATATTATTTAGACGAACCGAAATACGATGAAGTGACGGCAAAGAATAAAAATATCTCTTATGAAGCGCCACTTCGCTGCAAAGTCCAGCTAACGATCAAAAAAACCGGAGAAATCAAAGAACAGGAGATATATCTGGGAGATTTTCCTTTGATGACTGACCGGGGAACTTTTATCATAAATGGAGTGGAAAGAGTCGTAGTAAGCCAGATAATCCGAAGTCCCGGCGTGTTTTTCACAATGAATTATTTCAAAGGCAAAAAACTTTTTGGTGCTAAAATTATTCCAAATCGCGGAGCCTGGCTGGAACTTGAAACTGATTTTGATGGAGCGATTTTTGTGAAAATCGACCGCAAAAGAAAGGTCGCCATCACTTCACTTCTTCGCGCTTTCGGTTATTCTTCTGATCAGCAACTATTAAATCTTTTTAAAGACAGCGACAACGGGGAAACAAAATATATTGATGCGACTATCCAGAAAGACGTCGCTAAAAATCAAGGCGAAGGATATAAGGACGTATATAAAAGAATTCGTCCGGGAGATTTGGCCACTGAATCGAACGCCAAGCAAGTGGTGGACTCGATGTTTTTTAGTTTTGAAAAATATGACTTTGGCGGAGTTGGCCGATATCGCTTGAACCAAAGATTGGAAGTGGAACGACCAGACGATGAAGAAAATCGGGTGTTAGTGCGAGAAGATTTGAATTTAATAATCAAAGAAATTATCAGGTTAAACAATGATCCAAGAGCTATCGCGGATGATATTGATCATCTTGGAAACAGAAGAGTGCGATCAGTCGGAGAGTTAGTGCAAAATAAATTACGCGTGGGGCTTGCCAGAACTGCCAGAAATATCAAAGACCGAATGAGTACCTGCGATATCGCAACAGTTGTTCCGGGGCAATTAGTAAATTCCCGTCCGGTAGCGGCTGCGATCAAAGAATTTTTTTCTAGTTCTCAACTCTCCCAATTCATGGATCAAGTCAACCCTTTGGCGGAGTTGGAACACAAGAGAAGAATCAGCGCGATGGGCCCAGGCGGACTCACTAGAGAACGCGCCGGTTTTGAAGTACGAGATGTCCATCCTTCCCATTATGGCCGAATTTGTCCGGTAGAAACTCCGGAAGGTCCAAACATCGGATTGGTTGGTCATTTGGCGACTTATACAAAAATAAATCCTTTTGGATTTTTAGAAACGCCATATCTCAAAATTTATCATGAGATGGAAAATAAGGAAGAAAAAATTTCTGGAAAAATACTCAATGAAAAAATTGGAGAATTCGAAGTTGGAATGGAAATTTCTGAAGAAATGGCAAAGAAAATTGAAAAAATTAAAGAAAAGAAAAATATAAAAATCAAACCTTGGATAAGTCGAGAAATTGAATATGTTAATGCCGCCAAGGAAGATCGGAAAAATATCGCTCATGCCGGAATTAATATTTCAAAATCAGGAAATATTTTGGATGAAATTGTGGGTGCGAGAGTGAAAGGCCAAGCAACAGAAATTGAAGCAGAAAAATTAGATTATATTGATGTGAGCGCCAAGCAATGTATTTCTGTAGCGACAGCACTCATTCCATTTTTGGAACATGATGATGCCAACCGAGCTCTTATGGGTTCGAACATGCAACGCCAGGCGGTTTCCTGCGTGAAGCCGGAAGCTCCGCTAGTTGGAACGGGCATTGAAGACAAGGCGGCCGCTGACAGCGGTCAAGTGGTGATTGCCAAAGCAGATGGAGAAGTGATTGAAGTTGACGGTGATCATATCGTAGTGAAAGAAGAAGCTCCGGTGGCGGCGAAAAAACCATATCTAAAAAGAGAATATCGTTTGCAAACTTTTGTAAAATCAAACGCGTTTACTTCAATGAACCAAGTCCCTAGAGTTGAAAAAGGACAAATGGTGAAGAAAGGACAGCTTTTGGCGGACGGTGCATCAACTGATCAAGGAGAATTATCTTTAGGCCAGAATGTTTTGGTGGCATTTATTCCTTGGGAAGGATCAAACTATGAAGACGCGATTATAATTTCACAAAAATTAGTGGAAGACGACCGCTATAGCTCAATTCACATTGAAGATTTTTCAATTGATGTTCGCGATACAAAACTTGGGCCGGAAATTATCACACGCGATATTCCAAACATCGGGGAAGAACGGCTGAAAAATTTAGACGAAACCGGAATAATCAGAATTGGAGCAGAAGTTTCTTCCAGTGATATTTTGGTTGGAAAAATTTCTCCTAAAGGCGAAGGCGATTTGACGAGTGAAGAAAGATTACTTCGCGCAATATTTGGAGAAAAATCCCGTGATGTGAAAGACAGTTCGCTCTATCTGCCTCACGGTGAATATGGAAAAGTAGTGGATATAAAAATATTTTCCCGAGAACTTGGCGACAAACTTCCGACTGGAGTGATTCAACAAATTCAAGTATCGGTAGCCCAACTTAAGAAAATTTCGGTTGGCGACAAATTAGCCGGCCGACACGGAAACAAAGGTGTGATCTCCCGAGTTGCTCCGGTAGAAGATATGCCTCATCTTCCTGATGGTACTCCGGTAGATATGATAATAAATCCATTGGGTGTGGCTAGTCGTATGAACATCGGACAAATTTTGGAAACTCACCTTGGCTGGGCGGCTTTGAAATTAGGATATAAGGCAGCGACTCCAGCGCTAGAAGGTGTGACAGAAGAGCAAATCAAGGAAGAACTCATAAAAGCCGGATTGCCGGAAGACGGAAAAGTTCAGCTGATAAATGGAAAGACCGGAGAAAAATTTGATAATAAATCAACAGTTGGGATTATGTATGTGATGAAGCTTCACCACTTGGTGGATGACAAAATTCACATGCGTTCAATTGGACCATATTCATTGATTACTCAACAGCCTCTTGGTGGAAAAGCGCAATTTGGCGGACAGAGATTTGGAGAAATGGAAGTGTGGGCGTTGGAAGGATATGGCGCGGCTTATACGCTTCAAGAAATGCTTACGATAAAATCTGATGATGTAATGGGCCGAAGCAAAGCCTATGAGTCAATTATCAAAGGCGAACCGATAAAAAGTCCGAATGTTCCGGCATCTTTTCATGTGCTTGTGAGCGAACTCAAGGGATTGGGACTAAATGTAGAACTCTTGGGTGCGAAAAAAGATGAAGATGAAAAAGAAGAACAGGACATTGATCAAGTTTAAAATTTAATAAGCGACCCGAATGACTCGAATCTGCACACGAATGACTCGAATAAAACCGAATCATTCGAAACATTCGAATGCTCATTCGTAAATTAGAGTCGCATTTAATAATTATTATGGATTCATTTTCTACCACCAAAATTAGCGATTTCAGTAGCGTAAGGCTCTCAATCGCCAGTCCGGAAAATTTTATGGAATGGTCGCACGGCGAAGTGACCAAACCGGAGACAATAAATTATCGAACCCAGCGCTATGAGCGGGAAGGTCTTTTTGACGAGAAAATTTTCGGACCTTCAAAAGACTGGGAATGTTATTGCGGAAAATATAAAAGGATCCGCTACAAAGGTATCGTTTGCGACAAATGCGGAGTGGAAGTCACTCGCTCGATTGTTCGACGCGAAAGAATGGGACACATCAAACTGGCAGTGCCGGTTTCTCACATTTGGTTTTTGCGCGGAGTGCCTTCAAAGATCGGTCTAGCGCTTGGCATGGGCGTTCAGGATTTGGAAAAGATAGTTTATTTTTCCAGTTATGTCGTGCTTTCAGTGGATGAAAATGAAAGAGAAAAAACTTTGACGCAACTTGATCAGGAATATAAAAATAAGCAGAAAGAAATTAGCAAGAATTTTTCTGCTGACACCAAAGAAGGCTTGGAAAAACAAGAAGAACTCAAAAATATTTACCGTTCTTCCAAAGAAGAATTGAAGAGCCTCCACAAATTGCAAATAATTTCTGAAGTGGAATATTTCAATTTGTCGACAAAATATGCGCAAGTTTTTTCTGCGTCAATTGGAGCGGAAGCGATAAGAAATATTCTTTGCGGAATGGATAATCAGCAAGAAATTGAAAAACTCAAAAAGATTTTGAAAGACGATGAAAATTTAGATAAGAAAAAAATTCTAAAAAGAATAAAATTATTTCAAGGATTTTTGAAAGCCGGAATGAAATTAGAATGGATGCTTCCGACAATTATTCCAGTGATTCCGCCGGATCTTCGACCGATGGTAGCGCTCGACGGAGGACGCTATGCCACATCTGACCTCAATGATCTTTACCGAAGAATTATCAACCGAAACAACCGGCTCAAGAAACTGATTGAAATCGGCGCGCCGGAAGTGATCACTAGAAATGAAAAAAGAATGCTTCAGGAAGCGGTAGATGCTCTTTTTGACAACAGTGCGAGAAGAAGCCAAGTGAGTGTGGCTGCATCAACTGGGCAAAGACGCCCGCTTCGATCTTTGGCGGATACTTTGAAAGGCAAACAAGGCCGATTCCGTCAGAACCTTCTTGGAAAACGAGTGGACTATTCCGGACGATCGGTTATCGTGGTTGGTCCGAGCTTGAAATTGCACCAATGCGGATTGCCGAAAAAAATGGCGCTCGAACTTTTCAAACCGTTTATTATCAATAAATTAATTGAAAGAGAATTAGCTTATAATGTCAGAAGCGCCGGAAAAATGGTGGAAGGCGAAACAGAAGAAGCATATGATATTTTGGACGAAATTATTTCGCATCACTATGTACTGCTAAACCGCGCCCCAACCCTTCACCGACTTTCTATTCAAGCTTTTCAACCAGTTTTGATTGAAGGTAAGGCGATTCAGATTCATCCGATGGTTTGCTCAGCTTTCAACGCCGACTTCGACGGCGACCAAATGGCGGTCCATGTTCCGCTTACGGATAAGGCTCGCTGGGAATCAGAGAATTTGATGTTATCAGCGCGAAACCTTTTGAAACCGGCCAGCGGAGAACCGATCACTACGCCGACTTTGGATATGGTTTTAGGTTGTTATTACATTACTCATATAGTTTCCGGCGTTAAAGGTGAAGGAAAGATATTTTCCAATTTTGATGAAGCAATTTTGGCCAACGAACTCAATCAAGTGGATGTCAGAGCAAAAATAAAAGTTGATCACAAAGGAAAAATATTGGAAACTTCAATTGGAAGAATAAAATTAAATTTAATTATTCCAAAAGAAATTGGTTTTCTAAATGAAGAGATGACTAAAAAGGAATTGAAACTCTTGGTTGCCAAAGTTTTGGAAATTTGCGGACGAGAAGCGGCCGCAATATTTGTTGATCAAGTTAAGGATTTGGGTTTTCGTTCCGTCACAAAATCTGGTATCAGTTGGGGCATGAATGATTTGGTTATTCCAAAAAACAAGAAAGAAATTATGGATAAGGCGGAAGAAAAAGTGGAATTGGTGAAAAAACAATACAATATGGGACTTCTCACCGAAGAAGAAAGAAAGAACAAGGTGATTGAAATTTGGAATGAAGCGAAAAATAAAATTACTGACGCAGTTCGTGCTTCTATCGACAAAGAAGGACCGGTTTATTCTATGGTTTATTCCAAGGCGCGAGGTTCGGAATCAGTCGTTGTGCAGATGGCCGGAATGAAAGGACTCATGGCTGGACCAACCGGAGAAACTATTGAACTTCCGATTAAGAGTTGTTTCAAAGAAGGATTGAATGTTTTGGAATATTTCATTTCCACTCATGGCGCCAGAAAAGGTATGGCGGACACCGCTCTTCGAACAGCGACCGCTGGATATTTAACTCGAAGACTTGTTGATGTTTCGCAAGATATTATTGTTCGCGAAGCGGATTGCAAAGACAAAGTCGGGGCTTATATTTTCAAGGAAGATTCTGATCGAATCGGTCAAAATTTTGCAAGTAGAGTAATCGGCCGAGTGCTAGTGGAAGATATCGCAGATCCAAAAACAGGAGAAATTGTTGTTGAGAAAGGTAATCTGGTTACTAAGGAACAAGGCGAGAAAATTGAAAAGATGGGAATAACAAAAGTAAAAATTCGAACTGCGGTTACTTGCAAAACTGCTCGTGGAGTTTGCCAGAAGTGCTATGGAATTGATCTTGGAAGAGGCAATGTGGTGGAAATCGGACAAGCGGTTGGAATTGTGGCGGCGCAAGCGATCGGCGAACCAGGAACTCAGCTTACAATGCGTACTTTCCATATTGGAGGTATCGCGGGATCTGACATCACTCAAGGTCTTCCTCGGGTGGAAGAAATTTTTGAAGCTCGTCCTCCGAAAGGCGAAGCGATTATTTCTGAAGTCAACGGCAAAGTGCTTTCAGTTGAAAAGCAAGATAAGAATTTTGTGATTAAGATTGAAGCGGAGGATAAGCAAAAGACAATCAAAGAATATCAAGTGCCTTCCGGAAGCACACTCAAAATTTCTGAAGGAGAAATGATTGGCAAAGGAACCCAGCTTTCCGAAGGACATGTTGATCTCAAAAAACTTTATAAAACGATGGGTTGGGAAGAAGTGCACCGCTATATTATTCGAGAAATTCAAGAAGTTTATGCGGCGCAAGGCGAAGGCATCAATGACAAACATATCGAAGTTATTATTCGCCAAATGTTTAGTCGAATAACTATTCTTTCACAAGGCGACACGGACTTTTCTATTGGAGATATTTTGGAACAAGATGAATTTGATGAAGCGAACGAGACGATCAAAAAAGCCGGTGGAGAAAAAGCGGTTGGCGAGAAAATGCTTCTCGGCATCACAAAAGTTGCGCTTTCTACTGACAGCTTCCTTTCTGCCGCTTCCTTCCAAGAAACGGCGCGCGTTCTCATTAACGCCGCGTCTCAAGGCAAGGAAGATAAACTTCGCGGACTCAAGGAAAATGTTATCATCGGAAAACTGATTCCAGCGGGAACGGGATACAGGAAATAGCTTTTAGCTTATAGCTGTTAGCTTTTAGGAAATATACTTTTTATAGAATAAAAAAACGCTTTGGATTTCCCGGGGCGTTTTTTGATTTTTGACTTATATCAAAATATGTTTTAGAATAAGCTACTAAGAAAAATAGAACCTTTCAAATTAAATAATGATTGAAAAAGCCGATTAATAAAAGGAGGCACCGTGAATTATAATCCAATTCTTTTGGAAGAAATGGGCATTAAAATTCCCAAAATGATGGCTTGTAAAATAACAATTAATGAATTACAAGGGGAGGTTTTAGAGAAATATCAAAAAGCAGAAAAATCTTTTTCAGAGATGATTTCAGTGGACAAGGGAGGCAAGAATTTGGTGCGCGTTGTTTATGAGCTACATGACCAATTAATAGCTGAGTATTATGCAAAGAACCAGATTGCCTGCAAGAAGGGTTGTGATATTTGTTGCCACCAGCTGGTTTGTTGCACTGCGCTGGAAATGGAAACCATAATTGATTTCATTGAAAATTTATCAGGTATGGAAAAAACAAAAATACTTTATCATGTCAGAAAGGAGTCAGTGAAATTTTTTAAAGCGCATAAAGAAGTTCTCACGAGCACAAAAAACTGGGAGTCGATTGGAGAATATCTTAAAGAATGTGCTTACGGTATTACGCCGTGTCCATATCTGAATACTAGGGAAAGAAAGTGCATTGTTTATCCCGCGAGACCACTTATTTGTCGAATGACAAGAACAAAAAATCCTTGTGGCGAAATAGAACAATTAAAAGTTCTTCCTCAAGAGGTCAATCTGTATGTGGATCAAATTGCTTCTGCTGTAATTATCTGCGAGGAAAAAAGGCAATATGGAAATACGCGTCTTTATCCTATGGCAGGCTGGGCGATCACAGAACCTTACGGAAATTTTTTTCTCTAACTTAATTCAATAAGACAAAAAAAGGAGGTTATTATGCCGACAATCGAATTTGATTTAGTTATTCACCGTTTCAAAAAAGGTAAAAAAACTAAAATGGACTATGATTTTCCTGCAAAGATTTATGTCGGAACAATCAAAATCGATGAGAAAGAAAAAGCCATTGATTATGTGCTGAAGGCGAAGAAGGGTATATTGCCGATTATGGTATGTTGGAACGCAGATAACGAAATATTCTGCATTGCCAAAAGGAAAGAAGGGGATATTCGTTTTATTCTGCCAACACAATTACCTACCGGCGAACCCAGAACCAAATTCAGTATTTGCGGGCAAACTGTTGACAAAGGCAAATTTACAAATTGGTCTGCTTACATGGAAGTTTTTAGCATATCATAGGTTATGATGAAATTTCCAGTTAAAGTCAGTGTCCCCCAATATGCCAAATTTGGTTGAGGGGGACTTTTTTTTGTTTTTTGATTTTCGGATTTTGTGCTAAAAGATATCGCCGACAAATATTAAAATTCAGCTTAAAATTGAGAATGTAATCGCATAATTTATACTAATTTTATGAATTATTTATCCTAAAGCGAAGCTTTAGGAAATCTGAACGGTGCTTGACAAATATCAAAATTTAGCCTAAAATTGTAAGTAGAATAACAAATTTAGGCAAAATTATGCAAATAATCTCAAGAATAGCCCAAAAACAAATAGAAGACGAGCTTTTTAAAGGCAAAGCTATTATTATTTACGGTGCTAGGCAGGTGGGAAAAACAACTTTAGCTAAGCAAATAATTGAAAAATATGGAGAAGAAGCCAGTTATTTTGATTGTGAATTGCTTTCTGTGAGGCAAAATCTTGAAATTCCCGAAGCGAGTCGACTAAAATCGTACTTGGGAAGATATAAGCTGGTGGTTTTAGATGAAATGCAAAAAATGTCCAATGCCGGAACAATATTGAAAATTCTAGTGGATCATTGTCCGGAAATTCAAATTATCGCTACCGGCTCGTCGAGCTTTGAAATGGCGAATAAAACTAGCGAACCGATGACGGGAAGAGCAAAAAGATTTACCCTATATCCTTTTTCAATTATTGAATTGGAGCAAGAATATAATCGATTTGAAATAGATGGCAAATTGGAAAATATTATGCGCTTCGGAACTTATCCGGAAGTCTTTTTGGCGGAAAATGAGGATAGTATAAAAGAAAAAGTGGATGAAATTGTTTCGAATTATTTATATAAAGATATTTTAGCCTTTGAAGGAATTAATAAATCCAGCGTGATTGAAAATCTTCTAAAACTTTTGGCGCTTCAACTTGGTCGAGAAGTTTCCTATACTGAATTGGCGAAAAACTTGGGAATAAGCCGGCTCACAGTGCAAAAATATATTGATATTTTGGAACAGTCTTTTATAGTGTTTACACTGAAAGCTTTTAGCCGGAATATGCGAAAAGAAATTTCAAAATCGGTTAAAATTTATTTTTATGATTTGGGAATTAGAAATAGCTTGATTCAAAACTTTAATTTATTGTCGCTTAGAAATGATACGGGAGCGCTTTGGGAAAATTTACTTATTGCAGAAAGAATAAAAAGAAACTCTCATCAAAAATTGCGTCCAAACAAATATTTTTGGCGAACTTATGATCAACAAGAAATAGATTTTATAGAAGAGCAGAACGGAAAACTTTTTGGCTATGAAATGAAATGGAAAAAGAAGCAAGTTAAGGCTCCGGCAGAATGGCTGAAAAATTATGAAAATTCTTCTTTTGAAATAATCAACAAGGAAAATTATTTTGAATTTGTCGGTCGCAAAGATTAATTTTTACTGTGTTTTTTGATTTTCGGATTTTGTGCTAAAATAGTTTTATATGGGGAGACACAAGAAAAACAAAAACTTGAGAGAAGATAACTTAGAGGAAAGCTTGGAAGAAAGAAAGCCAAGAAGAAACCTCAAGGGGGACGCCAAAAGAAGCGCGGTGGCCGTGGTTCTTTTCGCATTGGCGGCGCTTTCGGTTTTGGGCTTTTTCGGCCTTGCCGGATCTTTCGGCGGATTTCTGAACAGAATGATCGCCTATTCAATCGGCTGGGTTAAATTTATTCTGCCGGTGTTTTTGATTATCGCAGGAGTCGTGCTTCTCATTCGGCGTGAAACGGCTTTCTATATAACTAAATTTATCGGACTCGCGGTAGCGCTTCTTAGCTTTACCGGAATTTTTCATTGGTTCTATGCTTCCAAAGAAATGCTCAAAATTGCCGGCGAAGGCAAGGGCGGAGGATATGTCGGCTACGCGTTAAGTTATTTTTTGGAAAAATATTTAGGCTCGGCCGGAAGCATGGTGGTTCTTTTGGCGCTATTTTTTCTGGGAATAATTGTCGCTTTCAATTTTTCCATCATTCATTTGTTTTCGAGATTGAAAAAAGAAGAAACCGAGGAAGAATCGGGTGAAGAAAATAAAGAAGAAAAAACAGAAGAAAAAAAGCCTGAAGAAAAAGCTCAAGAAACTTTGCTCAAACTTCCATTGGAAGAAAAAAAATCAGAAGAAATGGAAGCGGAAAAAAATATCGGGAGAATTGAATTTGCCGAAGGGCGCGACCAATTTGTCTCTCCTCAAATTGAAAATCAAATTCAGCCGGAGATGGAAATAAATTCCAAAAAAATAATGGAAAGGCGTTCGCTAGACATGGAATCACCGGCCAAAGAATTCAAATTTCCAAAAGCTTCCAAGGGTTCCAAGTGGTCTTTCCCGCCGGCGGATATGCTGGAAAAATCATACGGCACGGCGCAAGGCGGAGACATTGAAAGCAATTTTGCTATTATTGAAAAAACGCTTAAAGATTTTGGAATCCAAGTAGAAAGAGGCGCGGCGAAAATCGGACCGGCCGTGACGCAATATAGTTTTCGTCCGGCGGTAGGAGTGAAAATTGCGAAAATTTTGGCGCTCCAAAATGATTTGTCTTTGGCTCTCGCCGCTCATCCAATTCGAATTGAAGCGCCAATTCCCGGCCAATCTTTGATTGGCATTGAAATTCCCAACAAGTCATCGCTCATTGTTCGGCTTCGCGATATGATTGAAGATACGCAATTTCGAAAAAGAACTTCCAATTTGACCTTAACACTCGGTCAAGATGTGAGCGGAAGCAGTATCTTGGGAGATCTGGCCAAGATGCCTCATCTTATGATTGCCGGCTCAACCGGAACAGGAAAATCAGTTTCAATAAATTCTATTATCCTGACATTGCTTTACCAAAATTCTCCGGAAGATTTGAAATTTATCATGATTGATCCAAAAAGAGTGGAGCTTTCGCTATACAATGGTATTCCACATTTGCTTGCCGATGTGGTAGTGGATAATGGCAAGGTAATCAATGCTTTGAAATGGGCGGTGGGAGAAATGGAAAGACGATACCGCTTGCTCCAAGATGTCGGCTCAAGAGATATAAATTCTTATCGGGAAAAATATAAATCGGGATATAAAATAAAACGCACTGATTTGGAAACCAAGGAAACTTATGAAGAGGAACTCAAAAATTTGCCCTACATTATAATCGTGATTGATGAACTGGCAGATCTTATGATTAGCAGTCATGGCAAGGAAGTGGAAAGCGCGATTGTCCGAATTGCTCAAATGGCAAGAGCGGTTGGAATTCATCTGATTATTTCCACGCAAAGACCGTCAGTAGAAGTCATCACGGGGCTAATTAAGGCTAACATCGCAACGCGAATTGCTTTCCAAGTCGCGACGCAAATTGATTCCAGAACTATTTTGGATATGGGTGGAGCGGAAAAATTACTTGGAAACGGGGATATGCTGTATCTTAGTACCAGCTCTCCAAAACCGAAAAGAATTCAAGGAGTTTTCGTGAGCGAATCAGAAGTGAAAAGAGTGGTTAAATTTGTCAAAGCTCAAAAGAAAGAGGATAAAAAAGAAAATGAGGAAGGCGCGGATATCACAGAGAATTCTCAAAAAGAAATTACGGAATTCAAGGCGCAAGAAGAAAACGGGGAAGACGAAGAACTTATCAAAAAAATTGAAGAAGAAATTATCCGGGCGAAAAAAGCCAGCGCGTCATTTTTGCAAAGAAGATTTAGAATCGGCTATGCGCGGGCGGCTAGAATTCTGGATGTTTTAGAAGAAAAAGGAATAATTGGTCCGGCGGACGGTGCCAAACCGCGAGAAGTTTATGGGGCATCTCCGGAAGAAAATATTGGATATGAAGATAAGTTGGAAGATCAAGAGAAGCGGGATAAGTGGGAATTATGATTTACTAAAATACGAATCTATCTAAATTACGAATTCGTATTTTCGCTTAATTCGTAATTTCGTAAATTGCTATGAATGGCTTTACCAAAAAAAGCGTTGGGACACTCACGCTTGGAGAAAAATTGAAAAAACTGCGAAGTGATAAGCGAACTTCGATTGTTGAAGCTTCGAAATTTACCAAAATCCAACCGGCTTATTTGGAATATTTGGAAGAAGGAATTTGGGAAAAACTTCCGGCGGATGTTTATGTGAAAGGGTTTCTTCGAAGCTATGCTGATTTTTTGGGTGTGGATGAAAAAATTCTTATTCGTCTTTATGAAAGAGAAAAAGAAATTCGAGAGAACTTGAAAAAAAATAAGAAAAAAGATTTGGGAAAATCAAAGCCAGTTAACATTTCGCCATTTATTTTTACGCCCAAAAAAATTCTAATCTCGGCAATTATTGTGTTGGTTTTCGCCGGACTGTTTCTGCTTTATCGGGAAATAAATTCTTTTGCTAATGCCCCAAGTTTGGTAATTCTCAATCCGCAAAATAATAGTCAAGTTTCCGGAAATTCTGTTTATATCGAAGGCATAACGGATAAAGAGGCGAGGTTGTTTATAAATAACCAGCCAATTTTGGTTGGAGATGATGGAAGATTTCGAGAAAATCTAACTTTGCAATCCGGATTGAATACAATTAATCTGAAATCAGTAAATAAGTTTGACAAAGAGTCGGTGGAAAATTTGAGCATCCGTTCGGATTATAAGGAACCGGAAGAAACAAATAACGAAGCGTCTTTGGAAAATAAAACAGAAAATATAACAGAGAATAAAATTAAGATTGAAATTAAGGTTGAGCCAGGACCAGTTTGGATAAGCGCAGAAGCGGATGGCAGTATAGTTTTTGATGGCACGATGCTTAGCGGAGCAGTGCAATTATTTGAAGCCAAAGAAAAAATTGTGATAAGTTCCGGAAAAGGCAAAGCAACTTTTGTTACGCTTAATGGAAAAGAGTTAGGGGCATTGAGTCCGGATTCGGGCGCAGTGAAAGGCGTGACTTTTACTCCAGAAACCAAGACTATTAATGCCGAAAATAAGCCTAAAAAATAGGCACTTGCCAGAATTTTGAAGTAGTGATACGATATCATTATAATTAGTAAAATTCATCCCCCACCACTTTTAGCTTGTAAGAAATAAAATTATAAAAAGTTTTTAATTAATTTTTAGTTTTATTTAGTCTAGGTAAAATAATGAAAGCCAAAAGTGGTGGGGGATAAAAATTTTTATGAAAGAGGAAAAAGATGATAAAAAATTAACAGAATTAGTTGAAGGAATCAAAGAAAAATTCGGTGAAGGCGTGATTATGAAACTTGGGGATGTGAAAAAAGTAGATGTAGAATCAATTCCGACCGGAGCGATTTCACTAGACATTGCGCTTGGGATTGGCGGAATTCCGAGAGGACGCGTGGTAGAGGTGTATGGTCCGGAATCCAGCGGAAAAACTACACTCACTTTGCATATCATTGCTAATGCGCAAAAAGCTGGAGGCGTGGCAGCGTTTATTGATGCGGAACATGCGCTTGATCCGGAATATGCCAAAAGAATTGGTGTGAATATTAATGATCTTTTGATTTCCCAGCCGGACAATGGTGAACAAGCGCTGGATATCGTGGAAACTTTGGTGAATTCCGGAGAGGTGAATATTATTGTAGTTGATTCTGTGGCAGCGCTCGTGCCAAAAGCGGAAATTGAAGGCGATATGGGTGATCAGCATATGGGGCGCCAAGCTAGGCTCATGTCTCAAGCGCTTCGAAAACTCACGGCGATAATTTCCCGATCCAATTGCACGGTAATTTTTATCAATCAAATCAGAATGAAAATTGGAATAGTTTTTGGCAATCCGGAAACGACCACAGGAGGAAACGCTCTAAAGTTTTATGCTTCAGTTCGAATTGAAGTGAGGAGAAGCGCGCAGATCAAAAAAGGCGAAGACATTGTTGGAAACAGAACAAAAATTAAGATTGTCAAAAATAAAGTTGCTCCGCCATTCAAAACAGCCGAATTCGATATTATGTATAATGAAGGCATCAGCGCTTCTGGAGATATCCTGGATACAGGAGTAAAATATGAAGTGGTTGAAAAGAAAGGTAATTCTTTTAACTTTGGAGAAATAAAGCTGGGAGTTGGTCGGGAAGTGGCCAAAGCAACGCTCAAAGCGGACCCGAAACTTATGAAAGAAATTTCCAAAGGGATTTATGAAAAATTGAAAGAAAGAGAAAAGGCGGAAGAATAATGACCACTATTGATTATTTAGAGTTTGTTTGTTAATATGATTGCAGATACCTCGCAAGGAGGTTTTTAATTAGCATTAAATAATAAAAAAATTATGAAATACGAGCAAGAGTTTCCATTGCAGAAAACGAAAATGGAAGGAGTGGACAAAAAATTCAATCTTTCTGATCTAGCGGAAAGGAAGGAATATTTTGAAAAAAAAGCAGGAGAAGAAATTGAAAAGCTAAGAAAATATTTTGACGAAGGAAAGACTTTCATTGCTTATTTTTTAGGCAAAAAAAATGCCGGCAAGGGAACTTATACAAAACTTTTAATGGAAATTTTTGGAAAAAATAAAATCGGGCATATCTCTGTGGGAGATGTTGTTCGAGATGTGCATTCGGCAATGGAGAACAAAGAAGAGAAGAAAAATCTTTTGGAATATCTGCATAAAAATTATCGAGGCTACATAACTCCCGAGCAAGGAATTGAGGCGCTACTAAACCGTGATACGAAAACGCTTCTTCCAGACGAATTTGTTATGGCGCTTACCAAAAGAGAAATAGACAAAATGGGGAAGAAGTCGATTTTTGTTGACGGCTTTCCAAGAAATTTTGATCAAATATCATATTCTTTATTTTTTAAGCAAATGATTGATTATCGTGAAGACCCGGATCTTTTTATTGCAATCGATATTCCAGAAGCAGTGATTGATGAGCGAATGAAATACCGCGCAGTTTGTCCAATTTGTCACACCCCAAGAAATCTAAAATTACTTGCGACAAAATTTGTGGGATACGACGAAGAAAAAAAGGAATTTTATCTGATGTGCGACAACCCGGAATGTAATAAGGCGCGCATGGTAGCCAAGGAAGGAGATAATTTAGGCATTGAATCTCTTCGGGATAGATTAGAAATGGACGATAAATTAATAAATAAAATATTTTCTCTTCACGGAATCGCCAAAGCGATGATTAGAAATGCTGTGCCAGTCGAAAAAGCCAAGGAAATGGTAGATGAATATGAACTTACTCCTGAATTTTATTATGAACGAGATGAGAAAACTGGCGAGATAAAAACGCTCGAGCGTCCGTTTACTGTTAAGGATGATGAAGGCGTGGAAGTTTATAGCCTTATGGCGCCAGCCGTAGCAATTTCTCTTGTAAAACAATTAGTTAAGGTTCTAGGGCTTTAAGATATAAAAGTAAGCGAATAAAAATCCTCTCCAATTAATCGGAGAGGATTTTTTTGAGCTAAAATCACTTTATTTCGCCATGGTTTTGATGCATTTCGTGCAGACTTTTTTTGACTGCCCGGCAATTTTTTTAGTTTGCAGGTTTATTTTATATTTCCGGAGAGTCTTAATATTGGAATGGCTAACCTTGTTTCCAACTTGTGATCCTCGGCCGCAAATGTCGCATACTCTAGACATAATCGTTTAAGTTATTTGATTTATTACAGAATATAAGTTAGCATAAGAAAGTAATAATAGCAAGCAATCACAATACTATGCTAATTAACGAATAAATACCAATCAGCTAATTGCTAATGATGCGAATTTGCAATTCGTGGATTAGTTTATATTAGCAGATTAGCATAACATTTATGCTTAACGAAATAATTTTAATTGCATTTTATATCGCCATACTTCTCTATAGCTTGATTATCCATGAAGTGGCGCACGGAGTAGCGGCACTTTGGCAAGGAGATCCGACAGCTAAATATGCTGGAAGAATTACTGCCAACCCGATACGCCATATTGATCCTTGGATGACAATCGGACTTCCGGTTTTGATGTTGCTTCTGACTAATTTTAAATTTGCTTTCGGCGGAGCAAAGCCGGTGCCGTATAATCCGTATAATCTAAAAAATCAAAAATGGGGGCCGGCCATGGTTGGCGCGGCTGGACCTCTTTCAAATATTTTTATCGCAATCATTGCGGCATTTTTGGCAAAATTTATAAATCTTCCAATGGCCGTGAAAGCGGATATAATTTATAACTTCAATGATTGGGGAAAAATTTCTGAAGTAATTTCCGGATCAATGAATGCCATTTTTTTTGAACTCTTGGTGATAATTATTTTTTGGAATGTTTTTTTAGCTTTTTTCAATCTCATTCCAATCCCACCGCTTGACGGCTCGAAATTATTTTTTTCCATTTTTCCGATTCGAACCGAGATGCTCCTTATGCTTGAGCAATTTGGTTTTGTAATATTATTATTTTTTATAATTTTCTTTTCCGGTCCGCTTGGAATTTTTCTAAATTTTATGTTGAATTTATTTTTAGGCATGACGCTTTAGAAAAAAACTTGACTTTTTTCAAATTATCAGGTATAATAGAAATACTAATAGAAAGAGCGGGTGAATTCCGCCCTTTTTTATTTTTTAATTATTAAAAACCCTTTGGAAAGGGGGTAAAAAACAAAAATATGGAAACAGAAGCATGCAAATGCCCAGCTTGCGAAAAAAGGGCGTTAGAAGAGCAAGAATCGGAGGAAATAAATTTTGCCGTTTTGGTTGCACTTGTTCCGATCTTGACCATCACGCTTTTCAACACAGTCGGGTTATTGTAAAAATAAAACTGAATATAACTTCAAATAAAAATCTGAACTTCCAGTTCAGATTTTTATTTAATGATTTTTTCAAAAAGTTTAGGCTCTTGAAACATATTCTCCTTTTTCTGTGTTGATTATGATTTCATCATTTTCTTTGATAAAAAGCGGAGTGGAAATTTTGACGCCGGTTTCCAGCGTCACAACTTTTCCGCCGGTGGAAACAGTATTGCCTTTTATTCCCGGCGGAGCTTCGACTACTTTTAATTTTATTTTAATCGGCAGTTCAATGTTGATCGGATTGCCGTTCCAATTCAAAATTAAAACCTCGGTGCCTTCTTTGAGATAATTAATATTATCTCCTAGGGCATCTTTGGAAAGCGTAAATTGTTCATAAATTTCGCTATCCATAAAATTGTAATTCACATCTTCCCGATAAGTATATTGAGCTTTGGTTTTAGTGATGTCTGCCTCTTCACACATTTCTGCGCCCTGAAAAGTTTTTTCCAAAACGGTTCCATTGGAAAGATTTTTTAGGCGCGTTCGAAGCACTGATCCGGCGCGACCGGTTTTAGAATGTTCGTGATAAAGCACGACATAAGGGGTGTCGTTCAAAATTATATTTTTGCCAGTTTTTATTTCGTTGATATTGAGCATAAATTATCTGGCGACGAATGGTACGAGTGCCATAGTGCGCGCTTTTTTTATCGCATTTGCAAGAGTTCGCTGATGACGAGCGCAAGTGCCATGTCTTTTTGGCGGATAAATTTTTCCTTGCGAGTTCATAAAACGGCGCAAGAGATAGGCGTCTTTAAAATCAATTTTTTTCACCTTATTTTGGCAGAAGTGGCATAATTTTTTTTCAATTTGTTGATTTTCCATGATAGTATAAATCTCGAATCTACGCTAATCTTATCTCGAATCATCTCGAATTCGTGATTATTAGGGTTTAATTCGTGTTGATTAGTGAGTTATATAATTAAAAAGGGACATCTTCAATTTTTACTTCGTTCTCTTCTTCGTCTAAATTGATTGTTGGAATTTCTTCGGCCGGAGCTTCTTGTGCCGGAGCAACTGGTTTGGCTGGCGCAGGATTATTATAGGAAGAAGGAGCGGATGAGCCTTGAGCGCGTGAACCAAGTTGCATATTTTCCGCGACGATTTCAGTTACTCTTCGTTCGGTGCCATCTTTAGCGGTATATTTTCTGGTTTGAAGTCGACCCTCGATATAAGTTTCTTGGCCTTTTGAAAGATATTGTCCGGCAATTTCCGCGAGCCGTCCCCAAAGCACGACATTGTGAAATTCAGTTTGGTCTTGGCGTTGTCCGCTTTTGTCTTTCCAAAAACGGTTAGTTGCCATGCTAATTGAAGCGACGGTCTGCCCAGTCGCGGTGTTTCTTACTTCAACATCGCGCGTAAGCCGTCCGACTAGGATAACTTTGTTGACATTCATTATTTTGTTATGCGAATAATTGCGAATGTTTAAGCGAATGAATTTGAATACATTTGATTTAACATTCGTGAAATATTAGCATTTAAATGTTTAATATTTCTTCAAGCTTTTTATCAATGTCGTCATCGCTGGTTTTTTCTGCTTTCCCGCCTGCAACGCTTTGCGTAGCAATGCGGGCAGGTTTTTCTTCTTTTAATTTTTCGGATTTGGTTTTTTCAACTGCGATTTGGTCTCTTTTGGATTTTTGAAATTCTTCTTTTTTAGTTGAATCATTAATTCTTTCTTCTTTGGATTTGAGTTCTGGAAGATCTTCCGCTTTGCTCAACATAAATCTCAAAATATTTCCGTTGAGATTCATTTTGGTTGTGATTTCTTGCAAATTTTCAGTGTTTTCTAACTCAAATCTTTGGGCGATATAAATCCCGTGATTTTCCCGTTTTACAGTATAAGACAATCTTCTTTTTTCCAGAGTTTCTTTTTCCAAGAATTTTCCCGAGGCATCTTCCACTATTTTTTTCACTTCGCTTTTGATGTTATCTAAATCAGCTTCTTTTGAAGCGCCGATTAGATAGAAAATTTCATATTGCATAATGATATAATTCTCGAATCTACGCTAATTTTATCTCGAATTTTCTCGAATTCGTGATTATTAGGGTTTAATTCGTGTTGATTAGCGATTTATATAAATAAAGTCCGTTCAAAGAAAGTCCTTGACGGAGGTTAGTTTTCTTATCTCCACCGAGGCGGAGCGAGAAAACTATTGGACTTTCTTGATTATTTAAAGCTTAGCAGAGGGAATATTTTTAGTCAAGCTTAAATCTTAAACTCAATCACCCCAGTAGCAGAGCCATTTTATGGCTCGCTACGGGGCAAGCATCTTTTTCAGATTCTAATTTATATTTTAAATTCTATTACATCTCCGTCTTTAACAATGTAATCTTTGCCTTCGGTTCGAAGCTTGCCAATTTCTCGTGCTTTGCTCCAGGAACCAATTTTCAAAAGTTCATCCCATTGGATAATTTCGGCGCGAATAAATTTATCCTTAAAATCATTATGAATGGCTGTGCCGGCAATCGGCGCGGTGGAATTTTTTTTGATTGTCCAAGCGCGGGTTTCGTCTTCGCCGGTTGTGAGAAATGTAATTAGTCCCAAAATTTCATAAGCCTTGATAGTCAGTTCATCTAAATTAGATTTTATCCCCAACTCTTTGGCCTCTTCCGGAGACATTTCTAAAAGTTCTTCTTCAATTTTGATATCTAATTTTACATGAGCTCTATTTTCTAGAGCAGGAGACAATTTTTGATTGATATCACTGACATTGTAGGCATAAAGAAAAGGTTTCATCGTGAGAAGCGACAATTCGCGAACGATAATTTTTGTGTTTTCGTCAGATAAATCCAAAATAGTTTCGTTGGCTAATTTTCCTTCTTCCAAATTTTTTTTGATTTTTTCCAAAACTTCCATTTGCTCCAATGCTCCTTTCTTTTTTCCACGGACATCTTTTCCAATTCTATCCTCGACTTTTTTGATCGTTTCGAGATCTGCCAGGATCAGTTCCATATTAATTATTTCAATGTCATGATCTGGATCAATTTTATTATGGACATGGATGATTTTATCATTTTCAAATGCGCGAACAACCTGGACAATCGCGTCTACTTCCCGAATGTTAGATAGGAATTTATTTCCCAAGCCTTCGCCAACTGATGCGCCCTTAACAAGGCCGGCGATATCGACAAATTCGATGACAGTCGGAATAATTTTGGCCGAATGGGACATTTCGGCCAATTTTTCCAGTCTAAAATCAGGAACTTTTACAATTCCGACATTGGGTTCGATGGTGCAGAAAGGATAATTTTGAATATCCACCGGATTTTTGGTGAGAGCCTTGAAAAGCGTAGACTTTCCGACATTTGGCAGACCGACAATTCCTATTTTTAGAGGCATAAAATTAAAATAATTATAAGATTCTTCTCTTCGTTCAGAATGACACTGGTAAATCCATTGTGCAGGCATAAATTATCTTTGTCAATAAAAAAATATGTGGTATAATTTAGTAGTCAAAAAGCGTTGGGAGTGTCCAACTATTTTTTGGCGTAGAGCTCAAATTTTATAATTAATTAATTTTTAATTCTATGAAAAAAAACAAAAAAAAGTTTCTGATTCTCGCGGTTATTTTTCTAACTATATCTGTTGGAATATTTCTCTACAAAGACTACATCGCCAAAGGCGCAACTTATGGTTGGGCGCAGAGTTCTTGGGCAGGCGGAGTTGGCGCCACTCATGGCCATACAGCCGAGCAAGCCGATCCGGGAGCGTGGACTAAATATAGCGCAAAAGACGCTAATGCTAATGCCGGAGCAACTGTTTCAATCAGTTCGGAAGTTACGGCTATAACGCATACTTTGGATGCTGATTTTGCCGGAGGCACTGGCACGGGAGTACTCAAGACCGGAGATCAGTTGAGTTTGGATCTGCCGTAGGTAGAATTTTTAATTTTATAATTTTTAATTTTGTAAATAAATCTTAAAACAAAAATTTTTAAACTAGAGAATTATGAAATACGATCTTGAAGAAAGATGTGCAAAATTTGGAGAAGAAGCAATCAAATTCACAAAAACCATTAAATACAATCAAATTACAGGTCCACTGATAAATCAATTCGTCAGATCAGCAACCAGTGTCGGAGCTAATTACATGGAGGCCAATCAAGCTAGCTCAAAGAAAGATTTTATAAATAAAATCAGAATTTGCCAGAAAGAATCTAATGAATCGAAACATTGGGCGAGAATGATTTCTGTGGCAGAAGAAGATAAAAAAGAAGAATGTAGAAAACTTTGGAAGGAAGCTCATGAACTGACTCTAATTTTTGCTAAAATTTCTAAAAACTGCAAAGAGAAATAAGGATTTAGAAATTAAAATTTAGAATTTATTTAAAAATTATAAAATTATAAAATTAAAAATTAGATAATAGATGTTTTTCAAAATAAACCAAAACCAAAAGTTAATTCATTACATATTTATTGCAATAATAATATTTTTTGCTTTTGTTTTTTTGTCGCAGAAAGCTGATGCAGCGACTTGTACTTGGACAGGAACAAGCTCCACTGATTGGGCGACAGCGGGAAATTGGTCAGGTGCTGGATGCACTACTCCACAGTCAGCAGATGATGTGGTAATTAATGTTGCAGCTGCTAACCAACCTACACTGAATCTGACTGGAGGTAATGTCACAATAAATTCTCTTTCAATCGGATCAAGCGCTGCTTCCACGCTCACCCTTTCCAACGGATTTACCAATCAATTAATTATTACTGGTAATTTAACAGTTGGAGGAAGTGGAACAATTACGCATACGGCCAATACAACTTCTAATACTCATGCGATAAGACTTTCAGTTGGTGGAGATATGAGTATAGAGAGTGGCGGGTATGTTAATGCGAATGGAAAAGGTCTTACAGGTGGAGCAGGCGGAACATCTGCTCCAACAAATGGATCTAATGGAAATGCTTCGGGAGCTGGAGGAGGAAACGGAGGAATAGCTAATACAAGTTCAGGCGGAGGAGGTGGGCATGGAGGAGCGGGAGGAGTTGGTTATACAACTGTAACCGGCGGAATCGAACATGATCAAGCTACGCTTACAGAGCCGAATGCGCTTGGCTCTGGAGGTGGCGGAGGTGGCGGATTTTATTGGGATGAAAATACTAAAATTGCTGGTGGTGCCGGGGGAAACGGGGGCGGAGCAATCAAATTAAATATTTCTGGAACATTAACTTTGAATTCCGGCGGATTTATTTCAGCTAATGGTAATACTGGTGGTAGTAGTGGAGCTTTTAATGGCGGTGGTGGTTCCGGCGGTTCCATCTGGATTTCAGCAGGTTCAATTACCGGTTCAGGAACAGTGAGAGCGAATGGAGGGGCAGGAGGGAATTCTTCAGGTAATTATTATGGCGGTGGTGGAGCAGGAGGCCGCATAGCTATAATATATACCACCGACTCCAGCTCCAGTTTTGCCAAGACTGCTTATGGCGGACAAGGATATAATAGTATTTATGGAGCTTCTGGTTCTATCTACACTAAACAAGACAGCGCTTCTTACGGAGATCTGACTTTTAATAACAATTCTCAAAATTCTCCCGGAGCCAGAATAATTTCTTCCACTTACGGAGTTAAAAACTTCAATAATCTAACTTTCTCAGAAGGCACGGCAGCCTTTACAATTAGCGCTAGTGCAGAATTCAATATTTATGGAAGAATAGTAACTTCTTCCAATGACACCTTTGCTACCGCTTTTACCAACTCCGGGACATTTTCTCAAAATTCTGTCACTTATACATCTTTGACTTTCTCTTCCACTTTTACGAACTCTGCCGGAACAATAACTTTACCAAATCTCACCACTCTTACATTTTCTTCTACCAATGGAAACACCGGAACAATCACAGCGAACTCTCTTACTACTTTAAATGTCAATGGTACTTCTACTAATTCTGGAACATTTACAGCTAACAGTCTCCAAAATTTCAATATCACCGGAGCGACAGTTACTATGGATACTCTCTATGCCGGTGGCACCAGTCGATATGTTTTGCCTTCCACTTATGCGATGAATATTTCGAGTAGTGGAACATTAAATCATACGGCTAATGGCGCTACTGCTTTGTATTATCTCAGCCTTTCTGCGGCTAGTTTAACTATAGATGGAACTAGTAAGATTGATGTTTCTGGCAAGGGCCTTACTGGTGGAGCGGGAGGAACATCTGCTCCAACAAATGGATCTAATGGAAATGCTTCGGGAGCTGGAGGAGGAAACGGAGGAATAGCTAATACAAGTTCAGGCGGAGGAGGTGGGCATGGAGGAGCGGGAGGAGTTGGTTATA
>JAKLIG010000015.1 GCA_022709735.1 Patescibacteria group bacterium | reverse complement strand
TTCTTCTCCAACTACATCTTCAACAAAGGCATTGTCAACATCAAAATTAATTTTTGACAGTAAATCACAGGTTAAATTTAATATAATTTCGTTTCTTTTTTTGTTATCCATAGTGGCCATTTTATCATAACTTTTATCACTATTTTCTGTCAATTTTCGCCATTAACATTTGCTGTCCGGCCATTACCGCGCTGTTTACAAACCAGTAAAGCAGTATTCCTATCGAAAAATTAAAACCGATGAAAATTGTCATCAGTGGCATCATATAAGTTGACTGAGTTCTCATCGCCGCCATCATATCATCTTCTTTATCTTTCGTTACTTTTTTAACCACAGTTTCATCCACTTTGGTATTTGGCATCATCTTTTTTGCACTCCAGTACTGAAGTAAACCCGATCCAAGGAGTAAAAATAAAGGTAAAACTAAACTGGGACTAAGTCCACCACCCAAAGCCTTGGCCGGAGTCATCGATAAATTGGTTCCGAGAAAGGAATCTTTAAATTTAAACTCTTCACTGGCTTTAAACTGTTGAATCAATTGCTCATTGACTCTTTCTCTGGTAATTTTCCCTTCAGCAAAACCGGAGACCATGTTAAATGCTGAAAAGAAAATCATTAGCACCGCAATTTGTAAAATATTCGGCAAACAGCCAGATAGGGGATTAACTCCTTCCTGTTTATAAAATTCCATTTGGGCCTTAGCGAGACCCTCTTTATCTTTTCCGTATTTTTCCTGTAATTTCTTAAGTTTTGGTTGCAGCTCCTGCATCTTTTTAGCCGACTTCAAGCTCGGCAGCACCAAAGGCATTAAAACCAGTCTAATAATTATCGTCACCGCAATAATTGACCAGCCCAAATTGCCAAATAGATAATAAAAGCCAAAAAGAGCATTAACAAAGGGTGCGGTAAATATATTCATGACCTCTATTCTATCAAATCTACCCCGCCTCCACCCCATGGATGACATTTGCTAATTCTTTTCAATCCAAGCCAAAGACCCCTTATTACTCCGTATTTTTCCACTGCCTGGTAAGTATATTGGCTACATGTAGGAATAAATCGGCAGTTTTCCCCCCGCGATAAGTATTTTTTATATAAAATTAAGAGTTTGAGAATAAGTTGTTTCATAAATATTGCCCTTTTGAAGGGAAATGTTTCGAGCTTGTCGAGAAACAAAGGGTTTTGATAACTTCTTCTATTTCTCCTTCTTTTTTGTCTAGTATGTTTTTCTTCACCAAAAATATTCCTCTAAATCCTTCTGGAAAAATATCCATATTTAGCCTCACTGCTTCAAACAATCTTCTTTTTATTTGATTTCGAAGGACTGCCTTTTTAGAAATTTTTTTGGAGATAATGGCCCCAAACGCTTTATTTTCTGTTTTTTTCATCCATATTATTGAAAAAAACTCTGTTGCCTTCATTTCTCCCGTATTCTTTATCTCCAGAAATTCAGTCTTACTGGTAACTCTGTTTATTTTTTTTAACACACCTTATTATAGCCTCCCTTCTTCAAGGGAGGTGGCCTAAAAGGTCAGTGGGTTTAGACTGTTAGTTTTTTTCTACCCTT
>JAKLIG010000014.1 GCA_022709735.1 Patescibacteria group bacterium | reverse complement strand
CGCAATAATCCATCCGATCATAATAAATTTAATAAATTAAAATCGACTAAGTTAATAATATGATAGCACACTGGCCTCAAAAATCAACGGACTTATTTAAGATTTTTCCGGCGCCAATCTTCTATTTTTTGTGATTACTTATATTGAATCATTCCAATGCCAATTGAATTAACCTATCAATAAGTTTGGCTGGATCAAGCCCACTTGCTTCCCAAAGCTTGGGATACATACTTATAGAAGTAAAGCCGGGAATGGTATTAATTTCATTAAAAATATAATCGTTATTCTTATTTACAAACCCGTCAACACGAGCCATCCCCTTGCATCTTAACAATTTAAAAACGTTTATTGATGTCTCTTGGATTTTTTTGATTAACCCATTCGATAGGTCTGCTGGAATTATCAATTGCGCCCCATTTTCATCCAAATATTTTGCTTCATAAGAATAAAATTCGTGATGGGATATAACTTCTCCTGGTAGAGAGGCAATAGGCTTTTCGTTGCCTAAAACAGAACATTCAATTTCCTTTCCGACAACTGCTTCTTCACACATAATTTTACTGCTAAGTTTAAAAATGTTTTTTATTCTTTTATCGAAATCATTTTTGCTTTTAATTTTGTAAACGCCCACGGATGATCCCGAATTAGTTGGCTTAATAAAAAAGGGACATTTTAATTTGGAAGCGATATCCGAAAAATTAATCTTATCTTTATTTGCTGCATCAAAAACCAAAAACTTGGCCATTTTGATGCCACTGCCCTCCAATATCTTTTTTGCTATATCTTTATTCATTCCGATAACTGATCCGAGAACGTCTGCGCCAACGTAGGGAAGGCCCGCCACCTCAAAAATCCCTTGAATGGTCCCATCTTCACCGAAACTACCATGCAGAACCGGAAAGGCGACATCTAATTTTATTTTAAGTTTCTTGTCCAAAACTCCAATAAATTCTCTGTTGTTTCGCAAAGAGAAAGTTATTGGTTTCCCGCTTTTACTTAGGTGTACTTTTTTGGCATCGTGACTATCTAAAATATAATGGTCGCCACCATAAAAAGAGAATTCATTATTTTTATTAATGCCAATAGGGAAAATATTATATTTATTTTTATCGATGATATCTATGATATTTTTGGCCGAAATAAGTGATATTTCGTGTTCTGCTGATTTGCCGCCAAAAAAGATGCCGAGATTTATTTTTTTCATTTTTATTTTTTTCTCCACTCCTCTATTTTTTTATGATTACCTGAAAGTAAAACCTTGGGCACTGCTCTTTTTTTCCCTTTTATTATAACGCATTCTGGTCTCGTGTAAACCGGATAACTACCCTTTATTTCTTCAAGCGATTCATATTTTCCCAAAACTCCTGGAATAAAACGGCTAACAGCGTCAACAACCACCATTGCAGGAATTTCTCCGCCGGTTAAGATATATTCCCCGACCGAAACTTCTTCGTCGGCAATATATTTCGCCACCCTTTCATCAACCCCCTCATATCTTCCGCAAATCATTATCACTTGGTCTAATTTAGAAAATCTTTTTGCCATTTTTTGGTCAAATTTTTTTCCCTTAACGCTAAACAAAATAACTCGCGATTTAGGGGTTTGGTTCTTTTTTTTGACGGATTGGAGCGCCTTATAAATCGGCTCAATTTGCATCACCATTCCCGGACCGCCGCCAAACGGCTTTTCGTCAACTTTATGATGTTTATCCGCGGTAAAATCCCGCGGATTGATAAAATCAATCTTGATTAAACCC
>JAKLIG010000013.1 GCA_022709735.1 Patescibacteria group bacterium | reverse complement strand
GATTAAAAAATTTTGGAAGATTTTAATGATAAAAGTAAATTATAAGGGCATAATTTTGGAAAAAAGATGGGGAGTAGACTTTGAAGCTAATGGGGTTTTAAATCCGGGTTGTATTTTGGTTGACGGAATCACCTATATGTTTTACCGGGCGGTAAATAAGGATAATATTTCTACGATTGCTTGTTGTCATTTAAAAAAGGGAAAAGTAATATTTCAAAGTGAAAAGCCGATAATAGTGCCTGAGTTTGACTACGAAGAAGGGGGAGTAGAAGATCCGAGGATTACTTTTTTGGATGGTAAATATTTTCTACTTTATACCGCCTACGATGGTAAAAATGCGACCGTAGCGTTGGCCACTTCAACTGATCTGGTCCATTTTAAAAAAGAAGGAGTAATTATTCCCAAAATTTCTTATGATGAGGCAGAAAATATTTTTAGGGCAAAAACAAAACTTAATCCCAGATATAAACTCTTTGAAAGAGTATATAGAAGTATTAATGGCGATAATGTATTACTCTGGGAAAAAGATGCAGTGCTTTTCCCTCAAAAAATTAATGGTCAAATTGCCCTTCTACATCGGATTTTGCCAGGGATACAATTAATCACTTTTAATGAGTGGAAGGACTTAAATTTAGATTACTGGAAAAAATATTTATCCGAGCTTGATAAACATATAATTCTCGATCCAGTGAGTGGTTATGAAAGTGCTTATGTAGGAGCAGGCTGTGTGCCTATTGACACTGAGGCAGGCTGGCTTTTGATTTATCATTCAGTTCAAATTATAAATAATTTGAAAATTTACCGAGCCAGTGCGGCTTTGCTCGACAAAAAAGATCCCCGAAAAGTATTGAAAAGATTGCCATATCCCTTATTTGAACCAAAAGAAAACTGGGAAAAAGAAGGAATGGTGGATAATGTCGTCTTTCCTACAGGGGCAGTGGTGGAAAATGATATACTATACATATATTACGGTGCGGCTGATCTAAGAATAGGGCTAGTCAGTATGTCTCTATCCGAGCTCCTCGAATCATTAAAAAATGAAGGCTAAAATTTCAAATCTAATTAAAAAGAGAAAGGCAATGAGAGCTATTTATGTCTCAACCTATATTCCACAAAAGTGTGGGATTGCTACCTTTACTAAAGATTTAACTACGGCCATTAACATGCTCAATCCTTATGCTCTGGCAGAGATTATGGCAATTGTTAAAGAGGGAGAGGAGAACTTGGAATTTCCTTGGGAGGTTAAATGCAAAATAAAAAGAAATGAACTCGAAAGTTATATTCAAGCGGCCAATTATATAAATAATTCTGGCTGCGATGTGGTCTTAATTGAGCACGAGTTTGGAATTTTTGGCGGTAATTTTGGTGACTTTGCCGTTGATTTTGCCAAAATGATAAAAAAACCATTAATAATGACCTGCCATACCATTCCCAAAGAGGCTGAGAGTGATTATGGTAAGGTTCTCAAGGAATTAGGGAAAATAGTCTGCGGAATTACGGTTATGGCCAGAGATAGTCGACTAAAATTAATTAAAGATTATAGGGTAGATAAAAATAAGATTGTTTATATTCCTCATGGGACTCCCGATATTCCTTTAAGCTCAACAGAGCATTATAAAAAACAAAAAGGCCTTGCGAGTAAATTGGTTCTCGGGAGTATTAATTTAATTTCGGAAAATAAAGGTCTTGAATATACCATTGAAGCTGTTGCTAAAATTGCCAAGGTCTACCCTGGGGTGGTCGGGGTAATTATTGGTCAGACCCACCCGGGAGTTTTGGACTTTGAAGGGGAAAAATACCGAAATTTTTTGAAAAAAAGAGTCAAAGAACTGGG
>JAKLIG010000012.1 GCA_022709735.1 Patescibacteria group bacterium | reverse complement strand
CGTTAAATCTGCTTCCTATGTGTGTCCCGTCGCAGTAGGGCTTATTTCTTGACTTGCCGCAACGACATAGGGTCATCCTATTTCTGGTTTCATATTTTTCCCCATTTACTCCCTCCAGCTCCACTCCGCCCTTAAGCCAAATGGGGCCGCTGACTCCCTTTTCCGGATCTTCAATCAGGCCTATTTCCTGATTCAGTTTCGGTTCGATAGGGTCACCGGAATTTTTATCACGCGCCACCAATCGGCCCGATGGACACAAACAGGCTTGCCGGATTGCTTCATTTTTTGTCTTGGGGTCATTCGACCCTTCGGTATTATTCCACACATCGCTTCGCTGATCATGGCAAAACCGTGCCAGCGCGCAAAGTTCGGGCAGATCATCCAATTCAAGCTCAGGACCGTTTATTTTTTCACATTGCCGTGAATAATCTTCCTTACTGGCAGCTTCAGTACCGTCAAAAGCAACCTTCTCGTGACTGCCGTCGCAGAACGGCTTATTTTTTGATGCGCCGCAACGACATAAAGCGTATTCTGCCGGACAATCGTATTTCTGACCATTTTCATAGCCGATTGAATCGCCGTTTTTATCGCTGATAATAATCTCCTTGCTTAACGCCAAGGCGCCACTTATAAGATACGGTCCATTCTTGGTAATTTTGATCTTTCCTTTTTTATTTTCCATATATGTTGGATAGTTATTATTCCATTATTATTTACGAATTAGCTAAACGGCTCCTTTAGGAAACTGGCTGTTCCCTTTTTTCTTCGGAATTCGAATTGTTTAAATGCCCATAGAGAAAAAGACCAAGCGGCATAGGCAGCCAAAAAGATAAGGCCCTGAACATCAGCGTTACAACCACGGCCAAATCAAGAGGAATGCCAAAGGCATTGTAGAATAAAACCATTGCTCCCTCGAAAAATATCAAGCCGCCGGGAGAAATGGCAACGAGAGCCACAACTTTCGTCAGAATCAAACCGACGAAAATAATCAAAAATTTCGGCCGAAAATTAAGGCCGTAGAACAACAAAAAAATGGTGGCGGCATCGGCCAAAAATTCCATAAATTGCCAAAAGATGGGTCGCCATAAATAATGAAATTTATTTTTAACAATCTTCCAGGGACTCTCCCAATTATCGTCGGGAGCCTCGTCGCCGGGAAGTTTCAACTGGCTTTTATCAACGATGCGCTTTAACCACTTATACTTTGCAACTTTACCGCTGATATATGAGGTCGCGTTTTTACTGCCGAAAAACAAAGCTAGCGCACTTAGAAAAATCAGCAAAAAGATGCCCACAACAATCACGGCCGTCAAAGACCCGTCCCAATCCCTTCCGATGGTAGCGGCTATATAAAAAATGCCGAAAAATAAAGCTAAAAGATTACAAAAATAAGAACAAAATATGCCCAGAATAAACACGGAAAAACTGTTGCGCGGCGACAGTTTTTTCTTTTGCAGAAAATGCACCAGATAGCTGCCGCCGCTTAATCCGGCAGTTGGAATGGCCTGGCTCAAAAAAAGAGAAATTATGGAAACTTTGAAAAGATCGGAACGGTTAATGGTAGACCCCTGATCGTAGAGCGCCAAAAGACTGTGATAAATATTGGCAGTAAAAAAGTAAGTAAAAACTTGGGTGAGCAGAGCTAAAATAAACCAAAAAGGTTTAATTTGTTTGAAAAGAGCGAAAATCTTTTCCAGTTCCGCAAAATGCGAAAAGACCAAAACCGCCAAAAGAAGCAACAAAAAGTAAAAAATAATATCAGCGGCTGGTATTTTTTTCTGGTTATCTTTAGGGGTAAACATTTTACTCGTTTTTTTATTGTAGCAAAATTTACGCCAAACGGCAAAACCTTACCCGAACAAACCGAATAAATGTGGAAGTAAAATTATGATTCCCACCGCCGCCGCTCCAAAAGCGGCGGCCAGAACGGCGGCGGCAGAAATATCTTTAATTGCTTTTACTTCCGGTTGATAATTGGGCTGGACAACGTCCAAAAATCTTTCAATCTGAGAATTAATCAATTCTAAGCTCAAAACCATTACAATAACTATAATTAAAACGGATTTTTCCAGAGGATTTAATTTCAGAATAAACATCAGAAGGACGACTAACAATCCCATAAAAACTTGGATTCTGAAACTCTGTTCTTTTTGGAACGTAATTTTAAAGCCGGAAATCGCAATCTTTAAACTGCGAAAGAATTTTCTAAAATCAATCATATAACTAATTAGTCTTCTCAATTTATATCAGCGATATTTCTTTTTTTATAACTTCGGAGGGCAAGGTGCCGTTGAATTATTAATTGACCTGAATAAAGGTCCGGCCGTCAGGCGTGACGCATTGAGGCGGATTGGATTTCATTATGGAGAAACCCGCCATAACGCAGGAGTCAAAATCGGTAATCTGTTTCAGGAGCTCATCGCATTTTTCTTTGCTTGCCGTATCGCTCATTACCATGCATCTCGCTATCTGACTGGCAAGGCTGTTATATTGGGATAAATCCCATTTGATGGTCTGGATTATGTGATCGACCGTCGCGTCAAGATCAAACGCCTCTCGCTCGCTCGTACAAGCCTGATTTCTCTCTTCCTCATAGTTGCCACAATTTAGATAGCGCAGGACGAAGCTGACCGAAACTAATTGTCCATTCCTGGGAGTGGTATAAACGTATGACGAATAAACGCTTCCGGCAGCTCCTTCGTTTTTAACGTTAACGCAGTAAATTCTATTATCGACTAACCTCTGGCTGGTTATTTCAA
>JAKLIG010000011.1 GCA_022709735.1 Patescibacteria group bacterium | reverse complement strand
TTTGGAAAGTTCTTGATAGCTAAAGCGCTGGTTAAATGCTTGTGATTAACCGTGACAATAGAAACATTAACCAAATTGATAGGCTCCAAATGATGGGATAATTTGGCAGTAATCTTTTTTAAGCCTCTGGCAGTCAAATCAATTTTCCCCAATAATTCCGTATAGAGGCTGAGCTGCGCGTCTGCCTCGCCTATTATTTCCTTAGCCAAAACAACCGCCTTAGTCTCATGCTCTAACATTATATTATTATAACATAATAAAAACCGCCTAAACAAGCGAAAAGTTGATAAAATTCAGCACTGTGATAAAATAATAACAAATATATCAGGAAGGATGGCCGCCAGCCCGAGGCTGGTCCGCCTTGGGCGGAAGTGGCAAAAAATATGTATTACGTATATATTTTATATAGCCCATCACACAGAAAAATTTATAAGGGGTCTACCAATAACATTAAGAAGCGCTTGGGAGAACACAACGCTGGCAAGGTTCTTTCAACCAAAGCTTTTACCCCTTGGAAATTAGTTTACTTAGAAACTTTCATTAGTAAAAGCGATGCCAGAAGGGAAGAGTTATTTTTAAAGTCTGGCAAAGGTAGAGAAAGGATAAAGTACCTTTTAAAAAATACTTTATTAAACTAGGAAGGGTGGCCGAGTGGCTTAAGGCAAAGGTTTGCTAAACCTTGACCCCGGAAGGGGTCTCGTGGGTTCGAATCCCACCCCTTCCGCTTTGACAATTGCAGCCCACTTTTAAGTGGCTGACAATTGTCACAAGGTTGAAAATGGTAGGAATTCGAAGGGTATTTTAAAAAAGCAAACTGCTTTGCTTTTTTAAAAACCCGGGCTCTGGGGGAGTAAATTTTTCTTGTGCCCCTATGGCACGAAAAATTTGCGGAGGAAGAGGAATCTTTACCCGCCTTTGGTGGGACACCCCTTCTGCGGACAATATTTTTCATCAAGAATCGTCTTGGTAAGGCAATTACGAAACCGTAATAGATTATTTTCTGCACTATTTAGGAAGGCTTGAAAGGATAAACAAAAAGGGATATTATATACATATGAAAAACTATCCATACATTACAAAAACTGGCACACTGAAGAGCGCGATTGAGGCAATCCCCAAAACTGGTTCACCAGCTAAGTTTACAATTAAATATCTCCAGTCCTTAGGCTATAAAAGCCCTAATGACAGACCCGTTATACCCATTCTGAAATTTATAGGTTTCTTAGGTTCTGACGGTGCACCAACAGAGAATTATAAAAAATATAGAGGTGGCCAAAGAGATATCGTTTTAGGAAATGCGATTAAGACAGCTTACGCCGATTTATTCTCGGTGTATTCGGATGCATATCAAAAAGATGATGAGTCTCTCTATAATTTTTTCTCAAGCCATACTACTTTGGGTGAAAAAGCCCTAAAGGCAACTGCGGGAACCTTTAAGGCATTATGTTCCCTGGCCAAATTTACTAACGAAGCGGGTGACACAAACAAGAACGGCGCTAATGATGCACCAGACAGAAACGGTGGGAGTAATATTATAACTCCCAACATTAAAAATTATCCCCCAATTAATATTAATATAGAATTACAAGTACCGCCGAGCACTGACCCCGCTGTTTATGAAAACTTCTTCAAGGCCCTCAAGAAACATATTCTTGATAACTAATTAAATGATCGTCAAGGAATGGTTTAAAAAAGCAAAAGGATTTGAGGTTGAGGCTCATAAAATATTCGGAACGCAAGAGGATTCTAAATCAAGAATTGTAACACTAAGATCCAGCTACCAGACCCTTGCCAATCTCAACTTAAAGCAGGATGATCTTTTTCGACAAGCGCTTACTTGTCTCGAAAAAGAATGCTATAGGGCCGCACACGTGATGGCGTGGGCGGCATTTATGGATTTTCTAGAAAATAAGCTAACAGAAGATGGGTGTAAAAAACTTAACAAAATAAGGCCAAAATGGAAAATAAAAAATATTGATGACTTACGAGAAACTATTACCGAATATCAAATCATTGAATCCGTATTTCTCCTCAATCTTTGTACTAAATCGGAAACGAAAGCATTACAAGGTTTACTTAATAAACGTAATGAATGTGCACATCCTACTGATTATTATCCCGGCCTTAACGAAACCCTTGGGTTTCTATCCGAGGTGCTCTCGAGAACAACAGTCCTAAAAAATAAAAAACTTTTCAATTGAAAAAAATAGAAAGATTTGTGGAAAATTAACCCAAATCATTCAATTTTACCCCCATGCCCATAAAAGATATCCAAAAATATGAATAAGAAAAAGCTTTTCTACTGGTCTTTATATGATTTTGCAAACTCCTTTGTTTTTGTTAATTTTCTTCTATATTTTTCCCAGTGGATGATTATTGATGGCGGACTCTCTGATTTTTGGTATAACGCGATTTTTGCGATAACCTCCATAATATTATTCCTTTCCGCCCCGACTTTGGCCGCATTTACCGATAAGCATGGTGGCAGAAAATATCTATTAAATTTTACCACAGTAGGAACTTTTTTAAGTTATGGGCTGGCCACTGTTTTTGCATATTTAGGAGTGCAATATATATTTATTATTGCCATTTGTTTTTTAATAGGGCAATATTTTTACCAACTATCTCTTGTGTTTTACAATTCGTTAATTGAAGATGTCGCCGATACAGAACATAGAGGAAGAGCTTCTGGTATTGGTCAATTTTCTAATAGTTTGGGGCAAGTACTCGGGCTGGCAGTTGCCATCCCGCTATCGGCCACTAGATTGCAACCACTATTTCCTTCGTTGCTTATTTTTATTATACTCGCCTTACCAATGATGCTTTTCTTCAAGGATAGCCGACCAAAAGAAAGAAAAATTGATATCAAAATTTTGAAAGATGGGGAGAAAGAGTATTTTAAAAAAATGGTTGTTTTCTTCTCAATTTCAATTGCCGCTCCTATACTCGTAGCATTCTTTTTCTTTAACGATGCCCTAGTAACTATTACAAACAATTACCCAATATATATGGAAAGAGTTTTTGGAGTATCCGATACAATAAAAAATATTTTATTAATGGGCGTATTATTAATGTCTGCAATCGGTGGCTTGGTTTCTGGTCGAATTGCGGATAGGATTGGAGCATTTAAAACATTGAAATACATTTTAATTGGTTGGATAATTTTAATTCCATTAATTGCTATATCTAAAGGGCTAGTATTTTTATCTATCTTTTCTGTTTTAGTGGGATCACTTATTGGATCAATGTGGGCTACAACAAGAGCATATTTAAGTAAAATATTAAAAAAGGAAGAACTTAGTTATGGATTTTCTTTTTATGCAATAGTTGAAAGAGTCGCGACATTATTCGGTCCTTTGGCTTGGGGAGGAATTATAGCTGGGCTGGGTATTCAACAAATAAGCTATCGCATCGCAATGGCAGCAATGACCTTGTTTGTTATTATTGGCTTAATTATCTTGGTTAAATGGAAAAGAACGTCGATAAACTCAATTAGTGCGGTTTAGATGGTACAAATTTTACTCATATGCCCATAAAAGATATCCAGAAAAAAGTTGACGACTGGGTTAACCAATACAAAATCGGCTATTGGAAACCCCATGAAATACTGGCCCGCCTCACTGAAGAGGTCGGCGAATTGGCGCGCGAAGTCAATCACATTTACGGCCCAAAGAAAAAGAAAGAGAACGAAAACACGGCAGATTTGGGTGATGAAATCGGCGACGTTCTTTTCACCCTGATTTGCCTGGCTAATTCGCAAAAAATTGACTTAGATGAGGTTTTTGCCAGAATAATGGACAAGTGCTATAAACGCGACAAAGACCGCTTTGAGAAAAAAGATTAATGATAAAAGTTTTTGAAAAACTCGCCTATTCTTTTGGCATCAACCTTTCCTGTTATAATCTTAAAGAAGAGCTGCGCCTCTTGAAAGAAAATCTGCCGGCTTCTTATTCGAACAGAGACGTCATTGATATTGGCTGCGGTAACGGAAAAACAAGCTTGCAGTTAAAAGAGATCTTGCGGCCCAAATCGTTTAAGGGGTTGGAGCTTTCCCCCTCCTTAGCGGAAGCGGCGACGCAAAAAGGCATTGAAGTAGAAAATATGGATGTTGAGATTGAAAACCCCTCCGGAGACTTGGGAATTTTATGGGGAGTCCTGCATCATTTTGAAAACCCAAAAGAAACCCTGATTAAAATCATTAAAAATTTCAATTCTTTAATCATCCGCGAACCGCTTAATAAAAATCGGGCTTTTGAAAGCGGCGTAAGATATGAACCGCAGGAATTGTTTGATATCTTAACTATTGGCGGCATTGATTTGAAGAAATGTAAACACGTCAAAACGCCGAAAGAAAAGGCAATAATTATCTTTTTTGACAAAAATTTATGAAGAACATTATCGGTAATTTAATTGTCTCAGTTTTTGGTTATCTAATTGGCCGAGCTGGCCATTTTTTTCTTGGCAATAAAATAAACTTCCTGCATCACTGGATTTACGGTTTAATCATTTTAGTTGCGGGAATTATATTTTACATTTCCTTCCATAAATCATGGGGTCTTTATCTGATTTTCTTCGGCTTCGGAGTAATTTTGAGCGACTTAAACGATATGCGCCATCTTAAATCTTTCGGCCGAGACCACTTAAAAATAAAAAGGTTCTGGGGAATTGACTAAAATATTATTTAAGGTAAACTAATAATAGTTTTTTACAAAGGAGGAAAAAATGGAACGATTGGAATTTCTGGCGAATTTTATTTTTGAATCGGATTTAATCGAAAGCATAGAGGACGACAAAAGCGCCATCAAGGAATGCTTAAAAAAAGAAAACTCGGACGGGCATGTCGGCGCCATTCTTTTTTTGGAAAAATTAGCCACTGACAAAAAACATCTTTTAACCGAAGGCGACATTAAATTCATCCACAAGTTGATACTTGAAGAGCAAATCCAAAAAACGGAAAAACAAATTCCAAAAAATCATTTGCTTTTCCCGCTTTCAAACGAAGACGCCGGAAATTATCGCCGCGTCACAGTTTCTATTGGCTGCCATTATTGTCCGCCCTGCGCTGAAATTCCGGAATACATGCGAAAATTCGTTTTAAAAACCAACTGGCATCAAATAGAGCTTCCGGAAAAAACCGATGTCTTATCACTCATTTCCGATCTCCATTACGAATTTGAATTTATCCATCCGTTTATAGACGGCAACGGAAGAACCGGCCGCGCTTTGGTTTTTTACCTAATGCTTTATTTCAAGCTGAACCCTTTTATTTTTACCAACCGCGACAAGAATTTATACTACTTCGGCCTTCAAATCAGAAATCCGGAATTCCTGAGAGATTATTTCAAATTAAAAACCAACGAAACGAAAAACCCTTCCTGGCCTTAAACCAAGAAGGGTTTTTTATTTTAAAAACAAAAAACACCAGATCTTTTATATGCCGGCATATCCTACTCTCCCAGCCGTGTTCGGGCAAGTACCATCGGACCCAAGCACTTTCACTTCCGTGTTCGGAATGGGAACGGG
>JAKLIG010000010.1 GCA_022709735.1 Patescibacteria group bacterium | reverse complement strand
TTATTAAATCCGATGATGCTCTCATAGATTATAACCCAATTCTTCCTGGCCAATCGAGTCCATTTAAAATTATTACGTCTTATAATCCAGCCATACAAAAAGGAACGGTCGAGTTTAAGTATATTTCTGGAGGGACGATTCCTACAAAATAATATGAAAAAATCACTAATAGTAATAATCATTTTAATAGCATTGGCATTGCCAGTTAGGGCAGTATTTGTTCCAGTTGTAGATGAAAAGTTTGGAGTGCACACCGGAGAGGGATTGCAAAATGATAAGATTGAATATTTATTGGTTGAGAATGAGCAGTTAAAAAGCGCAGTGGCTAATTTAAGCGCCGAAATCGTCAGTATAAAAAATGACGTTAAAGAAACTAAAACATTAATTGATGTCCTTTTAGGATTATTAAAACAACTGCAAACCCTTTTAATGCAGTTGTTTACAAAGCTAACTAAATAGGTATGTCATGTTGAGTGAGAGGAGATATGGTTGGCGAACCAATATCTTTAACATCGTCGAGCTTCGCTTGCTTATTCCTTCTCTCATCCTCTTCCCTTAATAAATCTTCGAGTGTTCTTTCATATGCTGGCGGATTATTATTCTTGTCACTTCTGTGTTCCAGAATTACTTTAGTGCTGTTTCTTGGTCTATAAATCTTGGAATTGTGCGCAAGCACATAAACAATAGCTTTCATCTCTCCTTCTTTCACTTTTTTCATAAGCATATGCTCGGCAACGTCACACATGGCCATTCGACCTGAATGAAACGCTCGGTCCACGCTTTTACTAAATTTGTCATCGCATTTTTTCCACCTATAAAACGTGGCTCTGGATAATCCAACCTTTGTACAAGCGAAATAGACATTTCCACTTTTTTCAATTTCTTCTAATATTTGCTTTCTAATAGATTTATCAATCATCTATTCTAATTACCCTTTGATTAGTTTCTTTTTCCCATCTTTTTATAATCACTTCGGCATACACCGGAGATTTCTCCATTAAGAAACATCGGCGCTTCATTCTAATGGCCGCCATAAGGGTTGAGCCGCTTCCGCCGAATGGCTCGATAATAAGGTCATCTCTCTGCGTAAGCACTTTGATGTATGGAATGAGAATTTCGACTGGTTTGGTGCCAAAGATAATTCCTTGGCCGGATGATTTTTCATCCGATGCTTTATATTCAATAAAGTCGGTTGGGCAGATTTTTTTACCTTTTTCGTACGATTCCCAATGCGGTTTTCCGGAAATAGCATAAAGAGCTGATTCATATTCATTTTCGAGTAATTCATCATTCTCGTCATCGGTATTTAAGGAGCCGGAACTTGAAGTCCCTACCATAGCGATATCGTGTTTATTAAAGAATTTGTTTTTGGCTGCAAATCCTTGGACGCGGTTTGGCAAGTGCCAGACTATCATATTCTTTACCTTCCAGTACTTTTCCATTTCATTCCAAATGGTCCGGATATTTTTCCAGTTTTCGTAGCAAATAATACTGAAGTTTTCTTTCTGAATTTTATGGATATTGGCCATCCATTTTTCCGTAAAATCAGGGGGTAACACGTCGGTGCCAAGATACTTACGGTCTCGCTTATATCCAAACCCTTCTATTGACTTGCCATTCTTCTTTTTACCTTTTAAATAATCAAGGATGTATGGCGGGTCAGTAAAACACATATCGGCCTTTTCATTACCCATTAACTTTAGAACGTCAGATTCAACGGTTGAATCGCCGCACATTAAACGCGAACCATTTAACTCATAAATATCACCTAGCTTCACAGTTACCTTATCTATACTTAATTTTCTTAACTCGGCTTCCAAATCAAATATTTCCGGATCTTCTTCTATGCCGAAAACGTCGTCGAGCTCTTCGCTGTCAAAACCAATATCCGATAGGAAATCCTCGTCAAATTTAGCCAGAAGATCCAAATCAAATTCACCAGTATTCTTATTAAGTCTGATATTCAATTCTTTTTCGCGTTCAATATCGGAAATATTCAGATAAACAACCGGCACTTCTGTTAGCCCCAACTCCTTAGCCGCCTTATATCTCATATGACCGCCGATTATGATTCCCTCTCGTTCCGGCGCGCTGTTGCAAATAACCGGATCAACAAGGCCAAATTTTTTGATTGATTCCTTAAGCTGATTTAATTGTTCCTCGGAATGCTTGCGTGGATTATATTCCGCCGCCCGAAGTTTATTGATCGGGACTTCAACGATGTTAATTTTTTGATTGTTCATATTGTTTAGTTTTATGTTTAACGACTAAAAAACACCAGCCTTTATAAGAATGGTGCTTTTTAATATTATCGACCGAGAAACATCAAAAAACACTACCCTTTTATAGAGGCAATATTTTTCGAGATTACTCGGTCCATTTTCTCTTTTTCTAAAAAGAGACTCTCTATGAACGTCATTACGTATTACCCCGGAGTGAGAAATTCCGTGGTCAAGTTTCGAAAAATTTATTAACAGTGAAAGGTGCTTCGCCTGGAATTTTCCAGTACATGGTTATTATACACCCAACGATTATTTCCTGTCAACGGTGTCAAGAGACTTGACTTTTCAAAAATTTTGGAATATAATGGGAACATATGCACAACATTCAAGAAAGAATCCTTGCGTTGTCCCAAGAAAAGAACCTGGGACAGCTATCATTGCGTGAAATAGCCGATCTTATTGGGGAGCCATCCCGATCCCCCCAAAAGATTAAGCATCATCTAAATCAGCTAGAAAAAATGGGGCTTATCCGTGTTGACAAGGTCAAAGGAATAATAGAAAAAACACAACCAAGTTGGGCCAAGGGATTACTAAGGAATAGATCAAAGCTTTTAACAATTCCCATTTTAGGATCGGCCAATTGCGGTCCCGCTGAACTATTGGCGGAATCAAACATTGCCGGTTATCTTAGAGTATCAAGCACCCTTATCGGTCAAAGAAATAATCATAAACTTTTTGCCCTCAAGGCCAGCGGCCCCTCTATGGATCAAGCCGTTATTAATGGCAAAACAATTGAAGACGGTGATTATTTACTTATAGATAGCGAGGAGAAAAAACCATTGGATGGAGACACCGTTTTATCTATTATTGACGGAATGGCGAATATTAAAAAATATCATTTTGATAAGGATAATAACCAAATAGTTTTAATATCTGAATCCACACAAGACTTCCCTCCAATCCACATACACCCCGATGATGATTATCAAATCAACGGAAAGGTCGTTCAAGTTATAAAAAAACCTAAATTATAAAAATATGGCAAAAAATATTCACACTGTTCCTTGGGGCAATAATTGGGCCGTTAAAAAAGAAGGACAAGAAAAACCAATTTCAATTCATAGGACTAAAGATGTTACTCAACACGAAGGAGCATCTCTAGCCAAAAAATTAGAAGTTGAACATGTAATTCACGGAAAAGACGGGACAATCCAAGATAAAGATAGCTATGGGAAAGACCCCTGTCCCCCAAAAGATAAAAAATACTAAACTTATAAACAATGGAAGGCCATTAGAAAGGTCGACATTTCCTAAAGTTTAAAAACATTAATGAACTGAAAAGTTTATAGCTAAAAAATGATAACCAAAGAAATTGCCATACAAGACATTAAAACCTACATAGAAAGCAGAGGCGCAATATATACAAATTGGTATATTGGAATTGCATCCGATCCAACAAAAAGATTAACGGAAGACCATAACGTAAAACATGATGGGACTTGGCAAGAATGTAAAAACTCGGATGACGCAAGATCGATAGAAGAATATTTTCTTCGCCTTGGATGCAAAGGAGATATTGGAGGTGGTGATTATACTACCAAATATGTTTACGCTTATAAAATCACACCAGAAACACGTGAATAAGAAAAAGGTCACTTAGAAAACGCGATCGAGTTGGTAGAGCTTGAGGGCTTGAGAAATGGTTGGTTAAAATAATTATCTGTTCTGGCTTAGCCCAAGATTGGCGACCTAAAGACGCACCTTCTATGAAAACACCCTGGGATGGCAAGGTGTTTTTTATTTGATAATAATCCGAGGATAACCCTTGGACCGTCTCATTTGTCTAATTTTACCCAAGACCGAGACGCATCACTCCATCATCTTCCATCGGCTCTAAAAAGGCCTTATAATGCTTAATGCGTGGTGTTTCTAGACCGAAGCACACAGCCACAACCAACGCAGCAGAGAGTTATGAAAAAACTTTCCTGGGAGGATATTGAAGAAATAACAGACAAATTAGCTGGCAAAATCAAAGCCAGCGGTTTTAAACCAGATTATATTGTCGGCATAACAACTGGCGGATTAATTCCTCTCTATTTCTTAATCAAGAAATTGGATATTTATAACATTCTTACCGTTTCCGCCAATTCTTACGAAAAAGATAAACAAAAAGAGTTAAAAATCACTTATCTTCCGGAAATAGATCTAATTGGTAAGAAACTATTATTTGTCGATGAAATAACTGATACTGGGACATCGCTTAAGGGAATTCTGGATGCGGTTGTGAACAAATATAAACCCGGCGAGATTAAAACCGCATCGCTGGTGGTAAATACGGCTAATTGCAAATTTTATCCTGATTTCTATGGAATGGCTGAACAAGGCGAATGGGTAGTTTTTCCCTGGGAAAAAGGAGAGTTTCCGGAATATTTTAAATGATTTTCTGACCCGTCCTGAAAATCGTTGCTTTTAGTCCTATTATCACTTCAAATTTTGTGTTAAAATATGTTGGTTGCTTTCTATATATCCTATGAAAAATGAATTCCCTTTGGGCCTGTCTTATGATGATGTTTTACTGGAACCGAAATATTCAGTAATTAAATCCAGGAAAAATGTCAGCCTAAGAACAGACCTCACTAAAAATATAGAAATAAATCTGCCCATTGTTTCCGCCAATATGGACACCGTGACCGAATCAAAAATGGCCATTACTTTGGCGCAAATGGGCGGCATTGGCATCATCCACCGCTTCACGACCCTTGAGCGCCAAATTGAAGAAATCAAAAAAGTAAAAAGATTTACTAATTACATTATCGACAATCCTTTTACTCTTTTTCCTGAGCAAACTATTAATGATTACGAGGAATTGACAGCGGACACGGGCATCAACGGCTTTCCGGTGGTAAACAAAAATGGGATTTTAATGGGTATCGTTACCAGACGAGATGTGGCTTTCCAAACCAACAAAAACAAAACCATCAAAGAAGTGATGACTCCCCAACCAAAGTTGATTACGGCCAAACCCGGCATTTCTTTGGAGGAAGCGGAAAATTTATTTTCCAAGCACCGCATAGAAAAATTACCATTGGTTGATAAGAAAAATAAATTGGTGGGATTAATCGCCGCTAAAGACATCAGAAAAACCATTTCTTTCCCCGATGCTTCCAGAGATAAAAGGGGCCAGCTTTTGGTCGGCGCAGCCATTGGCGTGTCCGGAGATTTTATGGAAAGAGCGGAAAAGTTAATCAAAAACCACGCGGATATTTTAGTTTTAGACATCGCGCATGGCCATTCCGCTTTGGCCATTGAGGCTTTAAAAACTTTAAAAAAGAAATTTCCAAAACAAGAAGTAATTGCCGGCAACGTGGCCACTCCAGAAGGAGTAAAAGATTTAATTAAAGCTGGGGCTGACGCGGTAAAAATTGGCGTTGGACCCGGCTCTGCTTGCACTACTAGAATCGTGGCTGGCGCAGGCGTTCCGCAATTATCAGCTGTTTTAAATTGTGCCGCAGCCGCAAAGAAAAGCGGAGTAC
>JAKLIG010000001.1 GCA_022709735.1 Patescibacteria group bacterium | reverse complement strand
TCACAACCGGGAAACATCAATACATCCGGTTGCGCATCCTCGCAGACGAGCATGCGGGAAAAATCGACTGGATAATTTTCCAGCCTCCAAAACCCCTGTGGCATTTGCCACACTAGAAGAAGTATAAAAAGTGCCATGGAAAATAGAATGAAAAAATTCCAACCAAAACCTGGGCAAGTTGATTTTACGAATGCTAGATTTGCGCCGGTGATTAATTGCGTAGTGAAATATAAAAATAAAATTTTAATTGTCCAAAGAAGCAAATCTCTCAACTTTTATCCGGAATTTTGGAACGGAATTTCAGGATTTTTAGACGATAATCGATTGCTCAAACAAAAAATATACGAAGAAATTTTTGAAGAGTTGGGGATAGTTGCAAAAAATATAATTTCTGCAAAACTTGGAAATATTTTCCATCAAGAAGCATCAAAATATAAAAAAGTCTGGATTGTACATCCAATTTTAGTGGAAGTAAAAACAGATAAAATAAAATTGGATTGGGAAGCGCAAAACTATAAATGGATAAAATTTCAAGACGCAAAGAAATTCAAATTATTGCCGGGATTTGATAGAGTTTTGGAAGAAATAAAAAAATAAAATAAATTACTACTATTCGCTTAAATATAGTAGTGATAAAAATAATAAAATTTTAAATCGTAAAAAAAGATTACTTCCATTCAACCATAGAAGGTAGTATTAAAATAGTAATGATGCATAAAATACAGTCTCTTGAAAAAAAATAGTATTTAAGCTAATATCTTCATATGAACCTTAGACAAAAATTAGGAATAAAATTTGCTTCAGTAATTTTGCTCGGAGTTATGGCCGGACTGGTTTCTTATCCGCGAGCGGTGGCTAAAATCCCGCCAGTTTATAATGTCTTAAATAAGCTAAAAATAAACCTTGGATTGGATCTTCAAGGCGGAATTCATTTGGAATATAAGGCCGATGTGAGCCAAGTTGAAAGCGGGAAAGTGAGCGATGCAATGCAAGCCGTCCAGGATGTGATTGAAAGGCGTGTCAATGCCTTTGGCGTGGCCGAGCCGGTTGTTTATACGACAAAATCCGGAACAGAAAATCGATTGATTGTGGAACTGGCCGGAGTGAAAGATATTAATGAAGCGAAAAATATGATCAAAGCTACTCCGCTTTTGGAGTTTAAGGAAATGATGGAAAACGCTTCGGAGCAAATTCCTCAAGACCAATTGGACAAAGCAAATGCCGAAGCTAAGAAAAAGGCGGAAGGTATTCTCAAAAAAGCTTTGGCCGGAGAAGATTTTGCAAAACTTGCTAAAGAAAATAGCGAAGATCCAGGATCAAAAGATAACGGTGGAGAATATGATTTTCAGAAAAAAGGAAGTTTTGTCTCTGAATATGAAGATGTGATTTTTAACAAAAATTTAAAAGACGGAGAAATATACAAAGAATTAGTAGAAACACAATTTGGCTGGCATATAATTAAAAAAATTGAAATTCGTGGAGAAGGGGATGCACAAGAATTTAAGAGTGCGCATATTCTGATTACCAAGAAAACCCAGCCAGCAACAAAAACCGAGTGGGTTTCTACCGGACTTTCCGGGAAAAATCTAAAAAGCGCTAGTGTTCAATTTCAAAATCAAGGACTTTCCGAACCGGAAGTATCTTTGAAATTTGATGATGAAGGCACAAAATTGTTTGCAGAAATTACCAAAAGAAATTTGAAAAAGCAAGTAGCGATTTTTTTGGACGGGCAAGTTATTAGTTCGCCGACAGTCCAATCAGAAATAACTAATGGCGAAGCGGTTATCACGGGAAATTTTTCAATTGATGAAGCCAAGGATTTAGTCAAAAGACTAAATGAAGGGGCATTGCCAGTTCCGATTACTCTCATAAGTCAGCAAAGCGTGGAAGCTTCGCTTGGCCAAGTATCTCTGGAAAAAAGCTTGAAAGCCGGAATAATCGGGCTAATTTTAGTGATTATTTTTATGCTAATTTATTATCGATTCTTGGGGCTTATCGCGTCTTTTGCGCTGATTATTTATTCCGGTCTTATGATTTCTATTTTCAAATTATCTGGATTTTCTCCTTGGCAAATCACGCTTACGCTCCCAGGAATTGCCGGATTCATCCTTTCAATCGGCATGGCAGTGGATGCTAACATTTTGATTTTCGAAAGAACCAAAGAAGAAATTAGAAGAGGCCGAAGCGTTCTGAATGCAATCGAAGAAGGATTTAAGCGGGCGTGGACTTCAATTCGCGACGGGAATATGTCGTCTATCATAACGGCGCTTATTCTTGTAGAAATGGGCACGGGATTCGTGAAAGGTTTTGCGATAACGCTTGTGATTGGAGTTTTGCTTTCAATGTTCACAGCCGTGGTTATCACGAGAACAATTCTTAGATTTTTTTGCGGAGAATGGATGGAAAATAAAATGTGGTTAATTGGAGTAAAAAATAAAGATGTATAATATCATTTCCAAAACCAAGTACGCTTATATTTTTTCAATAACACTTACAGCGCTAAGCGTGGTGAGTCTTTTTGTCTGGGGACTGAAATACGGAATTGATTTTACCGGCGGGACACTTATGGAAGTTCAATTTCAAAATAATATTCCGGCTAATCAGGAAATAGAAAGCACATTGAAAGAGCTGGATCTCAAGAGTCTCACGATCCAACCGACGCAAAATAATTCTATTCTTCTTCGCTATGCGTCAGAGGACGATACAATTAACCAGAATGTTTTCAAAAAAATAAGCGAAAAATATCCGGCCTCAAAAGAACTTCGCGTTGATTATGCTAATGCTTCCGTTTCCAATGAACTCAAAAGCAAATCACTTATGGCGATTTTTTGGGCAATAATTGGCATTATGGCCTACATTGCTTGGGCCTTTCGAAAAGTTTCCCGACCGGTTCCTTCTTGGAAATATGGCGTTGGAGCGGTAGTTGCGCTGGTTCATGATGTTCTCATTACGACGGGAGTTTTTTCTGTTCTTGGGCATTTTTATGGAATTGAAGTGGGCGTTCCATTTGTTGCTGCTCTTCTCACAATTCTTGGTTTTTCCGTCCATGATACGATTGTGGTGTATGACCGAACGCGAGAAAATTTACTAAGAAGTTCCGCCAAGGAAATTTTTCCTGATATCGTTAATCGAAGCTTAAATGAAACATTAGTCCGTTCAATTAATACTTCTCTTACGGTGTTAATAACCCTTTTGGCAGTATTTATTTTTGGCGGTGAGTCAATTAGAGATTTTTCTTTGGCGCTTCTCGTTGGAATTTTCTTTGGAACATATTCTTCAATTTTCATTGCGTCAGCGCTACTCGTGACGAGTTATAAATTACAAGTAAAGCGACCCTAATTTACGAATAAACACTCGAATGATTCGAATAAATTCGAGACATTCGGGTGAAGATTCGAGTTATTCGAGTCGCCCTAAAATAATGTGGAATCCATTTAAAAAAGCTCAATCAAAAATTAGTTCAACTGCAGTAAATATGATGCAGAAAGTTGCGATGAAAAAATTGCAAAATATGAGTCTTGAGGAACAACAAAAAATTATGCAGGAAGCTTTTAAGCCGGAAAACAAAGAAAAACTCTTGGCAGTGATGGAACAGATGAAATCATCTGGCCAAATTACGGAAGAACAATACCGAATGGCGAAACAAAAGATGGGAATGTAAATTTAAATTATAAAAAATTATGTCTTTTAAAAATAGAATTCGAGCGGCTACAATAATAATAAAAGACGAGAAAATTTTACTTGTAAAACACGTTCATCCTATTGATAAGCATGAATGGTGGGTTCCGCCAGGAGGTGGTATAGAAGATAGTGATAAGTCTTCTATAGAATGTGCCAAAAGAGAAACTTTTGAAGAGACGGGTTATGAAGTTAAAATCGATAACTCCCTTAAATTTGTTAGGGAATTTTTTTGTATTGAAAATGACACACTTAATTTAGAATTATTTTTTAATGCAGAAATTACAGGGGGCGAATTAACAATCAACAATATACAGGGCAATGGTCCAGATGAACATTATATCAAAGATGTTAAATGGATTAATTCTTCTGAAATTAAAAAATTAGATGTTTTTCCGGAAGAACTTAAGCAGAATTTTGGTAGAAACATTAAAAATATTTATCTTGGTAGGCAAAGTTAATTTTTTGACTTTTTTAGGCTAAAAAGATAGAATAATAAGGTAGATTGTTATTTCATCAGATGTTGAAAAATTTATTAAGTTTTTTCACTAGATTCCCGCTTTCGCGGGAATGACACAGCAATGCTTAAAGAAAAAATAGAAAGTCTTAAAAAACAGTTTTTGGAAGAGGTTGGAAAGATAACGCCGAGCGAGGAACGGCTTTTTGAGCTGGAAAAAAAGTATCTCGGGCGAAAAAGCGAATTTATTGGAATTCTCAAAAATCTCAAAAATCTGACGCCAGAAGAAAGAAAGCAAATTGGAGAATTGGCCAATAGAACCAAGGATGAGATTATGGAAATAATTTCCGGAAAAAAGAAAGAATTGGAAGCGGGAAGCATAGACTTTGAAAAAGAAAAAATTGATGTGACTATTCCCGGAAAAAGAAAAGGCGTGGGACATTTGAATCCTATTTCTTTAGTGCAAATGGAAATCGAGGATATTTTTACTTCGATGGGTTTTGAAATCGCTGACGGCCCGGAAGTGGAAAACGAACATTATAATTTTGATGTGCTAAATGTTCCGAAAGATCATCCCGCTAGGGATATGCAGGATACTTTTTGGCTTAAGGATATTTCTAATAAAGAAAAATTAGTTTTGAGAACACATACTTCGAATGTGCAAGTGAGGTATATGGAAAAGCATAAACCGCCTTTTAAAATTATAATTCCCGGCAAAGTATTTCGCCATGAAGCGACTGATCCAAGGCACGAGCATACCTTCTATCAATTTGAAGCTTTGGTTGTTGGCAAAAAAATAAGCGCAGCTAATTTCAAATATATTGCTAAAACATTTTTTGAAAGATTTTTTGAGAAAGAAATGAATGTTCGGCTTCGTCCCAGTTTTTTCCCTTTTACGGAACCAAGTTTTGAATTTGATATAACTTGCAATATTTGCAATGGAAAAGGTTGTCCGACTTGCAGTCATTCGGGCTGGCAGGAAATCGGCGGTGCCGGAATGGTCAACCAAAAAGTTTTTGAAGCAGCCGGATATAAAAATGGAGAATATCAAGGTTTTGCGTGGGGATTTGGAATGGAGCGTTTAGCAATGCTTAAATATAAAATAGATGATGCTAGATTGTTTCATGGTGGAGATTTGAGATTTACTAAACAGTTTTAAATTTATGAAATATTCATATAATTGGTTGCGAGAATTAAGTGGCACAAAATTATCTTCCGAAAAAGTGGCAGAAAATTTGACTATGCATTCTTTTGAATTGGAGGGAGTAGAAAAAATTGGAGGAAAATTTGAAAATATTATTGTTGGAAAAATTTTGGAAATCAGAAAGCATCCCAATGCGGATAAATTGCAATTAACTAAAATTGATATCGGAAGCAAAAAACTGGATATCGTTTGCGGAGCTAAAAATATTGAAGTCGGGCAAAAAGTGCCGGTAGCTTTGATTGGAGCGAAACTTCCTAATGGTTTAGTGATTAGAGAGGCAGAAATACGCGGAGAAAAATCTTTTGGAATGCTTTGCGCAATGGATGAACTTGGACTTGGAACTGATCACAGCGGAATTATAATTTTAGACAAGAACGCTAAAATTGGCGAACTAGTGGCGAAATATTTAGGCGCAGACGATTCAGTTTTAGAAATAAAAGTGTTGCCAGATCGCGCACATGATGCCATGAGCCATGTTGGAGTAGCACGGGAAATTTCGGTTTTGGAAAATAGAAAATTCGATTATGATTTTGAAGGATTGAAATTGCCAAAAAATAAGGTAGGGACAAGTCGCGACTTGTCCGTACGGATCGAAGATAAGAAATTATGTTCTCGATATATCGGTGTAGTTATGGATAATATTGAAATCAAAGATTCCCCGATGTGGATGCAAAATCGCCTGAAAGCTTCGGGAATCAATGCAATTAATAATGTAGTTGACGCGACAAATTATGTAATGCTCGAATTGGGTCAGCCAATGCACGCCTTCGATGCAGAAAAACTCGCAACAAAAAATAAATTACAAATAATAGTTAGAAGAGCTAAAAAAAATGAAGAGTTAGAACTTTTAGATGAAACTAAATTGAAATTATCAGAAAATGATTTATTGATTACAAATGGCGAAACACCACTAGCGTTGGCTGGAATTATGGGCGGAAAAGACAGCGGAATAAACGACAATACAAAAACTATCGTTATCGAATCGGCGAATTTCAATGCAGTGAACATTAGGCGCTCAAGGACAAGGCTGGGTGTGAAAACTGAATCATCTGATCGATATGAGAAAGATATTGATCCAAATCTTGCTGAAAAAGCGATGGTTCGAATTATTGAAATACTGGAAAAAACTGCTAATGGGAAATTGGAAGGAATTATTGATGTCTATCCAAATGTTATTAAATCTTGGAAAATTAAATTTAATTTAGAATATGCTAATTCTCTTTTGGGTGAAAAAGTTCCGAAAAGCGAGATGCTTAAAATATTAAATCTTTTAGGTATAAAAACTGTCGGAAAGAGCAATATAATCGCAGTAGAAATTCCAACTTTCAGAATTGATCTTCGAACACAAGAAGATTTGATTGAAGAAATTGGGCGAATTTGGGGATATGAAAAAATAAAAATTCAACCAATTTTAGATATGGATTTTTCTCCTATAGTTAATAAGCAATTAGCTTTTGAAAGAAAAATTAAGAAAGCCTTGCTTGGCTTTGGATATGACGAAATGTATAACTATTCTTTCTATTCGCGGATGGATGCGGATAATTGCGGATTAGACGGAATAAAACATTTTGAGCTGGCTAATCCAATGAATCCTGATCAGCAATTTGTGCGAGTGAGTCTCATTCCGAATATGCTGAAAAATATAAAAACCAATCTGAAAATTTTTGAAGCTTTTAAGATTTTTGAAATTGGAAAAGTTTACTCTTGTCATCCTGAACTTGGTTCAGGATCTAGATTCCGGATCCCATGCCTACCGGCAGGCAGGAAGTCCGGAATGACAGAAATCAAAGAAGAAAGGATGCTAGTGATGGCGCAAGTTCTTGAAAAAGACAAGAATGCTGAAACTTTTTATGAGCTGAAAGGCGCAGTGGAAGATATATTAGAAAATTTTGGAATTAAGGCAGAAAATATTTTATTTAATGAATTTAAACTTTCCGAGAATCGGCTTGGACATCCAGAGAGAATGGCAGAAATTGAAATAAATGGCGAAAAAGTTGGTTTTATTGGAGAAATAAATCCAATAGTGCTTCGAAAATATAAAATTGAAAAGCGAGTGGCAGTAGCTGAATTTGATACAGAAAAATTATTAAAAGTAACTTCCAAAGAAAAAATATTTACACCACTTCAAAAATTTCCAACGAGTATTCGGGATATTTCAATGCTGGCGAAAAAAGAAACAAAAGCGATTGACATTCAAAACTTGATCAAAAAAATCGGTGGTAGTTTAGTGATGAATGTGAAAATGTTTGATGTATTTCAAAAAGAAAATCAAACCAGCTTTGCCTATCATATTGAATTTGGAAAAGAGGAGCGAACGCTTGAAAGCAAAGAAGTTGATAAGCTAATGGAAAAAATTACTTCAGGATTAGAAAAAACTTTGAAAGTGGAAGTAAGAAAGTAGAAAAACTGAAAACTAAGAGCTAAAATGAAAAAAGAATTTAAAAATATTTTAGTATGATTAAAATATATTTTGCAGGATCAATTCGTGGCGGTAGAAATGACGTTAATATATATAAAAAAATTATCAAGCATTTGCAATTATTAGGAAAAGTTTTAACTGAACATGTTGGACAGGTTACTGCAAGGGGAGAAGTTGGTAAATCTGACAAATATATATATCGTCGTGATTTAAATTGGCTTTCATCTTCGGATTTAGTTATTGCTGATGTATCAAGTCCAAGCTTGGGAGTTGGTTTTGAAATTGCGAAAGCCATAGAATTAAATAAAAAAGTATTATGTTTATTTCATGGCCAGAAAAATAAAAAACTTTCTGCTATGATTTCTGGTTGTCCTAATATTAAAGTTGGAGAATATGATACTTTTGATGACGCGAAGAAAATAATTGATAAATTTTATGCCGGAAATTCCAAAAACTTACGAAGCAAATAAATATGAAGATGAAATATATAAGCTCTGGGAAAAGAGCGGTTTTTTCAATCCGGATAATTTGAAACTGCCAAAAAATGCTAAAAGTTATACAATTATTCTTCCTCCACCAAACATTACTGACAAACTTCATTTGGGCCACGCTTCAACAATTGCCATTGAGGATCTCCTTATTCGATATCACAGAATGAAAGGATTCAGGACGCTTTATCTTCCAGGCACAGACCATGCTTCTATCGCTACGCAAAATGTGGTGGAAAAAAAGCTTCTAAAAGAAAAAGGAATAACGCGCCATGATTTGGGAAAAGAAAAATTTTTGAAAGAAGTGTGGAAGTTTTTAAGGGACACACAAGCAACAATTTTGAATCAAGCCAAAAAAATGGGCGGATCTTTTGATTGGTCGCGTGAAGCGTTCACTTTGGATGAAACCAGAAAAAAGGCTGTTCGAAAAATGTTTATAGATATGTATAATGAAGGGCTGGTTTATCGCGGGAAAAGAATTGTCAATTGGTGCCCGAGATGCAAGTCGACTTTGGCGGATGATGAAGTGGAATACAAGGAAGAAATAGGAAAATTATATTGGATAAAATACGGTCCTTTTATTTTGGCGACATCGAGGCCAGAAACTAAATTGGGAGACACGGCAGTGGCGGTTCATCCTAGTGATAAACGATATAAAAAATTTGTCGGAAAAAAATATAAAATTCCAGGCGTGCTGGGGGAATTTGAAGTTATGGTGGTAGCTGATCGGGCAGTTGATCCGAAGTTCGGGACAGGAGTGATCAAGGTAACGCCAGCGCACGATTTTACGGATAATGAAATTGCCATGCGCCATAATATTCCAATGAAGCAGATAATAAATGAAGATGGGCGGATGATGGAAAATTGTGGAAAATATGCCGGGCTTACAACAAAAGAAGCACGCGAAAAAATTGTTGCTGACATGGAAAAAATGGGGCTTATAGATCACATCGAAGAAAATTATGTTCATAATCTGGCTACTTGCTATCGTTGTGGATCGGTTATTGAGCCGATTCCATCGAATCAGTGGTTTTTGGCGGTGGACAAAAAACTGAAAAGATTAGGAAATAAATCGCTCAAAGAAAAAGCGATTGAAGTGGCAAAAAATGGAAAAATAGAATTTATCCCTTTTCGGTTTACGAAACGCTATATTGATTGGATGACTAATTTGCATGACTGGTGCATTTCCCGGCAAATTTGGTTTGGGCACGAGATGCCAATTTGGTATAAAAACGATGAAATTTATGTGGGTGAAAAAGCGCCAAATGGAAAAGGCTGGACAAAAGATCAAGATACACTGGATACTTGGTTTTCTTCCGGAATGTGGACATTTTCCACACTTGGCTGGCCCGCCTCCGTTAAAACTATGGCGGGCAAGCCGGATAAAATAATAAAAACTGGTGATTTGGCCAGGTTTCATCCGACTCAAGTTTTGGAAACCGGTTATGAAATCATCACTCTTTGGGTTTCTCGAATGATTATGATGACAATTTTTGCGCTCGGTGAAATTCCTTTTGAAAATGTTTATCTTCACGGAATGATATTGGATAAACATGGTAAAAAAATGTCAAAGTCAAAAGGCAACGGAATTAATCCTTTGGATATGATTTCTAAATTCGGAACTGACGCAGTTAGGCTTTCGCTTATGATGGGCTCTACGCCGGGAAATGATGCCAAGCTCTCGGAAGAAAAAATTGAAAGCTTTCGAAATTTTGTGACAAAGCTCTGGAATATCTATCGCTACTGCACTTCAGCATCTTCCAATTTCATCCTAATATCCGATGTTAGGAAAGAAGATTTAAAGTCGCTTTCGGACAAATGGATTGTAAGCCGGGTCAATGAAGTTATTTTTGAAGTGGAAAAAAATATTTCGGAATATAAATTTTCGCTCGCTGGAGAAAAATTGCAAAAATTTACTTGGGATGAACTGGCGGATTGGTATCTCGAAATTCATAAGCTTGAGAAAAACGATAAAGTCCTGGGATATATTTTAGATAAAATTCTAAAACTATGGCATCCATTTATGCCGTTTGTGACGGAAAAAATATATAGCGATGCGAAACATAAAATGCTGATGGTTGAAAAATGGCCGGAATCAGACAAAAAATTAATTGATAAAAAAGCGGAAAAAGAATTTCAGGAATTGCAGGAAATAATCGGAAAGATTAGAAATATTCGCTCAAGTTATCATATTGATCTAGGAAAAATTATTAGTGCGACTGCTAATAAAATTTCTAATAAGGAAATTATTGAAAAATTAGCGCGAGTAAAAATATTTTCCGAAAAATCAACGAAGAAACTAATTAAAGTTTCAAGTTTGGGCTTGGATGTCGCTGAATTAATTGACACAGAAAAAGAAAAGAAAAGTTTAGAAAAAGAAATTGAAAATTTAGAAAATTTAATTTCCAAAAACAGCGCGCTTCTAGCTAATAAGAATTTTCTAAAAAGTGCGCCTAAAGAAATTGTTGACAATAATAAAAATAAGATGCTAGAGTATAAAACTAAATTAAAAACAAACAAAGAACTTTTTAATAATCTTAGATAAATTTAATAGGAGGTATCTATGATAAAGAGGAGGTTGATAAGATTAACCAAAAAAAATATTGCAAGATTGGATGATAAAAATCTGAAGGCAATGTTTGATCTAGCTAGTTTGCCTGCCGAAATAAGGAAAAGTAGTTTTACAGACAAAGAAATAGAACTTTTGAGGCAGGCGGTAGTGATTCGCTTTGGAAAGGAAAAATAAGACAGTGACTTGAATATAAATATAATTCAAGTCACTTATTGTTTTAGGCATGGACAGATTATAATAATTGTGCTAATATAACAAAGGAGAGCTGATAACAATTTGGCTTAAATAAAGCAAGATTATATTAAGTTTCAAGTTTTTTAACAAAATTTTAGGTGTATATCAAGGCAAATTGAATGGTCGCTATCAATTAATTTTGATAAAGGAAAGTCCGGACTCTCATCCGCCGTTGAGGCGGAAATGGTAGCGGGTAACACCCGCCTGGAGTAATCTAAGAGGTGCGAGCAGAGACGTGCGAAACCGAAAGGTTGAGCACCCCGCCGTTGAGGCGGGGCGAATCCAATAGTAATATTGGGGTGAAACGGCTAAATCCTTACTTGGGAGCAAGGCTGTGTTCTGTCTTTTACGTAAAGACGGAAAATGCCGCTTGATTCTGCTAGCAATAGCAGGGCTAGATAAATGATCATTTTCAACAAAATCCGGCTTATAGATTTGCCTTGATATATATTTAAAATATGAAGAAATCAGAATTATTTTTTAGCGCTATTCAAGTTCCTGTTGATTTTTTAATGATAATTCTTGCTGCTTTATCAGCTTTTTATATTAGAAATTTTCCGGAATTATTTATCGGCCGGCCCAAGCTTTATAACTATCCATTGGAAGTCTACATCAAAATTATTCTTATTGTAGCTCCATTTTTTATTTTAATTTATGCCACAGAAGGTCTTTATAATATCAAGTCAACTCGAAAATTTTGGAAAGAAACGATAAAGGTTTTTTCTGCTACTTCGATTGGTCTTGTTATAATAATTGCGGCAATATTTTTGAAACGCGAATGGTTTTCTTCGCGTTTTGTTATTTTAGCGGCTTGGGGATTGGGGGTTTTTTATATAGTATCCGCGCGTTATTTTATCCAGCTTGTTCAGAAATGGCTTTTGCGCTCTCGCGGAATTGGTGTGCACAGAGTGCTTCTTATTGGGAGAAATGGAAAAATGAGTGCGATTTCCAAGATAATCAAAAATGATAAAAATTTAGGCTACAAAATTATTGACCAGATTGAAACGGCCAGCTTGCACATAATTAAGGAGATAAAACAAGAGAAAGGGATTGACGAAATAATTTTATGTGAGCCGTCAATTACCGATGCGGAACAAGAAAAATTGATTGACTATTCCTCGATCCATAATATTAAATTCAAATATATCCCAACCAGTCTTCAAACTGCCAAATTTGAAATTGGAGTTTTGGATGGCGAACCGCTGATTGAGGTAAAAAATACTCCGTTAGATGGTTGGGGCAGAATCTTGAAGCGGGTGTTTGATGCGATTACTTCTGTTTTTGGAATACTAATAACTTCCCCGATTCTAATTATTACGGCAATTGCGATAAAGTTAGATAGCGAAGGGCCAGTAATTTATAAAAATGAAAGAATTGGAAATGACGGGAAGAAATTTTTTGTGTATAAATTCCGATATATGAAATGGGAGCATTGTGTTACAAAGGAAAATAAGAAAATAGAGGAAGCAGTGGATCTTGAAAAGGAATTAATTGAAACTCAAAGTGTGCGCAAAGGCCCGCTTTATAAAATAAAAGATGATCCAAGAAAAACGCGAGTGGGGAAATTTATCGAAAAATATTCTATTGATGAGCTTCCTCAATTTTTCAATGTTCTTTTTGGTTCGATGAGCATGGTTGGTCCGCGCCCCCATCAAAAAAGAGAAGTTGAAAAATATATGGAATACCATCGCCGACTCCTTACGATCAAGCCTGGGATAACTGGCATGGCGCAAGTTTCCGGTCGATCAGATTTAGATTTTGAAGACGAGTATAAGTTAGACTTATTTTATATAGAAAACTGGTCGCTTTGGCTGGATATTCAGATTTGTCTCAAAACTGTTGGGGTTTTATTTAGAAAACGCAAAAATCTTTAATATGCGAATTGCTTTGGTCCATGATTATCTTGTTCAAAACGGGGGAGCGGAAAAAGTGCTGGAAGCTTTTTGCGAACTTTTTCCTTATGCGCCAATTTATACTCTTGTTTATAATAAAAAATTGATGCATGGCAGTTTTTCTGAAAAAAAGATTAAGACTTCTTTTCTGCAACGCATTCCGTTCGCCGTCGGCCGGCACCGGATTTTCCCCCAATTTATGCCATTTGCTATTGAGCAATTTGATTTTTCCGACTACGAAATTGTCCTTTCTGATTCTTCTAGTTTTGCCAAAGGGATAATCACTGGTCCCAAGACGCTGCATATTTGCTATATGCATACGCCGATGCGTTTTGCTTGGGATGATTGCCAAAAATATAATCAGGATTTTTATTTCCCGCGGTTTATCAAAAAGATAGTGCCGTTTTTTATGAATTATATCCGGATGTGGGATCGAGTGAGTGCAGAACGGCCGGACAAAATAATTGCCAATTCCAATTTTATCGCTCGCCGGATAAAAAAATATTTCAAACGCGAAAGTGTCGTGATAAATCCGCCCGTCAATGTGGATAATTTCAAAATCAGCCGGGAAAAAGACGATTATTTTTTGATTGCCGGACGACTGATGGTTTATAAGCGGTTTGATATTGCAATCAAAGCTTTTAATGAATTAGGAATTCCTCTTAAGGTTATCGGCCGCGGACCGGAATTAAAAAGACTCAAAAAAATAGCCGGACCGAATATTGAATTTCTTGGAAGAGTGGATGACGGAAACTTACAAAAATATTTTTCCCGATGCCAAGCTTTTATTTTTCCGCAAGAAGAAGATTTCGGCCTCACTGCAATTGAAGCGATGGCTTCTGGTACCCCGCTTATTGCATACCGGGGTGGGGACATTCCAGAACATATGGAAGAAGGCAAGACCGGAATATTTTTTGAAAATCAAACTCCCGAGGATTTGGCGGAAGCAATTAGAAAATTCAAAAATTCTGATTATGACCCGGAATATATCAGAAGCAAAGTTCTAAAATTTGACAAAAGCCTGTTTAAGGCTAAAATAAAGGAATATATAGAGAAGGAGCTGGAAGAATTTAGGAAATAGGAAAAAAGACCATGAAGATTTGTATTGATGCGCGATGCCTTATTGAAGGAAGGAGGACGGGAGTCGAGGAATATACTCGCTATCTTCTCGATAATCTTTTTGCGATTGATCAAAAGAACGAATATGTTCTTTTTTTAAATTCTTGGAAAAAAACACAGGCGGATTTTTCTTGGACAAAAAAATATCCAAATGTAACGCTCAAAAAATTTAGATTTCCCAATAAACTCTTGAATTTTATGTTTTGGTATTTGGGTTGGCCGAAAATTGATAAAATGGTTGGGGATGCGGACATAGTTTTTCTTCCGAACATTATTTTTGGAAGTATAAGCTCAAAAGCCAAACTAATTGCAACGATTCATGATCTTTCTTTTGAACGCCACCGTGAATATTTTTCACTGAAAAGAAAATGGTGGCATATTTTTATTAGTCCCAAAAAAATCTGCCAGAAGGCTCACAAAATTATTGCCGTTTCCGAGTCTTCAAAAAATGATCTGATTAATTTATATAAAATAAAATCGGAAAAAATAATAGTTATTCCGAGTGCTGTTTCGGATAATTTTTGTGTCTTAGATCGAAATAGTGAAAAACTGGTTAAGATCAAAGAAAAATATTCACTGCCGTATAAGTTTATTCTTTTTTTTGGCACAATCGAACCGCGAAAAAACATAATCGGGTTGGTGCGAGCTTTTAATCAATTGCAAAAATATGCCGATGAAAATAAGAATGATTTGGAAAAATATAAATTAGTAATTGCCGGAGAATATGGCTGGATGAATGAAAAAATATTTGAGGAAATTGAAAATTCTCCTTTTCGAGAAAAAATTCAAGTAATACATTCTGTTCCGGACGAAGACAAGCCATATTTTTATAATCTTTCTTCGCTTTTTGTTTATCCGTCTTTTTTTGAAGGTTTTGGATTTCCGCCTCTTGAAGCCATGAAATGCGGAGTGCCGGTGATTGCTTCTAATAATTCATCACTTCCGGAAGTGGTCGGCAATGCCGGAATTCTTATTGATTCAGACAAGCCGGATGAAATTTTTGAAGCCATGAAAGAAATTTTGGAAAACCCAGAATTAAAAAACGATTTAATCAAAAAAGGACTGGAAAAATCACGAGAATTTGATTGGCAAAAAACCGCCAAAAAGACTTTGGAAGTTTTGGAGTCTTAATGGTATAATAAATTTACGAACTACGAAATAAGCGAACTACGAAACATTTAAGCTTTCTTTTCGTACTTTCGTATTTAGCCTGCCTGCCGGTAGGCAGGTATTAATTTCGTATTTCGTAATTATGAGAATCGGTATTGATGCCCGGTTTTTTGGACCTATCGGAAAAGGACTGGGACGCTACACCCAAAAATTAATAGAAAACTTGGAAAAAGTGGATGATACCAACGAGTATTTTATTTTTCTCAAAGCCGAAAATTTTGACGAATATCAGCCGAAAAACAAAAATTTCCAAAAAGTTCTGGCGAATTACCGCTGGTATACTTTTGCCGAGCAGATAAAAATGCCATTTCTTCTTAGAAAATATAAACTTGATTTGGTGCATTTTCCGCATTTTAATGTGCCACTTTTATATTTTGGAAAATTTATTGTCACGATTCATGATCTCATTCTTCTTCGCTTTCCCACTATCCGAAGTTCGACGCTTTCGCCTTTGGCATATTGGTTTAAGTTTATGGCGTATAAAGTGGTTATTAATTTAGCTATTCGCCGTGCCTGTACCATTATCGGAGTTTCTAATTTTACCAAAAATGACATATTAAAGAAATATCCGAAAATCTTGAAGGAAAAAATTTTTGTGACTTATGAGGCTTGTGATGATTTTTGTTTTTTTAATCCTAAAAAATATGAGCAACTATCCGCTCTTTATGGTATAATAAGACCGTATATTTTGTATGTTGGAAATGTCTATCCGCATAAAAATCCGGAAAGACTTATTTTGGCAACAAAAGAAGTGGCAAAAGAATTTCCGGAATTAAAACTGGTTTTTGTGGGCGGAGAAGATTATTTTTATCGAAGGCTGAAAGAATTGATAAGAAAACAAAACATTCAGAATATCATTTTTTCCGGATTTGTTCCCGACTATGATTTGGATGCAATTTTTCGAAATTCGCTGGCTTACATTCGGCCGTCTCTTCATGAAGGATTTGAGCTTCCGGCGCTGGAAGCGATGGCAAGAGGCGTGCCAGTGGTGGCGGCTGAATATGAATGTTCCAAAGAAATTTTGGGAGACAGTGCTTATTATTTTGATGGGGAGGATATTTCTGATATAGCCAGAGCTATCAAAGAAATTTTACGCAATGAAAAATTGCGAGACGAGCTTATTAAAAAAGGATATGATCAAGCAAAAAAATATAGCTGGAAAAGAATGGCGCAAAAAACTTTGGAATTATACCAAAGCGCAAAAAATAAAATATAAAAATGGGGGAAAATAAAAACCCGAAAAAACAAATATTTCCGCAAATGTTCGATGTCCGGCCGACTGATGAGCTTGGTAATTTGGATTTGGAAAAAATAGAAAAAATTGAAAGAATTGTGGAAATTTCTAAAAAAGAAGAAATAGAAAATGTTTATTTTGGTGAGCAAAAAGAGATAAAAAAGATGGAGGATTTAAGAAGGCCGGATATTTTTGACGATGAACTCAAAAGATTTCATGAAATGATGAGAAAAGAGGAAGAAGACCGTCGAAAAAAGAAAAGGAGAATTGAAATAAGTGGAGAGGATATTGAAAATGTCAAAAATATTTCGGTAGAATTTGAGAGTGTCGGCAAGGAGAATGATTTTTTTCCAGAAACAGCAGAATATCAGGAAAATAATTTTGAAACTCCGGAGCAAGATTATACAAAAGAAAAATCTTTGCATCTTCCGATTAGTGAAACATTCAAGAAAAACTTTTTTTTCTTGGGAAAAATTTCTTTGGCAGGCGCTATCATAATTATTCTTTTTGTTTCTGCCAACACCGCGCTTAAGATGAAAAACGGGGGATTAGCCAAAGGGCAATCGGCCATGGCGGAATTGGCATCTGCTAAGGATGATATAAAAAAAGGGAACTTCGATGAATCTTATATAAAATTTAGCAATGCGAATGAAAAATTAACTCAAGTCTCCGAAGACTTGGGAGTTTTAGGTGGAACACTGGCTAATTTTACCAAATACATTCCATATCTGTCTAAAGTTTCTTCTGGTAGTAATATAATTAAAGGCGGGAAAAATATTTCCGAAGCTGGAAAATTAATTTCAGAAATTCTGAAAAATTTGGATGATATAAAAAAAGGAGCAAATCAAAATGAGAGTGTGTCATATCTAGAATTATTCCAAAATAATGAAGTGAAACTCAAAAAAATTTCTATTCTGCTTCGTGAAGCGGAGGATTCTTTGGAAAGTGTGAATTTGGATGATATTCCCGAAAATAATCGCGTTGAATTTATGCGAGTAAAAAATCAACTTCCTATTGCCAACAATTCACTCGAAAAACTTTTAGATCAGGAAAGAATATTGGTAGATATTTTGGGCGGAAACGGTCCAAGAAAATATTTATTCTTATTCCAAAATAATCAGGAAATGCGAGCAACGGGCGGATTTATCGGAAGTTATGGAATGTTGGATATTTTCAACGGCCGAGTTAGAAAATTTTTCATTGACGGGATTTTCAATCCGGACGGGCAACTAAAAGAAAAAATTGTTCCGCCGACTCCAATTCAAAAAATCAGCGCTGCTTGGAGTTTGCATGACAGCAACTGGTTTCCGGATTTTCCGGTTTCTGCTGAAAAAGCTTCTTCTTTTTATGAAAAAACCGGTGGGCCGACAGTGGACGGCGTGATTGCTATGACGCCGACAGTTATGCAAAAGCTTTTGGAAATTACCGGTCCGATTGAAATGCCGGAATATGATGTTATAGTAGACAAGGATAATTTTGTGGAAAAAATTCAATATGAAGTAGAAGTCGATTATGACAAAGAATTGAATCAGCCGAAAAAAATTCTTTCTGATCTTGCGCCAAAAGTTCTGGATAAAATATTTAACTCTAATAATTTTTCCGATATTTCAAAAACAGCCAATATTCTTTTGGAGAGTCTTAATGAAAAACAAATTTTAATTTATTCCAAAAATTTTGAAATTGAAAAAATATTATCAAAAAATGGCTGGTCGGGAGAAATTTTGGATACGCCTAAGGATTATGTGAGTGTGATAAATACCAATATAAACGGATTCAAGACGGACGGGATTGTTGATGAAAATATAACTCACGAAGCGAGCATCCAGGAAGACGGAACAATTATTGATACGCTCACAATCACTCGGCATCATAATGGAGGAGATTCTCAATTTGACTGGTGGAATAAGGTCAATGCAAATTATATGCGCGTTTATGTGCCGAAAGGCTCGCGGTTAATCAGTGTTGAAGGCCAAACGAGGGAATTTAACACTCCGCCTTTGGATTATAATGCACTGGGTTTCAAGCGTGATCCGCAAATTCAAATGGAAGAAGACTCAATGAAAATTGATGAGGAAAGCGGAACAAGAATTTATGAAGATGGCGGAAAAACAGTTTTTGCCAACTGGGCATATGTGAGTCCAAAAGAAACAGTTACAATCAAATATGTCTACGCTTTGCCGTTTACAATAAATTTAAATACGCCCTATGCTACGGGGGCTTATTCGCTTTTAGCGCAAAAACAAGCCGGGAGTTTTGGAAGTAAATTTATTTCAAAAATAAGTTATCCTGATTCATATAAAATTTCCTGGCAATATCCGGAAGGGGATAATTTAAAAACAATAAATTTGCCAAATGAACGAGAGGAAGCTAGGATGGAAGATAGTTTGATTACGGATAAATTTGTCGGACTGGCTTTTTCGAAAAAATAATATGATCCATAGAATTATAAAAAATACATTCTTAAATTCCCATGTTCCTTCCTCTGTTTTGAGCGCGGCCTGCCTCATCACTATTGCAGGGCTTCTAAGCCGGCTCTTGGGGCTTTTTAGAGACAGACTGCTTGCTTCTACTTTCGGCGCGGGAGATACATTGGACATTTATTATGCCGCTTTTCGCATACCGGATTTGATTTATAATCTTTTGATTTTGGGCGCGCTTAGTGCAGCTTTTATCCCGGTTTTTACCGGTCTTATCAGCAATGAAAAAGAAAAAGAAGCGTGGCAATTGGCGGGAGGAATAATGAATTTGGCCGTCGGGCTCATTATTATTTTTTCGGCGCTTTTTTGCATTTTTTCCCCATTTCTTATGAAAGCAATTACTCCTGGTTTTTCTCCGGAAAAAATGGAACAAGTTGTGATGTTCACGAGAATTATGTTTCTAAGCCCGTTGTTTTTGGGAATAAGCGGAATTTTTGGCGGAGTCCTCACTTCTTTTAAACGGTTTTTTATTTATTCGCTGGCTCCTATTTTTTATAATCTCGGGATAATTTTTGGAATTTTAGTTTTTGTCAGATTTTGGGGACCAATTGGATTGGCTTGGGGAGTGGTTTTGGGAGCATTTCTTCATATGCTCACGCAATATCCGTCTTCGCGCCAGTTAGGTTTCAAATATAGCCCGTTATTCATAATGCATATTTTTGATCATGAGGTGCGGAAAGTTTTTCGGCTTATGATTCCGCGGACGCTTGGAATTGCCGTAAATCAAATCAATCTTTTTGTGATTACTATTTTTGCCTCACTTCTCGCACCTGGATCTCTCGCGATTTTTAATTTTGCCCAAAATCTGCAAGCTGTTCCGCTCGGAATTATCGGAGTGTCATTCGCAATTGCAGTTTTCCCGACACTTAGTGCTTTTTCGTCGAAAAATGATAATGAAAATTTTGCCAAAACTTTTTCTGAAACATTCCGGCAAATTCTTTTTTTCATAATTCCCCTAAGCGTTTTTATTTTTCTTTTTCGAGCGCAAATCGTTCGAGTAGTCCTGGGCGCAGGAGAATTCGACTGGGAAGATACTCGGCTCACTTTCCAATGCTTGGGAATTTTTTCCCTAAGTCTTTTTGCTCAAAGCGCTGTTCCTCTTTTGGCCAGAGCTTTTTATGCCGCTCACGATACCAAGACTCCTTTTTATATTGCGCTTGTGAGTGAAGCAGTGAATATTTCAGCGGTGGTTCTTTTGATTGGAAAATATAATATTTTGGGATTGGCGATTGCTTTTTCTTTGGCCAGTATTGTGCAGATGTTTTTGCTTCTTTCTGTTTTGCGGTTCCGCTACGATAATTTAGATGACAGAGAAATTGTTATTTCAGTTGGAAAAATAGTTATCGCTACATTGTTTAGCGGAGCAGTGATTCAAGGATCAAAATATGTAGTAACAAGTTTTGTAAGCCTCAATACTTTCTTGGGGGTTTTCTTCCAACTCTCCGTGGCAGCTGTTTTAGGCGCGCTAGTTTTTCTTCTTATCAGTTATCTTTTGAAATCAGAAGAGTTTATGATGTTTAGGGATTCCATCACAAAGCGAATTTTCAAAAAGACCAAAATTGTTTTGGAAGAAGATACTGGAGAAGTAAGTGGGATGTAATTTAAAGGCTTATTTTTTTATATATTTTATTCCGGTATAAAAAAGAAAAGAAAAAGCAACGATTAGAATAATTGCGAGAATTAGAAGGGGAATAATCATCAGGATCGATCCGCCTGATTTTAGGCCAAAAATAGAAAATATAACGGCATAAAAAATTGTCAGGATAATTAGAATTGATGCCGAAATAATCATTAACATTCCTTGCACTTTTGTTTTTTTCATAAAATTATATTTATTTAATTATTTTTTCTTAATTATAGTTATATTTCTTAATCCAAGAAATAGCAACCCAAAAATTATTATTTTCAAAACATAATGGCCGTGAATGTCCATAAAATTTCTGGTCAGGGGAGTCATCTTTCCAACAATAAGATGAGCAATAATTCCAATTGGCAAAGTCAAAAATAGCCAATTTTTCTTAGGTATATCAATTCGGAGCTTCAAAAATATTTTTGATAAAAGAGGGGAGAGTAGATAAATTCCTAAAAATGCAACCACAAAGTCAAAAATAGCGTATTCCCCAATGCGAAATTGTCTCAAAAATTCAATCGGAATCATATAATTTTATTTAATTTCTTAAGTTGATTAAGAATGTCAATCGTGATGCGTTTTTTCCCTGGTTGGTAAATTTTTTCGCACAAAGCCAAGCCTTCTTGAAATGAAACCCACCGGAAGTCATCAAATTCTGATTGCGAGATATCTAAAATATTATTCTTAACATCAGCGCAGACAAAAAAATATTTTTTCCCTTTCATAAAAATTTCTTCCCCGGCATCATTTTTCAGTTCGCGCGAATTTTGGCTTTGAGCAGGAAAAACTATTTCATCTTCGCCGATTATTGAAACATTTTTATCACAAGAATTGAGAAAATCGTTTCCAAGTTCTTCGGTCATTTCTCTAAAAAAAGCCATTTCAACATCCTCGCCATTATCAATGCCTCCTTGCGGAAACTGCCAAAGATCATGTTTCTTTTTATAAACAAAAATTATTTTTTTATCACACAAAAAACAGCCGACTATTTGTGGTCGAAAACCTTCAGCGCGAATTTGATCAATTTCGGATATGGTTGGCTGATGCATGGTTTTTTATTTAAGACTTTTTTTTCTTTGATATAAATAAGCCAAGAGCCACAATAATAACAACTAATATACTGGCCCCGCCGATATATAGATATTTTGATTTGTCTTTGCGTTCTGCCTTTGTTTCCGGAGCATTATTTGAATCTGACAAGTTATCCCAGAATATATTCTCTGTTTCAACATTAAAAGCTTGCTGTGTCCCTAAACCTTCTTTAGTGGCGGATATCATTTTTCCGCCTTCCACATCTACGCCTTCTCCATTCGTATTAGGCTTATAATTAACCAGCCCTTCAATTACTTTTAGCGTGGTTATTTCGCCAGTATCTTCCATGATAAAAGTAGTGCCCTTGATACCAGCAACTGCTTGGCTTCCTTTGAATCCGAATTCTTCTCCTTTAGCCATTTTTTTAACATTAGTCCAAACGCCCCCGAAAAATAATTGAAAATTACTTTTTTCTTTGGTTGCTTCATTAACTCCAATTTCTGTCTCGGGTCTCATTACAAAAGTTGCCATACTGCTGAAAGAAATCTTAAGAGTGCTATTCTCGCCGGTCTTTAGACGGCAATGGTTATAAATCACTGTATTGTGTTTTAGAACATTCCAAGCGTCAAAGTCTGGTGGACAGGCGATTTCTGCCTGGCCATCAATTTCTGCAACGCGCACGCCTGAATCCGTCAGTGGCGCATTTGGGTCATATTCTTCTGGCTCATATGTATTTTCTTCTTCATCCACCGAATCCCAGTTATCAAAAATAGATGAATCGTCAACTTCAAGTTCCGCGGTCACTCCGCTCTGTGCATAGGTAAATTTTTTACCATCAGTAAGTTGTAGAGTAATAAGTTCACTGCCGGAGCCAAATGTCGCATAACCATTAGGCCCGCCAGAAAAAAATCCATTGACATTGGTTCCTGTACAACTAGCGCTATTTGCTCCAGCAGAAATGTCTTTTTCGCAGGTCACTATAAAAGATGCATCGCCAGATACATTAGTGAAGGTTACTTTGCCAGTGCCCCACGGCTCACCATTTAGCAAAACTTTTCCCGTGGCCTCGCCTTTGAGCATTTGTCTTGGAGCCGCTTTCGCTGTGTTGTGAAGACAGACTAGTAAAGTTAGCAACAAAAAACTAACAAAGAAAAGTTGCAGGATTTTTTTATTAGTAACAGAATGTTTGTTTAGTTTCATAAAGTTTAATCTTTTTTATTTTATTAACTGTTGTAATTATTTTGAACCAAAAATCCCTTATTTTGTATTTACATTTTTAAAATTATTCTTTATGCATTCCCAGAGGCTTCCTTGAATAATATCCAAAATCAATTTTCCTTCCTCTGTTAAATCATACTCACCATTTTCTTCAACAAAATAATCATTAAATATTTTAAGCACTTTTTCTTTGTTTTCTGCGGCCAATTCTATTAGCAATTCGACTGATTCTTTAGATATTTTGTGTTCTGGAAAAACTAATCGACGAACTTCGTTGGAAAGCGCTAGATTTTTATTTTGTCCATATATCTTATTGGTAGGTAATAATCCATTGTTTATGCTTTTTTCATATTCATTCAAACTACGATGATTCTCATATACAATATCCTTTTTACTGCTTCGAACTTTTCCTCTTGCGCCCAGACCAACCGCAACTAATGTTCCTCCGTCAAATTGCACAATTGATTCCTGGTTTGCAATATCGCCGTTTTTAACAAAATAATTTGGGTTAATTGCATGATAAAATCCGCTTTTCTTAAAAAATTCCAAAGCCTCCTTACGGATTTTAATCAATTCCTCCGCGCTCCATTTCTGTATAACTTGTCCATGCATGTATTTTCCGTATATGGGATATAGAGTAAATTTCGGGACGCCTTGTCTGATTAATTTTTCAATTCCTTTCTTTTCTTTTTCCCAATCCGGGAAAGAAGCTAAAAGTAAATCAATATTGATCTGATAAATCCCTTGAGCTTGTAAGTCCTTGATAATACCTTCGACTTGTTCATTGGTATATAAAAACGGGTTATTGTTTTTTGATTCACGCCATTGAGAAATTTTTTCATCATTTGTCGATTGTAAACCAATGCTGACATGAACTTTTTCCGGGCCAAAATTTTCAGCAAGTAATTCGATATATTTTTGATAATCTAATCCGGGGTGAATTTCTATTCCAACCTGTTCAAATTCTTCTAAATCGCATTTTTTAACTTCCTGAATAAGTGTTGCGAAAGTCGCCATGCTCATATCGTTAGGCGTTCCTCCTCCAAAGAGCAAGGATTTCAATTTTTTTCCTTTAACTAACTCAATGTTGTGCGCTAACTCCTTGGTTAATAAGTCTTCCGCCTTTTCTTTATCATCCATTTTGGGATAAGGGCAGACTTTGCAAAGACTTGGACAATAGCCAAAATGAATATAAAGCGAATCTATCACTTCAACTTTTGATAACTCGTTTTCTATTGAAGTATTTTTTTCGCAATTTTGGTCTATGAATTGTTTATCTGGAAGGATATATACATCAAATTTTCCTGCGCAACTTTCATCAAGAGTTTGTGCTTCAAAAGATTGCTTCACTTTGTTAAGCAATTTATCAAGACTAGTTTCATTATTTTGTATTAATTCCATTTGCCTCTTCATATATAAAATTAATCCGTCTTTTTTGCGATTCCAGGAGCAAAAAAGACACCTTTTATCCATCTATTAAATAAATAAAAATTTATTTCGTACAACGTTTAGGAATATCTGAAGTCTCGCACTTTTTCGCAATTATTTTCTTAGGTATTTTAAAGCAAAGTTTTCATCGAGAAAATTCCCTACCCGTACTTTTTTGTTTGGTAAATGGTCAAAAACATGAACAATGAAATCGGAGAGCCTACCTTTAACTTCATCATCAATATTTACTTCTTCGTCGCTTAGGGCGGCCAATATATTATGATCAATTTCCTCTATGCCATATTTTTTTGGGTCCCATGAATTTTCAAATTGTTCTAAAATTCCGATTGGCTTGCACTCTACGATTTCACCACTTTTTAGCTTTTTTGCTGTTATTACAAAACAGTCTATATTGCCGCCATCCTCGCTATTTGAATCTAAAATAAATCCATAAGGGTAGGGATATTTTCTTGAAACTTTATGCGATCGGCTATATTCGAGAGTTTTTTCGTCGAATATATTTTTTTGGTCAGAGGAGGATTCATTTTCGATGAAAACTTTGATTATCATATTTATAAATATAATTGCGAAAAAGTGCGGGATTTGGGTGAATCCCGCCATACCTTAATTTATATATTAAAGGCGGGATGAATCAGATATTCCTTGTTGTGCGATGTATTTTGCCGATTAGTAAAGATCCCAGTTAGCAAAATTTTCCGAATAACCGATGTAAGCATCTATTTCCTTCGGAGTATATTTCGAATCAAGCAAGTAGCAGGTAAGCCGTAAATGTCCATCAACTGCCACAAGGTCAGACTGCTCATTCTTGGCGATAAGAACAGGTGGAGGAAATTTCGCACCTTGTTTTAAAGCCTCGAATGCCTTGAAGAATATATCATTGCTTTGACTAAATATTTCAACTCCTTTTTTGATTGTTTTAACCCCCTCGGCGATATATCTCTTATGATTAGATAACTCGTTCCAGTAGCTGTAGTTGAGATATTTAATCTGTTGAATTTCTTGTTTATTAATTCTTACTAGCTTCCATTGTACGTTATTTGGAAAATCTTGCGATAGATAACCGCCGATATCATCACCATCGAACGAGCGCATTAATTTCTCGCGTATTATATTTTCCTTTTCGTTTTGGGTATTAGGGTTAATAATAATATTTTTATTGATACCCCGTTCTTTTATAATAGCCTTTAACTTTTCTCCAAAACGAAAAGAGCTGTAATTATACTTGAAGAGTAGGGCGGTTACCTCGTGTTCAGTAACTGGTTTAAGTATTTTCATATAGTTGATAATCGGCAAAATATTTCGTCACAACGTTTACGCATCATCTGAAGTTTTCATCCCGACTTAGCAGGATAAACGTTTGATTTCAGACAATGCTTTGTTTAATTATCTCCGCCTAAACTTTCATCAACCTAAGGGATGAAAATTTGGGCGGAGGGAAATTGACACTCAATATTGTTTTTAATAGCGTCAATTTCCTGTAGCCAGATATGCGTTGTTATACGCTGTTTTGAAAAACCCCTGTCTTATCGTATTTAATTTTGTCAATTTATTTTTCTTCTTCCCATTCAGAACCCCAAAAACCACAATCATCACAATGATGCTTTGTTATTGATTCGCCCGCCGCCCCGTCCACTTTATTAAATGTTTCAATCTCACCTTCGCAAAATTTATCATGTAATTCTAAAGCTCGTGCTAATTCCTTGTCACCATATTGTCTGCACATCAAATCTTTTTTTAGTAATTCTTCCCATTCTGTTTTTTCAGATTTTTCAACTACTGGGGGCATGTTTATGTTTTTTCCTTCTCCCATAATTTTAATGTTAATTTTTTTTAATGCTTATCTATAAATTTCAGTTATACCTCGACCCCAAAAATGAATTGCCAAAATTATTAAAAAATAAAAGGGGCTTTTCAAAATGGCGTATAACTCTTTTATATACGAACTTTATGCTAAACAATGACAAAAATTTGTATATTATACGAAGTTTTGGTATGATTAGCTATATTGTTTCTAAGAAAAGTGTAGCATAAAAACTGTTAAACCTCAATATTTATGAATAATATTCGAAATTTCTGCATAATTGCCCATATTGATCACGGAAAGTCAACCCTTGCCGATCGGATGTTGGAAATGACTGGAACGATTGAGAAGCGCAAAATGAAAGAACAGCTTCTGGATACTATGGATTTGGAAAGAGAGAGGGGAATAACGATCAAAATGCAACCAGTCCGTATGAATTATAAGGAATATATTTTGAATCTGATTGACACTCCGGGGCATGTTGATTTTGGCTATGAAGTTTCAAGATCGCTTGCGGCAGTGGAAGGCGCGGTACTTTTGGTGGATGCAACCAAAGGCGTGCAGGCGCAGACACTGGCTAATTTATACCAAGCCATCGAGCATAATTTGGAAATAATCCCAGTGGTCAACAAAATTGATTTGCCGAATGCTAATGTTGAAAAATCTAAACGGGAAATTATTCAAATTCTTGGGTGCAAGGAGGAAGAAATTTTGGAAGTTTCCGGAAAAACCGGTCAAAATGTTCTTCAACTTTTGGAAAAAATTGTGGAAAAAGTTCCTTTTCCAAAGGGCGAAAAAGAAAAACCGCTTCGCGCCCTAATTTTTGATTCAAAATACGATACATACAAAGGCGTGCTAGCGCATGTTAGAATTTTTGACGGAGAAATCAAAGCAGAAGAAAAAATTGAAATGATGATGAATAAAACGCAGAGCGATGTAATTGAAGTGGGATATTTCAAACCGAACTTGCAAAAATCAGACAAGCTTTCCGCCGGTGAAATTGGTTATATCGCCACAGGACTGCGAAGTGTTGAAGAATGTCGAGTAGGCGACACAATTACAACCCTAAATACAAAAGTGGAACCACTTCCAGGATACAAAGAAGTCCAGCCAATGGTTTATGCGTCATTCTATCCGCTGGAAGGCGATGATTATAATTTTATGCGGGATGCTTTGGAAAAATTGAAGCTCAATGATGCCGCTTTTGTTTTTGAACCAGAATCCAATCTGGCTTTAGGAAGAGGTTTTCGTTGCGGATTTTTAGGACTGCTTCATCTCGAAATAATCCAGTCTCGACTAGAGCGGGAATTTGGAATAAATCCAACTATCACTACGCCAAGCGTTGTTTATGAAGTGCAACTGGCGAGCGGAAAAAATAAAAGAGAGCGGATAAAAATATATTCTCCATCAGAATTTCCTGATCCTTCAGAAATTGAAGAAATTTTTGAACCTTTTGTTGCTTTGGAAATCGTTTCGCCATCAAGTTATCTTGGGGCGATTATGGAAGTGATGAAAAATACTCGCGCCGAGTATCTGGATACGCAATATCTTGACAGCGAAAGAATGATCATAAAATTTGATTGCCCACTTACTGATGTGGTAACTAATTTGCACGATGATTTGAAAAGTGCCTCTTCTGGCTATGCTTCAATGAATTATGAAGTCAAAGATTATCGGCCGTATGATTTGGTTAAATTAGATATCTTAATTGCAGAAGAAAAAGTAGATGCATTTTCTCGAATTGTTCCCAGAGAAAAAGCCTTTTCTGAAGGTAAAAGAATAGTGGAAAAATTGAAAGACGTTATTCCCAAACAGAATTTTCAAATTGCTCTTCAGGCAGCGCTAGGCGCCAAAGTTATTGCGCGCGAAACCATCAAAGCTTTTAGAAAAGATGTGATTGCCAAGCTTTATGGAGGAGATGTGACGCGAAAGAAAAAGCTTTTGGAAAAGCAGAAAAAAGGCAAGAAAAAAATGAAGAATATTGGCCGAGTTTCCATTCCACCCGAAGCGTTTTTGTCGGTGCTGAAAAAATAGCAATTTGTCTAAAATTTAAAATTTTGCTAAAATATATTCATGCGAACAAGAAAAGGACGAAAATGGATACAAAGAATTTGGCTTGTTATCACAATCATTGCAGTTTTGGCAATGGTAGCTTTTACTGTTGCCCCGGCTCTGATGTATTAAAATGAAAAATAAAAATTTAACCGGTTCCTGGATAATTTGGCCTATTATTTTTATAGCTGTTATATTTTTAGGTTTTCTGGGATACTCCGCATACAGGGAATTTTCCAAAAATAAGCAAGTGGAAAGCGAAATAGAATTGCTCAAGAAACAAGCGGAAAAAATAAAACAGGAAAATATGAGCCTGGAAGAGAGGATAGCCTATCTTGGAAGCGAAGATTATCAAAAAATTCAAGCCAAAGACAAGCTTGATCTGCAAGATCCCGGAGAAAATGTGGTGGCGATAACGCAAGATTCAATTGTAGCAAAACAGAAAGAAGAGGGATTAAATACTGAAAATAATAATCCGATTCAATATTCCAATCAAAAAAGTTCAATTTTTTTGAAATGGTGGAATTATTTTTTTGCTAAGAAATAAAAATATGAATAATAAAAAAGAAAAAATAATACAACTAAAAACTATCTTTAAAACAATCGCGATTCTTCTGGTCATTTATATTCTGGCTATCGGCGCGATTATCTATTTTTTTCCAAAAAATGAAAATAAGATTGTCCGAATAACTGCTTCAATCATTCCGTATCCGGTGGCAATTTCAAAATCCGGAATCGTCACAGAAAGTAAGCTTTCTAGCCAACTCTTAAGCGCTAAAAAGTTTTATGAAAACCAGGATTTTTCCCAAGTCGGCCTGCGAGTTGATTTTTCAACGGAAGATGGCAAGAAAAGACTGGCAATTAAGGAAAAAAATATTTTGAATAAATTGATTGACGATTCTATCGTGGAAACAGAAGCGAAAAAAAGAGGCATTAAAATAACAGAGGAGCTGATTGACCAAGAAGTGGATAGAAAACTCAAGGAATATGGAACAGGTGAATATCTCAAGGATAATTTAGAAAAACTGTATGGCTGGAGCATTGATGATTTCAAAAAAAATATAGTCAAGCCGGATTTATATCAGGAAAAACTTTTTGCCGATATTAAGAAAACTGATTCTTCTTTTGCGGAAGCAAAGAAAAAAATCGAAGAAGCCCAAAGTGATCTCAAGAAAGGCGTAATTTTTTCTGAAGTTGCTAAAAAATATTCAAAAGGGGAGAGCGCTAAGAATGGAGGAGCGCTTGGCTGGTTTAGTTCAGAGCAAATGCTCCCAGAGGTAGCCGAGGTAATTTTTTCTCTAGAAAAAAATAAGCAAAGCGAAATAATCGAAAGTCCTATTGGATTTCATATTGTTAAATTGGAGGATAAAAAAGTGCAAAATGGCGAAAATATGGCTAAAATAAGCCAGATATTTATTCCTACCGAAACTCTCAATGATTGGCTTTCCGGAGTGAAGAAAAATTATAAGATGTTTGTTCCAATCAGGAGATTTTTTTGGAATAATGAGACCAGGCAAGTGGAATTTCGTGACAAAACGCTCAAAGATTATGAAGCTGATTTACTGAAAAATCCGATTAACGATCCGTCGATAATTTTTTAATATAAGCGACTCTAATTTACGAATGAAAACTCGTTCGAGTTATTCGAGTCGCCATAAAAAAATGCCAAAAGCAAAAGTAAATGAAGAGCTTTGCATCGGTTGTGGAACCTGCGAATCTCTTTGCCCGAAAGTTTTCAAGCTAGAAGAGGGAAAATCAAAAGTGATTGCTGATGACTGTGGAGATTGCAATTGCCAGGAAGTGATTGACAGCTGTCCAGTGAGCGCAATTTCGATGGAATAAAAATTGCGAAAGCTTGTATTATTTTCTGTGTTCTTAATAGATAATTATTAAAAACCACTCCAAATACTTCAGTGGAATGTTTGGAGTGAAAAAATAAAAATATGGAAAATATAGAAAATCAAAACATTGAAGCTGATTCCCAAGAAAAAAAAACCAAGCACGGCAAAGTATTTTTTGTCGCAGTAGTTTTAGTTTTAATTATTTTTGTTTCGGCCGGAACAGGCGCTATTTTTGGCTTTCTAGCCTCCAAGGGAAGTCTGCAATTATTTTCAAAAAATAAAAATACTCAAAATGATCCCGAAGTGGTTAAACAAAAAATAATTCAAGAAGATTCAGCGGTAATTGATGTGGTCAAAAATTCTGCACCAGCGGTAGTAAGTATTGTAATTTCCAAAGATGTTCCAAAAATTCAAAATTTTGGCAATCTGCCGAATTTTTTTGGAACCCCTTTTGATTTTTATTTCGGTCCGGAGAGTGGAGGGATAAATGATAATTCTCAGGGAGGGACAAAAAAACAGACCATTGGAGGCGGAACAGGATTTTTCATAACCGATGACGGCATGATTGTTACTAATCGCCATGTGGTAGATGATTCCTCGGCGGATTATACAGTAGTAACAAATGATGATAAGGAACACCCGGCTAAAGTTTTAGCAATTGATTCAAATAATGATATTGCAGTGATAAAAATTGATGGAAAAGATTACCCAGTTTTGGAATTAGGTGATTCTGATTTGGCTCAAATTGGACAAACAGTTGTGGCTATCGGCAATTCCTTGGGAGAATTTTCCAATACAGTGAGTCGGGGCATAATTTCCGGACTCAAGAGAAATTTAACGGCTGGAGACGGAATGGGACAAGCGGAAAAATTAAATAATATAATTCAAACTGACGCAGCAATTAATCCGGGCAATTCTGGTGGACCGCTTTTGGATATAAATGGCCAAGTGATTGGGATAAATGTAGCGATTGCCCAGGGTGCGCAAAATATTGGCTTTGCTATTCCGGTAAATCAAGTTAAGAAAATTACAGACCAAGTCAAAAAAACCGGAAAAATTTCCACGCCGTTTATCGGTGTCCGCTACATTCCAGTGGATAGCGTCTTGCAAAAGGAAAATAGTTTACCGTATAATTATGGAGCGCTAGTTGCTCGCGGAGACAAAATTACCGACTTTGCTGTTATTCCCGGTTCGCCTGCAGATAAGGCAGGAATAGTGGAAAATGATATAATTTTAGAGGCGGATGGTCAGAAAATTGATGATAAAAACCAGTTATCAACCATAATTTCTGATCACAGCGCCGGTGATGAAATTTCGCTTAAAATTTGGCATAAAGGAACAGAAAAAGAGGTAAAAGTAGTATTAGCAGAGAAAAAATAATGGATCTAAACAAGCTCACAACCAAATCCCAAGAAGTTTTGCGCGATTCGCAAGAATTGGCAATAATAAAAAACCAACAGCAAGTGGAAGGTTTTCATTTGTTGTTTTCTCTCATTGATCAGGAAAATTCTTCTGTCCCGCTAGTTTTGAAAAAAATGGAAATAAATCTGGAAAAAATCAAAGAAGAAATATCGGCGATTTTAGACAGTTCTCCAAAAAATTTAAAAGGCAATCTAGCGCAAATTTTTATCACGCCGGAGGTTATTGTTATTTTGAACGGCGCTGAACAAGAAGCGAAAAAAATCGGCGACGAATATATTTCAACCGAACATATTTTGCTTTCTTTTTTGTCAGTCAAAACTCCGCTAAAAGATTTTTTGGAAAAAAGAAACATAAATTATGAAGTAGTTCTAAAAATGCTTTCAGAAATCAGAGGCGGACAAAGAATTGATACGCCAGAACCGGAAACTAAATTTCAAGTGATGGAAAAATATGCCCTCAATCTCACGGAACTTGCCAGAAATAAAAAACTTGATCCAGTTATTGGCCGGGATAATGAAATTCGGCGCGTGATGCAAGTGTTGAGCCGAAGAACGAAAAATAATCCCGTGCTTATTGGTGAAGCCGGAACAGGTAAGACTGCAATTGTAGAAGGATTGGCCCAAAGAATTGCTGATGGCGATGTGCCGGAAACACTCAAGGACAAAATTATTGTTTCTTTGGATCTTGGGTCGCTTCTGGCCGGAACAAAATTTCGCGGAGAATTTGAAGAGCGCCTCAAAGCTATTATAAATGAAATAGATCGCGCCGCTGGTAAATATATTCTTTTTATTGATGAATTGCACACTCTTGTCGGCGCTGGCGCAATTGAAGGCGCGCTGGATGCTTCTAATATGCTAAAACCAGCGCTGGCGCGGGGAAGAATTAGAATGATTGGCGCAACCACGACTAGAGAATATCAAAAATATATTGAAAAAGATACCGCGCTGGAGCGCCGATTTCAGCCGATTATGGTGAATGAACCTTCGATTGAAGATACTGTGGCAATTCTTCGCGGGCTCAAAGAAAAATATGAAGTACATCACGGAGTAAAAATAACTGATGCGGCTATTCAAGAGGCGGTAAAATTGTCTGATCGCTATATTACTGACCGCTTTTTGCCGGACAAGGCAGTGGATCTTATTGATGAAGCGACCAGCGCGATGCGAATGGAAATCGATTCTATGCCGTCTGAAATTGATTCAACTGAAAGATTGATGCGCCGAATGGCGATTGAAAAAAAGGCTTTGGAAAAAGAAGATAATTCAGAAGCAAAGAAAAGAATAAAAGAATTGAATAAAAAATTAGCGGAAGTCAAAGAGCAATCACAAAAAATAATCCTTCAGTGGAAAACCGAAAAAGATCTTATCACAAACATTCGCGCTCATTCGGCAGAAATTGAAAAATTAAAATCAGTGGCTGAAATTTCCGAACGAAAAATGGAATTGGATAAGGTAGCAGAAATTCGTTATGGAAAAATTCCGGAACTGGAGAAAAAAATAAAAGCCGAAAAAAACAAGCTGGATAATATTCAAAGCAAAAATCCAATTCTCAAAGAAGAAGTGATGCCGGAAGATATTGCCAAGGTTGTTTCGCGCTGGACTGGAATCCCAGTGTTCAAAATGCTTCAAGATGAATCAGAAAAACTAGTGAAAATGGAAGAAGAACTTTCCGAAAGAGTGGTAGGGCAAACTGAAGCAATCAAAGCAGTGGCGAATGCAATCAGGAGATCGCGAAGCGGAATTTCGCAGACTAATCGACCGATCGGTTCATTTATATTCCTAGGTCCAACGGGAGTAGGCAAAACAGAATTGGCCAAAACTTTAGCGGAATTTCTTTTCGATGATGAATCGGCGATGATTCGAGTGGATATGAGTGAATATATGGAATCGCACAGTATTTCAAAAATGATCGGTTCGCCTCCCGGTTATGTCGGTTATGAGGAAGGGGGACAGCTTTCAGAAATCATTCGCAAAAAACCATACAGTGTAATTCTTTTTGACGAAATTGAAAAAGCTAATCCGCAAGTTTTCAATTTAATGCTCCAAATTTTGGATGAAGGGCATCTGACTGATGCTAAGGGGCGAAAAGTGAATTTTAAAAATACCGTGATTATCATGACTTCCAATGTCGGTTCGGAAATAATTTATAAAAGCGGATTGGGCTTTAAGGAATTGGGAGAGAATGAAATTTTAGGCGAAGAAGAAATGAAAGAAAAAGTCCTGATTTCCCTTCGCGAAAATTTCAAGCCGGAATTTTTAAATCGTCTGGATGAAATAATTATTTTTCATCCAATCACTCCAAAAATGCTTCGCCTCATTACTGATTTGGAAATTAAAAAAATCCAAAATCGTCTCAAAGAAAAAAATATTCGAATTTCTTTTACTGGGGAAGCTAAAAAATATCTTTCCAAAAAAGGTTTTGATCCCGCCTATGGCGCGAGACCGCTGAAAAGAGTCATTCAAAATGAAATTTTGGACGAATTGGCAATGGAAATGATTGAAGGAAAAATTAAGGAAGGTGAAAAAGTGAGAATTGACTTAAAAAAGGAAAAACTGGTTTTTGGAAAATAATGAAATAAAATGAATCAAATAAGCCCGAAAAATTATGATTATTTATGGACAGACCATGATGTAAATTTTATTTTTACATCTTGTTATTTGTTTGAGGAATTCAGAAAATCAGATATTATTTTAGTATATGATTATAAAGATAAAGGATTAAAATTTTACCTTTCAAGGAATCAAAGAAAAAAATTCTCACGCTTAGGCTTGAGATTTTTTAATTCAGGAAAGGAATTTCTAAGTTGGCGTCTAAAAATTTTAAATGATATAAAAAATGGAAAAAAATTAATCGCCGAAACAAAGAAAAACAAAAATAAGATAAAATATTTTACAAATGATAAAATAAAAAATGAATTTTTAAAACGAGTTGCTTTATTCCAGAAGTTGGGAGGAAATTATTTTTACACAGAATTCTTCTTTTTGGATGAAATTGAAAAAATAACAAGCAAGTCAAATAAATTAACTGACCATCTAAGGGAAGTTGGTAAAATTAAATTTAAGGCTAGGAATATTCTGAATAGTTTCTACAATTATAATATTATCTTCAAGCCTTATATAGTCGAAATGATTGCTAGGATTGGTCGCAAGGATCTCCCTTGGCTTAGCTTCAAAGAAATAGCGGATATCATTGATGGGAATGGGAAATGCATTATTCAATCAAAACGAGATAGAAAATATTGGGTATTGGCTCAAAAAAATAATTGGCAGTTAATTGAAGGAGAAAAAGCCAAAAGATTAATGGAAAAATTGGATGATTATTTTTTTAATAAAAAAATAACAATAATAAAGGGTCATGTCGCCAATAAAGGTAGTATTATAAAAGGAAGGGTTATTGTTATAAAAACAATTTTTAGCGATAATATAGTTAACGAAATAAAAAAGGTTAAAAAAGGGGATATTTTAGTGGCAGCGACTACTGGTCCTGAAATTATAACAGCTATAAAAAAAGCGGGTGCTATAATTACTAATGAAGGTGGGATCACTTCTCATGCAGCTATTATTTCCCGAGAGCTGAATATCCCCTGTATCATCGGCACTAAAATCGCCACGAAAGTCTTAAAAGATGGTGATTTAGTAGAAGTCGATGCGAATAAGGGGATTGTTAAAATATTAAAATGAAAAATTTAAATCCGAAAGATTTTAAGAAATTTTTTTCAACACCAGTAAAAGTCAGGTGTTTTAATGCTAGTTTTCTCTTGCGAAGTTCAATAGCCAAAGCAGATGTTTTTTTAACTTATAAAAAATGTCAATTTGAAATTTATATTAATAAAAATAAAGAAATAATTTGCGGAAAAGAGGGAATAAAAATTTATAGCAGTGAAAAAAGATATAAAAAATATTCGGAAGAATTTAGAAAATCCGTTGATTATGGGAATAAAATTTTCGTTGCTAGATTTGGAAAGCCGATAAAAAAATTGACCAAGAAACAATTTCAGGAAGCCTTTAATTACCTTCAAAAATTTTGGTATTTATATGGAATGTCTGAATTTCCATATCAGGATATGGCCTATAAAAAAGCAGAAAAAGAAAATAATAAAGCTATGAAAAGGCGACTAAATTTAGCAGGTGAATATAAATTTACAGCAAGAAAATTGATGAATAAATTTTTTTTCAAAAAGGGAGTCATTGAAAATCTTGTATCTTATGTATCAAATAACATATTAGAATCAAAAAATGGCGCGGATTATCTTTTTATAGAAGAATTGTTAAAAACTTTTGATGGCTGGAGACCAAACAAAAAACTTATGCAAGAAAGAAGCAAGTGTTATAGCGCTACAAGTATAAATGGAGAACTAATAATTTTTTCATACAAAAAGGCTATAAAGCTGAATAAAGAATTTACTGAATATAAAGACACTAATATGATTGGAGGAATTGTTGCTAGTCCTGGAAGGGCTATTGGAAGAGCGATCATTTCTCCTATGCTAGATGATGATAAGGCTATAGAAAAAATTAATAAAAAAATGAAAAAGGGAGACATTTTAATTGCCGAAACAACCAGCCCAGATACTCTTATGCTTTGCAATAAAGCGGCGGCAATAGTAGCGGAACAAAGCGGACTTTTATCTCATGCGGCAGTGGTCAGCCGAGAAAGAAAAATCCCCTGTGTTATTCAGGTAACTAATTCTACTAAAATTATAAAAAATGGTGATTTAGTAGAAGTTGATGCAAATAAAGGGATAGTTAGAATTTTGGATAAAAAAAGACGGATTGCCACCCCATGAGAGGAGTAGCAATCCGCTTGATTGGCTGGAAATCAAAAGACTTTGCTGACGATTTTCCAAGTGTTTGTGTTCAGCCATCCCCTGATAGCTTCGGCGCATTCACTGTAGGCATCCTGATCCTTTTGCCAAGGATTAGGGATGCCATTTGCGCCTCCGACCACCATAATCTTATCAGGTAAAACACCTAATTCAATAAGACTATCATTTATATCCTGGCCGGTTGTAAGAAAAAGATCAAATCCTGAGAGTTGCAGGTCGCCCGCGTAACGGTTAATGTGCTTGGATATGTCGATGCTATGCGCATTCATAGCTATCACCGACTTATCAGTTGCGGGAACACCTTTTGAGGCAAACTCTTTGCTGGTGCCAGCCGATTCGAATTTAATGTGACCCATACAGGCTTCATTAAACACCTGCCTTGCCAATCCCTGTATCATTGGAGATCGGCAAGAATTCCCAAAGCACACACACAGCACTCTTCTTTCCTTTGGATTTTCCACGGTTTTTTTCCTCCTTGTTTTGCGGTTATAGTTGTGGTAGTTTTTAATAAATAGTAGGAACAATTTCGAACTAAACATTTTAGCATATAATTGAGCGGGAGTCAAGCATTTAAAATAATACAATAAATTAGATACAATATGCATAATAACCAATTGAAAGAAATAATAAATTCAATAAAAAATGAAAAATGGCATAAACGCGGGACATGGAACCAAAATGTTCTTATACATGAAATTTGTGCTGAAGGAGAAATGACTAAATTTCAGAAAAAAATAGGACATCCTTTTAAGAAAACAAAACAATTTTATTATGAAAATGACTATTTTGACCTAGAAAAAGAATGGAATGCTTTGGATAAAAAGATTTGTATTGAATACAAAAAGGATAAAAATTACCTAAATAAATATGCTAAGGATTGTTTGAAGCGTGGAGAATATGTAATAAATTTTTCAAAAGGATATAGAAAAATAAGACCCAAAAAATTAAGCAATGATGATTTGTCAAAAAAAATAATTGAACTGATAGAAGAAATCAAAAAATATACGCCTTTTATGTTTAGTATGCATTTGGTGGATGAATTTTTATCAAGAAAATTTTATGAATTGTTAAATAAATATACCAAAAAGAATAAACTATCAAAAAGCGAGTATTTTGAATATGAAACAGCTCTAACGCTGCCAGCTAGAAAAATTTTTGCCCTAGAAGAGAGATTAGATATGTTAAGAATAGCTATAGCTGCTAAAAAAATATCTGAAATTGATAAAAAAGTTTTATCAAAAATAAAAAAACATACTCAAAAATATGGATGGATGAGTATACCAAATTTCGGCAACCTTCCATTAGAAGAATCTTTTTTTCTTAGAAAACTTAAAAATATAATGAAGGAAGATTATAAAATGGAATATGATAAGATAGTCAATAATGAAATATCTCTAAGAAAAAAGCAAAAAGAATTAATGAAAAAAATTAAAGATGATGGAAATTTTGGGCTTATTGCACAAGCTGTGCAAACTTTCGGATTTTTGAGATCATTTAGAGTTGATACTCCCTTCATCGCATTTCATAATGCTTGGGATCTTGTTAGGGAGATTACTTGGAGATTAGGAATAAAAACTATTGAAATTAGAGATTTATCTTCCAGGGAAATTAAATTAGCGTTAGAAAATAGAATTGATTATAAAGATTTAATAAAAAAAAGAAAAAACAATTTACTAGGGATTGCCATCGCTGATGAGCGTTATGAATTATTTGGAGAGGAAACTGATAAAGTTGTGCCTTATATAAATTTTCCGAAAGATGAAGTCAAAGGAAATATTTTCAAAGGGCAAACTGCGTTTCCAGGTATTATCACGGGAACTGCCAAGGTTCTAAATTCGCCCGAAGAGATAATAAAAGTGAGCAAGGGGGATATTATTGTGGTATCGATGACAGATCCTAATTATATTCATGCGATGGAAAAAGCCTCAGCGTTTATTACTGAGCAGGGAGGCATATTGTGCCATGCGGCTATAATTTCGCGGGAAATGAAAAAACCCTGCATCATCGGCACAAAAATTGCCACGAAAGTCCTGCATGACGGGGATTTAGTGGAAGTTGATGCGGATAAGGGGATTGTAAAAATTTTGGGAAAAGGTTAATTTTTAGACGCGAGTTGTGTTATACTAAAGATATATGTTTTTAAAACTTCAGCCGTTAATTTACAGTATATTTTTCTTCATAGGTCTGGAACTGATCGTTTTTTTCCATCGACATGTTATTTTTATAGTGTTTTTCTTGCTTTTTATGGCTCTTTTTCAGGGTTGGAAAATTGGACATAGATGGAAATTTTCCGTCCTGCCGATTTTTTTTGTGATTTCTTCAGTGGCGCTTCTTTATTTGGTAACTATATTTTATGAACAGCAAGCTTTTATAATTCTTGCTTCGGCCATGTATTATCTTTCTCTTTTGGGCGCTTATCGCTTGAGTCTTTATGAAGGCGACCAAACGGCTCGTGGAATGAATATGGCGGCCAGTGTTTCCACTATTTTTTTCACTTATGCCAGCGCTTATGGCTTATATTTGAATTTTTTAGTTCCGCTTTATTATTTAATGCTTGTTTTTCTTTTTGCTACTCTTTTTGTGAGCTACCAATTCTTTTCAATTATCTATCACGATAAAAAAATAGTTTGGGCTTATAGTTTTCTTATCTCTTTAGTAATGGCAGAAATTATTTGGACAATAAATTTTTGGCCCTTTGGATATTTGACGAGTGGCGTGGTTGCGCTTATACTGTATTTCGTGCTTTGGGATATCATTCAGAGCTATTTTCTAAACATCCTGAATAAAAGAAGGGCAATTGCTAATATTATTTTCTTTTCACTTGTAATTGGTTTGGTTCTAGCTACTTCCAAATGGATCCCGGTAATTTAATTTGAATCATTATGCTAAAAAAAATACTTTTTATCGTGGGAATAGTTATAATTGGAGGGCTAAGTGGTATAATTTTTGACCGCTATTTATTTCCGCATCTGGCCACTAGCCGGCTTTTTTCGAAAAATGAGTTTTTCAAGAAAGCTTCTGAAAATGTAACGGTTATCAATAAAACAGAACAAGTTTATATTAATGAAGATTCTTCCATAAACAAAATAACCAATCAAATTGTTCCGGCAGTTGTGAATATTGTTTCTTATCCCAAAGAGACTCTTAAAAATTCTTTGCCCAAAAAAATCGTCGTTAGCACTAATTCAACCGGAGAAATTGTCACTAGTGATGGAATAATTATGACTTATTTGGGAGCACCAGTTGATTTCGAAAGAATTTATAAGGTCATAACCAGCAATGGCAATGTATACGATGCTAATCTTTTGGGCGTTGACTCTTGGAGCAATTTGGCTCTTCTGAAAATCAATGCCAGCAATCTTCCAGTTGTATCATTTGGCAATTCCAACGAATATAATCTCGGCGAAAAATTAATCGCGATAAGCAATAATTCGCCGGAATATCAAAATAAATTTGCTGCCGGGCTTCTAAGGAGTTTTGATTCGTCTTATAACATTTCCGGTGAAGCACTTTCCAGAGCAGAAAAAATAGAAGGAGTATTTATGGCTGATTTTAATATGGAAAATATGTCGGCTGGCGGACCAATTGTAGATTATGCCGGACAAGTATTGGGTATTACCGGATCAACAATTAAAAATGGAAAAATAGAATATTTTCAAATTCCTGCAAATAAGGCAAAGATGGTTTTGGATAAAGAAATAAATAACGCGCTTGATTCGAATATTTCTTTGGGAATTTATTATCTACCGATAAATAAAACTTTAGCGCTCGCTAATGATTTATCCGTGGAGCACGGAGCATTGATTTATTCTGCTTCGGGCCAGCAAGGACTTTCTGTTATTTCCGGATCTCCGGCAGATAAGGCGGGAATGAAGATAAATGACATTATAACAAAAGTTTTTGAAGAAGAAATAAATTTAAAAAATAATTTGTCCGATATCTTATATAAATATAAAAAAGGGGATAAAGTTGAATTTACTGTTTTGCGATCAAAGGACGAAATAAAAATAGAAGTGCAACTCTAAATAATATTTTCTAAAAATAAACATTAAAAAACTTCCTTTAGGGGAAGTTTTTTAATTGTCCTTAATATTTTTAAGATTATTTATATCGAAGCGCTTCCAAAGCATTCAACTTAGCAGCGCGTCTGGCTGGATAAATTCCAGTGATAACGCCAACCACGGTGGAAAAGATAATTATGAAAATAATAAACCAAGACGGCCGGGCAAACAAAGACACTTGATTTCCACCAAACATTCCCGCCAACCAATTTATGCCATAATTTACTAGGCTACTTATGATAAATCCGGTAATAACTCCAAAAAAGCCTCCAAAAAATCCGATTAGCATCGATTCAGTTAAAAACATTTTCCAAATATCAAATGAAGAAGCGCCAATTGTTTTCATTATGCCAATTTCTTGAGTTCTTTCCAAAAGAGCAATGGTCATAGTGTTGAACATTCCGATGGCGCTGACAACGAGAGCGACTACTCCAAAAAGCGCTAGAACTATTTGGGCAATGCCGAAAATTTGCTTAGCTTGATCTACCGTTTCTGAAACAGAACTTACAAAAAAACCTTTTTCAATAATATGATTCCTCGCTTGTTCGAGATTACCAGTAGAGTTCACTCGAACTTTTAACTTATCAAAACTATTGAAAGATATTTCAGAAACAGAAGAGTCGGGAATATAAATGAAAGCATTAGCAGCGTCCTCAACAACCCCTGATATTTTATAAGTTTTATTACTATATTCGATAGGCGCAGCTAATTTTTCTGTCTCTTCTTCGGTTGGGTTATCTCCCTCTGGAATTGTTTGATTATTTTGCCTGGGTGGATTTTTTGCAATCTTTATGGTGATATCGGTGTTGGAAAAATTCGCTATGTTTATATCTAAAAGCTGAAGGGTGGCCAAAGAGATTATCATCTTGTCATTTTCTCCATCCTTAAAAATTTTCCCATTTTTTACTTCTATGCCTTCTAGATTCAAAAATCGCGGATTAACAATATTTATTTTAGCTGAAGAAGTAAGGCTGTTTCCGGATATTTGCGCATCCTGGCTTATTAAGGGGAAAACATCAGTTATTTCTCCAATTTCTTTAATGGAAGCAATGCTTTCTTGGTCTAAATTTACCGCTTCATTTTTTTGTGTAACGTCCAGTGCTAAAAGGGAGTCTTGTGTGGCAATATTTTCCAAAATAAGCGTTTGAAGGCCATAACCCAAAGAAACCAAAAAGAAAATAGTTCCGATACCAATGCTGATTCCTAAAATAGTTAGCATCGTTCGAAGCCGGTTATTTTTGAATGATCTGGTTGAAATTCTAAAAACATCAATTGATAGCATATTATTAAATTATTTTAGGCTGATTACTTTTTACTATGCGAGCTTCTTCTTTTTTTTCTGGTTCAAGCTTAAGGCCAAATCCGACAATTAAAACTAGATCCAGTTCTCGAAGAATTTTATGTACCGTTCTTTTATCTAATCCGGCTCCGCCTAAATTTTGAGGAGTATCCAGCATTTTTTTGAAATCGATAAATGGAATTTCGTCATTAACTCTTTTCTTTATGAGATCTGTTACTTTTCCAATAGATTCTTCGTTTATATGAATTTCTCTTTTCTTAGTAAAATATTCAATAACAAACTTAGCTTTTTCCTCCGAAGAATATTTTCCAAATACTTTTCCGGCAACTTGCGCCAAAGCTTCCAGTTCTACAGTAAAACTTTTAGCGATACGCTGGTCAAGTCCGGCCCCACCTTTTTCTACGGGTTTATCCAATTGTTCAAAGAAAGCTTGTTCATTATAAACTCCAGACATTTTCAGCCGGATACTTTCTTCGATTATTTTCATCTGGCTTTCTTCGTAAGGGATGAAAAATGATTCAGCTACTAATTTAGCCTTGAGGGGCTCCATAAGAAAACCAATTTGTTTTTCTGAAAGTCCGCGGAATTTTTCCATAATTTTGTCGAAGACAGATTTTCCTTCTTCCACTCTCGATTCAGCTTCATGAGAAACGCCTGAAGCATCCTTCCATTCTTCTTTAGTAATTTTTCCGTCTTTCATATAAATAATATGCGATCCCCAAGCGGCATTTTCTGGATTGTGAGTGACCAAAACAATTGTTCGGCCCTCTTGTTTGTTCAGTTCTCCCATAATCTGCATCACATTATTGGCCGAAGCGCTATCCAAGTTTCCAACCGGCTCGTCAGCTAAAATCAAAAACGGATCATTGACAATCGCGCGCGCAATGCCGATTCTTTGTTGTTGTCCACCAGATAATTGGCTTGGAATTTTTTTCCATTGTTCTTTTATGCCGAATCTTTCCAAAAGCACCATAACTTTTCTTTCTCGCTCACTCTTTCGTGTATTAATAAAAATCTGTGGCAAAGCCACATTATCCAAAACTGACAAAGTTGTTATTAAGTTATATGATTGGAAAACCATTCCAATCTTGCTTCGGTGGAATTGAATTCGTTCTGTGGCTTTCATTTTCAAAACATCTACATCATTTATTTTCACTGAACCAGTGTCAGGCGCTTCCAGACCGGCGATAATATTCAAAAGAGATGATTTTCCGCAACCGGATGGTCCAAGAATTACCACAAACTCTCCTTTTTTGATAGTGACATTTACATCAAAAAGAGCTTGGAAGGCATTATCTTTTCCGCGATTATAGGTGAGATTGACTTTTTCCATCTCAACTAATTTTTCTTTTAGTTCCATTTTTTATTTTGTTTTAAGATTTGTTGATGACTAAATTATAACATAATTATAATGTATTTTACAACACTTGACAAGGATAATATTTTATGCTAATTTACAATGTTTTAATAAAGCCTAAGATAAATTTAAAAGAAATGAGTGAAAATAGAGATCAATTAAAAGAAGGAGTGATTATTTGGCCAGTTGCAGATTATCACGAAAGATTCGCCTGGAAAGAATTTTTTTATAAAACTAGCCTAGTTTTTACTGGAGCGATTTTAGTGTTTTTCGTGGTTCTCTTAAAATCAAAAACTACTTCCAATTTTTCTGCCAACCCACTATTTTTTTCCTATGCGATTTTTGTGACAGCCTTTGCGATATCTCGAATTATTTCCGCTATGCTGTATAGAGTTTCTTTTGAAAATATTTTAAGCGAATCAGCTAATCTTGGCCAGATGCATCCGGAAGATTATGAACCAACGGTAGCTTTTGTTATACCATGTAAAAATGAAGAAATGAATATAAGTGATGCAGTCATGCGATGTTATCAGGTTGATTATCCAAAAGAAAAAATAGAAGTTATTGTAATAAATGACGGAAGTACCGACAAAACATTACTTGTTCTTAAAGAACTCAAAAAAAATTATCCTAGTCTTAAGATTGTCGATTGGGAAAATCAAGGAAAAAGATGGGCGATGGCGGCTGGTTTCAAAATTTCTGCCGCAGAAATTATTGTTCAGCTAGATAGCGATAGCTGTGTTGATCCGAAAAGCTTCCGGAATTTAATCGCTCCTTTTAGAAATAAAAAAATATCCGCAGTTTGCGCTCATGGAGAACCAAAAAATGCCAATCAAAATATTATAACCAGAATGCAATCAGCTTACTATTTTATGTCATTTCGCATCTTGAAAGCAGCTGAATCAACTTTTGAAACTGTTTTTTGTCTTTCCGGTTGTTGCAGTGCCTATCGGAGAAGTGATGTTATGCCGATAATTTACGATTGGCTTTCTGAACATTTTTTAGGAAAACCAGCAACATGGGGAGATGACCGAGCGCTTACTAGCTGGCTTTTAAAAAGCGGAAAGAGAACTATCTATAATAGCGAGGCGATCGCTTATACTGTAGTGCCAAGCAGTTGGAAACAACTATTTACTCAACAGCTTCGCTGGAAAAAATCCTGGATAATAAATGCTATACTCACTAGTCGTTTTATTTGGAAAAAACAGCCCTTCGTTGCTTTCTTTTATTATTTCCCATTAGTTTTTATTTCTTTTTTGGCGCCCTTTATAACTATTTACGCACTTATCTATGCTCCATTTCTAAAAGGATCTTTGCCTCTTTGTTACATCATTGGAGTAATTTTAGTGACAGCTCTAATAGCTGTATTTTATCGCTATGTGGATAAAAAAAATAAATTTTGGCCGTATCTTTTTCTTTGGTCGCTTTTAACTTTATTTGTTTTCCCCTTTATATTTTTTTGGGCAGCTGTTAAAATTCAAGATAGAGGATGGGGAACAAGATAAAATTACAACTATGCATGATTTAAATCTAAAAATGATAAAAATAATTTTAATTATTCTGATAGCAGCGGTTGTTTTAGATATGCTAAGCGGGATAAATATTTTAAAAAATAATTATTATTGGCGAACTCCATATTTCGCTATGCAATATGATTATCTCAAAGAGGAATTCTTATTTGCCAAATATGAGCATGGTGGAATTAGTAATTGGTTGAAATCTTTTAAAAATCCAGAACCTATTAAATTAGAACAATCAAAAACAGCTACTGCTATCCCCGTTTTGCTTTATCATGGCGTGATTGATAACACCAATTGGCATGCTGACGATGTAAATATAAGCCTTAATGATTTTAGAGAGCAGATGTTTGCACTTAAAAAAAATGGTTATCAAACAATAACACTCTCTGATTATGTATTATTTACGAAGGGTGAAAAAATATTGCCAGAAAAATCATTTATCTTAACTTTCGACGATGGAAGAAAGGATAGCTTTTATACAGTTGATCCAATTTTGCGAGTACTGGATTATAATGCCGTAATGTTTGTCATAACCAATCGTTCACTTGGTCCAAACAGTAGTCAAGAGGTTTTTCATCTCTCCGAAGAGGAGCTTCAGAAAATGATTGCCAGCGGACACTGGAGAATTGAATCCCACGGAAAAAACGACCACGATTCAATTCAAATTAACGCCAATGGGGATAAGGGGCATTTTTTGAGCAATCAGATGTGGCTTACATCTCTTGAAAAAATTGAAACGGAAGAAGAGCATAAAGCTAGAATTGCTTTGGACCTCTTGGAATCAAAAAAAGATATTGAAAGAAAATTAAACACCAGTGTTCTTTCTTTTGCTTATCCTTTTGGTGATTTTGGCATGACAACTGAAAATTTTCCAGAAAGTAAAGGCCTTATAGTTGATGAAGCTAGAAAAGTTTATCCATTGTCTTTTTGCCAAGCATCCAGCAGTGATTTTCCTACAAATTATCCAGAAAGTTCTTTTCTTGCCAAAAGAATTGCGATTAGTTCACAAATTAGCGCGCAAGATATAGTTAATCTTTTTGAATATAATCAAGAGAAATTACTTAATTATCAAGACTATTTTTTAAAAAATAACGGCTGGATGGCTGGCCGGGGATTTATCGAAATAAACAATGGATCGTTAAGATTAAAAGATTCTGAATTGGAAGGTAGTAGCATCGCTTTTTTAGGCGGTTCGTATTTGTGGGATAATTATTCTGTCAAAGCTAATATCAGAGTTGAAAAAACTGATTCTTTGGCTCTCACTGCCAGATATCATGACCAAAACAATAATGTTTCCTGCGTATTTTCAGATCATTATATTTCACTAGTCCAAAATATAAATTCCAAAGAAATATTGGACATAAGAAATTCAACGGAAACCTCCTTATCTAGCGGGCGGGAAGCTGAAATAGGAATATTAGTAAATGGCGATGAAGCAAGTTGCTTTTTGGATGGAAAAGCAATTGTAAACGGAACAATTGATTCCAGTCTCTCGCATGGAGGAGTTGGTTTTAAAGTTTGGGATACTTTAGAGAAAGGAAGCGCTTTGATTATTAGAAATTTTAAAGCTGAAAAGATTTCTTCTATTGACGGTACAACTTAATAATTTTCTTAATAAAAATGGAAACGTTAGAAGAAAAAAATATTTATAAAAAATATCGGTTGGTAATTATTGCTTTTTTTATCATTTTTTTTATTGTTGCTATATATTACAATAAAAATTATAATTTTTTCCGAAGAACTGAATTTTATTTTCCTAATTCCAGCGTGAATGGCGGAATGATGCTCGAAGAATCAGGAAAAACAATGAAGGATAGTAAAAACCCGGATTGGTGGTTGAATTCTGGCGGAATTATGAATATCAGCGCAAATGATTTTAGCACAAATCTTGGAAAACTTCCAGAAAATTCTAAATGGAGAAAGCTCTATAACAAAAATAATTCCCGCGATACTGATCAAGGTTATTATCCGCAAAATATTTTTCGTTTAGTTTCAAAAAGCCAATGGCAGAATTTTTCTCAAGAGGTTTATTTTAACATTGAAAAAATTAATTTAAGTGAAAGTGAATACCGAAATGAATCAAATGGCGTTTTACTTTTTAATCGCTACCAAGATGGGGATAATCTTTATTATACCGGAGTGCGAGTAGATGGAGATGCAGTAATTAAGAAAAAAATCAAAGATAAATATTATACCCTTAAGGAAGGACGCCTCTTTACAAATAATCAAAAGTATGATAGAGTAAAAAGTCCCAATTTTTTACCGCTTAATAGCTGGGTTGGAATAAAAAGCGAAGTGGAAAATGGCATTGGAAATGCGGTGAATATAAAGCTATATGTGGATAGGAGCGGAAAAGGAGAGTGGGAGCTAGTTCTGGAAGCTAAAGATAAGGGAGATAAATATGGAAAAGCGCCCTTTTTGAAAGAAGGTTATGTCGGAATTCGAACGGATTTTATGGATGTGAAGTTTAGAGATTATAAAATTATCGAGCAATAATTTTTGTTATTTTAAACAAAACGAGAAATTTTTATTTATTTTTTTTCGTTGTGTTTAGGAGGACAATAGAACATTAAAAAATAGCTCATGGTGAGCTTAGATATGCAAAATAAGGTAGTATAACTTTTATTCAATTTCTTGAGGAGGTAATTATGAAAAGATTTTTTACAGTATTGGCAATTATGGCAGTTATGTTTTTTTTCGTAATCCCGATCCCGCCACATGCACAAGCGGCCGGATTGAAAAGAGCGATCGTCATGCTTTCTGTGGACGATGGCCTCCCATCTGTTTATAAGGTCGTTTATCCTTTGGCTGTTAAAAAGTATGGGATTCCGTTCACGGCTTTTATTCCACCGAGTTATATTAATGACGGAAAGCATATAACTTTAGCGCAAACTAAAGAGATGTATTTTAATGGCGTGGAAATTGGAAACCACGCCGACCATCAGGATTTTACAGGAAAAACTGTGGTCCAAATCTCCAAATACATAAGCGATGCCCAAGCTAAGCTAAAACAGTATGGATTCGTTGTTACCAGCTTTGCTTATCCATTCGGCATTGCGACCGATGCTGCTGTTCAGGCCTTGAAAAGTATCAAAGAGTTGATTTGCGGCCGAGGAGCTTGGGATGAGAACGACCAATTCAATTATGTGGCAAATTTTGACCCCTGGTGGATTGAGTCTCTTAGTTTCCGAGCATTTACCAAGACGAGCAATTTTGTGCAGATGAAGCAATACATAGATGAAGCTGTTCTTAACAAAGTTGCTCTAAGCATTGTTTTGCATGATATTGTTTCAGGAACGCCAGGAGCGTATCAATTAAATTCAATCGAATTTGAAAAAACGCTTGCATATTTATTTAATTTGCGGGCGGCCGGGAAAATTGACATCGAAACGATTAGCATGGGAGTCCGGCAACTCCAATACTATAAAAAGCTGCCCTAAAACGGGCAAAAGCAAAGGGGCAGAGAAGTGTTTAACACTACTCTGCCCCTTTTTATTTGGCTTAAATCAGGCAAAATATAGCTATTGACTTTTTTTACTATAAATGCTATCATTTTAAGTTAAAAAATATTGAAGTTTTAGCTATGAAAATCGCATTTTTAGGCCAAAAAGGAATACCCGCAAAATCCAATGGAGTAGAAAAACATATGGAAGAAGTTGCCATTAGACTTACCAAGAAAGGACATGAAGTTTTTCTGTTTCCACCGCTACTGCGCGCATTATTTCAAAATTTTGATGTGATTCATTTTCCATTTTCCTTTTCCAAAACATTTATTTTTTTCATTTCAATTTTCAAAAGAAAAACAGCTTGCATTAGAATAAAAATTCCGCAAGGAGTAGATGTCTCCTATGATGAAAATTCTGAATATTTGAAAAAATTCAATTTGCAAAAAGGCAGTTATATTTTGTCTTCCGGCCGGCTAAACAAGAAATCCGGCATTCATAATCTGATTTTGGCTTTCAAGAATCTTGAAGACAAACATTTGTCGCGTGAAAAAAAATTAATCATCATTGGCAACGGTTCATCTAAAGATGAGTATTTCAAAGAACTCAAAGATTGCGCCAGAGGTCGGGAAAATATTATTTTTGTGGCAGATCAAACCGATGAAATTAGCCGCCAACTTTTTTCGCATGCTTATTGTTTTGTTGAATCATCGGAGTCAGAAAAAACTCCTTTCGCACTTTTAGAAGCGATGGGATATGGTAAAGCGGTGCTTTCTAGGGGTACTAAAAAAAATATTGAAGCGCTTAGAGATGAAGCCGGTTTGATTTTTCGCTTGGACAATGCGCATGACTTGGAAGAAAAATTGGTATTTTTAATAAATAATCCGGTGATTGCCAAGAAGATAGGAGAAAAGGCAATGTTCAAAGCCAAGATGGAATTCAGCTGGGAAAAAATAACCAATCAAATTGAAACAGCTTATGAAGATGCCATTTTGCAAAAAGGAAAAGTTTTAAACAAATCATATGAAAGAAATATTTAAACTCAAAAAATTCTATATCCTTTTGATTTTTACAATCGCCCTTATTTTTTTGGCGCTTGTAAATTCAAATAGAAGTTATAAATCCCAAGAAGAGATAATGATTATTTTTAAAAGCGAAAAAGCTTCTCAGAATTCCGATCAAATTCTGGGAAATTTAGAAGTGATTGTAAAATCTCTCTCTTTTTATAACCGAATGCTCTTGGATAATCCAAATCTCGGAAATGCAAAAATAATGGAGCTACCGGATTATAAAAAGAAAAAATATTGGAATGAGGAAGTTAACATTGAAAAGATAAGGGAGAGTTCCAGTTTTAAAATTACCGCTCTGGGCGAAAATCAATATGCGGCCGAAACGCTGAATGCGCAAACAGTCAAAAGCCTTATTGGTGTTGCCGGCACTTTTTATGATATTCAAAATGACATTGATATCCGAATAATTGACAAGCCTATAACAAAACTTTCCTTTTCCGGTTCTTATCTCTATTCATTTATTGAAAGTTTGATTTTGGGATTTGTTTTAGCTTTTCTTTTGAGCTACTTTGTAATTTTGTCAGGAAAAAATAAACCTAAAAAACAAGCGGAAACAGCTTTATCATGGACATATAAGAAAGAGAAAGCACCGGAAATTATGCCGGAAGAAAAACCCTGGCAAATTTCCAAAACACCCAAGATGTCTTTTGGCAAAAAAGCCGCTGCGCCGGATAATTTACCAATTGCGGAAAATGAAATTTTTCCAATCTCCAAGGTAGATGAGATAATTGAAACAGAAAGTGTCGTGCTTACTCACGAAGCTACAAAAGAAGAGGTCAAGGAAAGAATAGAAAAATTATCAAATAAGCGTATCTCTTCAGAAGAAGCCAAGGAAAGGCTGAATAAATTGCTAGCAGGGAAGATATAAAATGATTAAAATATTAAAGTTTTTTATAAATAGAGTCCGCTTTCTTGAGTGGGCTTTATTTAATTTTAGAGTGTGGTAAAATATAGAAGTCATTTAAAATGTTAAAAATTAAGAAAAAAATATGATTGAAGGAGCAAAAATCAAGAAGCTAAAAGTTATCCCTGATGAGCGGGGACGCCTTATGGAAATATTAAGAAACGACGATGAATGTTTTGAAAAATTTGGCCAAGTCTATATGACTACAAATTATCCTGGAGTTGTAAAAGCTTGGCATTATCACAAAATTCAAACCGATAATGTTACTTGCGTGCACGGAATGCTAAAAATTGTTCTATTTGATGACCGAGAAAATTCTTCAACTAAGGGTGAATTAAATGAGTTTTTTATCGGAGAACATAATCCTATGCTAATTACTATTCCTGCTGGCGTTTATCATGGCTGGAAAAATATTGGCGAATGCGAAGCAATTGCCATAAGCGCTCCAACTGAAGCTTATAATTATAAAGAACCAGATGAATATCGTCTGCCATTTGATGATCCGAAAATTCCATATAATTGGGAAATAAAAATGGGATAATATGCCAACTGTCAAAATTTATAATTTAGACAAATTAAATATAAACCGTAGCGACGAAAGAGGCTGGATTGTTTCAATTGCAGAGTTTGCTACAAAGAAAGGATACAAAATAAAAAATATTCATACAGGCTCTATCAGCCCTGGAAAAATAAGAGGAAACCACCTGCATAGAAAACAAAAAGAATGGGTTTTTATTTTTGGAGGTAAGGGAATTTTTTCTTGGAAAGAAGGAGGAAAAAATAAAAAACAAACCTTAAATTTAAAGGATCATTTCTTATTTGAAGTTGAACCGAGGTGTCCGCATGCAATAAAAAATATCGACAGCCATGATATTTATGTTTGTGCATTTACTAACCAAAAATATAATCCGAAAAATCCTGATAGAATTTTAGCTGAAATTATATAAAAAAATAATTTACCAACCATATGAAACTATTAATCACAGGTGGTGCGGGGTTTATTGGTTCAAATTTCATTCACTATTGGCTCAAAAAATATCCGGAGGACAAAATTGTCAATCTGGATCTTTTGACTTATGCTGGAAATTTAGAAAATCTTAAGGATATTCAAGACAATCAAAATTATAAATTTACAAAAGCTGATATCGCCGACAAAGTTGAAGTAAACAAAATTATTTCGGAAGAAAAGCCGGATGCAATTGTTCATTTTGCAGCCGAGTCGCATGTTGATCGATCAATTCTCGGCCCGGAAGAATTTGTCCGAACGAATATTCTCGGAACATTCAATTTGCTTGAAAGCGCTCGCCAAAACGGAAACATTCGCTTTCATCACATTTCTACAGATGAAGTTTTTGGCTCGTTAGGGCCAAATGACGCGTTATTTAATGAAACCACGCCCTATGACCCTAGGAGCCCGTACAGCGCTTCTAAAGCGTCTTCTGACCATCTGGTTAGGGCATATTTCCACACTTTTAATTTGCCAATTACCATTTCCAATTGTTCGAATAATTTCGGTCCGTATCAATTTCCAGAAAAATTAATCCCGCTTTTTATAACTAATTTAATTGAAGATAAAAAAATTCCACTTTATGGCGATGGAATGAATGTCCGCGATTGGCTTTATGTTGAAGATCACTCATCAGCAATTGACCTGATTTTGAAAAAAGGAAAAATCGGCGAAACATATTGCATCGGAGGAAACTCGGAAAAAACCAACAAAGAAATTACTTATAAAATTTTGGAAATAATGAGCAGGGGAGAAGAGATGATTGAATTTGTGGAAGATCGAAAAGGACATGACCGGCGCTATGCCATTGATTCAACAAAAATTCAACGAGAACTCGGCTGGATACCCAAAACCAATTTTGAAGATGGAATTAAGAAAACCATTGAATGGTACAAAGAAAATGAAGATTGGTGGAAAAAAATAAAATCTGGCGAATACCAGAATTATTATAAAAATAATTACAAAAATAGATAAAATAATATTATTCAGATTTTAAAAAGACTCCTTAAGAGTCTTTTTTTATCCGCCGATTCCAATCACTTGGAGAAGGGAAGTTTTCTCAGGAAAATCTATGGAATAAAGGTTGCTTATTTCGTTTTTTGTGTCAGTAAAATACAATTTTTCCAGCGAATTATTATAAATAACAAAAGGATCGGTGGTTTCAGTGTTTAGAAGATCCATGCAATTTGCTCGATCTCGAAGATCAATCTCGATAATTTTTATCCACTTTCCAGAACTAAAAATAATATGCTCATAATCCGAAAACCATTGGATATTTTTTATCGGTTCTGAATAACGAGTGACCGTTTCCATTTCATTCTCACTTCTTATGGGTTGAGCGGTCTGATCGCGTAAAAAATAAACTGAAATTTCATTATTCGACCAGAAAAGAAGTTTTTTTCCGTCATTGGAAAAATGCGCTTCTTGAATGCCGGAACCGATTTTTCTAAAATAATTATCGTGCTCGCCTTCATTGTATATAAAAAGATCGCCATTCTTTGAAATGATGGCCATTCTCGAATCATCATAAATAACCATCGAATTGACTGGCAAAACGCTTTCATCCGGAAAATTGCTGGTAATTTGAACAGGATCCGCTTTGCCATCGAGATTATTTTTGAAAAGTAAGCCGTTTCCGATTTTTGAATAAAAAATTTCTGATCCGGAAATGTCATAGCTTGAAACATCAGTAGCAATTTGGCTTATGTCTTGGACATTATTTATATCCACTCGATAAAGAATATCGTTGTTTAGAAAAAACAAAAATCCTTTTTCTTTTGAGTCCCATCGAGCGCTTCGGATATTGTCTAATTTGAGAAGTTCTCGTAAATCAAAAGTTTTGTCATTGGCGATGTCGGCTATAAAATAATTATATTCCGTTTTTATCTCTGGAGTTTGATTTTTGGAGCGGATAATTTTATTTTTTGGAACTTCTAATTGCGAAGTTTTTTCCACCGGAATGGAAATAAAGGATTCTTCTGGCGACCATTCAATATTTTCTTTTCGGGATTCATCAATAATAAATTGCCAGCCGGCAAAACTAAATTCTTTTTCTATTTGGGCACTGCTGATGTTAAAAATTTTTATCACTAAATTATTATCAGAATTTAGAGTATAGGAAAGCAAATCATTCTTTGGGGAAGTGAAGAATTTTTGAATTCCCGGCGCATCAATCTCGGTTTTTTCATAATTTTTTCGAACCAAAAGAACATTCCAAAATTCACTGGCTACTCCGCTGTGCACTTCAACTTTTTTGCTCCAAGGCCAGAAATTTTCCGCCGAAATTTGAAAATTATAAGTGCCGGGAATAAGGCCGGAAAGATTATAGGAGCTGTTAATTCTGTTTATTTTTTTTGATTCAAAAAGTTCCTCATCCAGTTTTGCTTCAACAGTTTGAGGATTTGACTTGAAAGTGATGGTTCCGCTATGCACAAAAACACCTCGATTTTTATCGAAGCGATAGCCTTTGGCATTTAGGATAACAACCGGCACGGTTATAAAAAATAAAAGCACTAAAATCCAAAAAAATATTTTTCTTTTCCAATTTTCCATATCCTGTATGCTACCATTTAAATTGAATTTTGTCCAATAAAATAATAAAACAGCCCCTAAGACAAGAAGACTGTTTTATATTTGTTTAACCATAAAGAATGGTTTTTAGCAATTAGATTGAAGAGCCTTTCATAGAATGACTGCCCATATATTCTCCACTGGTAATTTTGGAAGGAATAAAAAGGCCATAAATAGCAGAAAGTCCCACAAGGCCATATATTATTCTGGTTAACATAGTCATTTCGCCAAAAATTGCTCCTATTACATTAACCCCGAAGAAACCTAAAATTCCCCAATTCAAGCCTCCAACTATAAGCAAAGCTACAACAATCCAATCCAAGACATTTAATGATTTCATTTTGCTTCACCCGCCTTTCTAGTTTAATTTAAATAAAAATAAATAATTTTCTATATAATAATACACCAAAAAGGACATATAATTTCAAAAATTATTGACAAATTCCTCCCTATCAGCTATATTATTTAGGTAATCTTTTATAGAAAAACAGCCATGTTAGCTATTATAAAAACTGGAGGAAAACAATATAAAGTGAAAGTCGGCGACAAAATCAAAGTGGAAAAATTAGAAGGCGAAGAGGGGAGCAAGATTGTTTTTTCTGAAGTGCTTTTTGTTGGCGATGACAAGAATGTCAAGGTTGGAACACCGGTTGTTTCCGGCGCCGTTGTTGAAGGAAAAATTCTAAAAACCGCCAAGGGCAAAAAAGTTGTTGGCGTAAAATTCAAACCGAAAAAAAGATATAAAGTGAAATTTGGACACCGACAAACAATGACAGAAATTGAGATAACTAAGATATAAACCAAGAAGAAATAATAACGAAGCAAGAAATAAGCAAAAAATTCCCCCAGGGGAATTTTTTATTTTAATCTCTTTCTTCTTTCTTCTTACTTCCTATTTAGTATCGCGCTTCCAAGTGTCAACTCATCTGCGTATTCAATATCTCCGCCGGTCGAAAGTCCGCGCGCTAATTTAGTTGCCCTTACGCCACTATCTTTTAATAGCCTCACAACATAAAGCGCCGTCGCATCGCCTTCAGTCGTCGGATTCATTGCTAAAATTATTTCTTCTGTCTTTTCGCTTTCCACTCTTTTGGAAAGCTCATTTAATTTAAGTTGACCCAAATCATCATTTTTTGTTGTGCTCAAAACCCCGCCCAAAACATGATAGAGGCCATTATACTTCTTTGTTCGTTCGATGGCAATTATGTCCAGCGGTTCTTCCACTACGCAGATTTTTTTGGCGTCGCGGGAATTGTCAGCGCAAATCTCGCATAAATTTCCTTCACTGATATTGAAACATCTTTCGCAGTAGCGCAAATTATTTTTGAGATTTTTGAGTGTTTCGCCGAAATCCGAAAGCATTTCTGCTTCTTGTTTGAATAAATATAAAACCAGCCGTTCCGCCATTTTTGGGCCAACCGACGGCAGAGAAGAAAAATAATCGATTAATTTTTTGAAAGATTTTGGATACATAATAAAAAGTTAAAAGTCAAAAGTCTATAAAGTTTATAAAGTCAAAATGCATAATTTAATTTTAGCTTTCAGACTTTAGACTTTATGGACTTTACGAACTTATTCCGTGTGGGCTTTTTCTAATGATTTAAAGGTTGTCGAGTTTTCATTGAAATATAAAGACAATTTTCCAACTGGTCCGTTTCTGTGCTTGGCCACAATAACATCCACAATATTTTTGTTTGGCGTATCCGGTTTCTCGCGGTCTTCCCGATAAAGAAACATCACAACATCGGCGTCTTGTTCAATTGAACCAGATTCACGAAGATCAGAAAGTTTTGGAATTTGCGGACTTCTGGATTCCACCGCTCGGCTCAACTGGGAAAGTGCCAAAATTGGAATATTAAGTTCACGGGCCAACTGTTTCAGTGCGCGAGAAATTTCAGAGATTTCATTCACTCGATTATCTCCGCCGCTTCGTCCTTCCATGAGTTGCAAATAGTCGATAATAATCAGTCCGACATTATGTTCAGATTGAAGACGCCTCGCCATTGTTCGAATTTCCATCACATTGGCCGATCCGGCATCATCAATATAAACCGGCGCTTCTGAAAGAACACCCATTGCTTCGCCGATTCGCTGAAAATCGTCATCGCCGTCACCAGTTTTAAGGCGTCCTGTTCGAAGCCGCCAAAGATCCACTCCGGACTCTGCCGCCAGCATTCTGTCAATTAATTGATCCGAACCCATTTCTAAAGAAAAAACACCAACTGGAATTTTTTCTTTAACCGCAATTTGACGCGCAAAATCCAAAGCCAAAGTGGTTTTTCCAATTGAAGGCCGGGCAGCTAAAATAATAAGATCGGATTTCTGGAATCCAGCTAAAATATTATCCATATCAGGATATCCGGTTGGAATTCCGCGAAGCTTGTGATCACCTTTATGCAGTTCATCGATTCGATTGAAAGCGGCTTCCAAAATAGATTTGATTGGCACAAAATCCTGTTTGATATATTTTTGCGAAACAGCGAAAAGTTTTTGTTCGGCGCTGTCAAGAATTTTTTCCACATCTTCTTCTTCGCGATAACCCAGTTCTACAATTTCGCTGGCCGTGATGATTAATTTTCGAAGTGTTGATTTTTTTTGAACTACTTTAGCGTAATGAGTAATGTTTGAACTTGATGGCACAGAATTGACGAGTTCAGTTAGATAACTAGATCCACCGATTTTATCCAATTGTTTTTTTTCTTCCAAGCGATTAGACAAGCTCAAAACATCAATTGGTTCGCGATTTTCATAAAGTTCAATCATCGCTTCATAAATCAAATTGTGATCATCTTTATAAAAATCTCCAAGACGGATTAGATTAGCCACTTTAATAATCGCATCTTTGTCCAACATTAAAGCGCCCAAAACTGATCTTTCAGCTTCAATATTCTGCGGTGGAACTTTTAAGTCATTATTTGAAGATTTAGACATAAACGCTTCTTGTCATTCCGGACTTGATCCGGAATCTACTTTTTTTAGATCCTGAAACAAGTTCAGGATGACAGAGTAATATATTTTATCGTTTATACATTATATCAGTTGTCTATTAAAAATCAACTTGCGCTTTTACCCAGTTTATGCAGTAATTATGCACTTTACTTTAAAATCTTTTTTATTTCTTCCAAGCTTTCTGCCAGCATTAATTTCCTTCGAAGTTCTGAAGCGCCGGGAAAGCCACGGACATACCAAGCCATATGTTTTCGAATTTCAAAAAGTCCGCGTTTGCCTTTATCTTTGTGGATTAATTTGGCGTGAAGAAGCATGATTTTTTTGATTTTTGGAAAATTATATTTTTCGTAGGGGTTTGATTCATCAAATCCAGATTTATTGGGTTCAATAAATTGAACCCCTACATTCAATAAATTCTTTATTTCCTCAAATATCCACGGTCTGCCCCATGCGCCACGGGCGATTCCAAGGCCATCTAGACTTGGATAATCTTGTAATATTTTTATGGCGTCTTCCGACGAATTAATTCCGCCGTTCGCCAAAACAATTTTATCCGGAAACATTTTTTTTATTTTTTCACAAATAGAAAAATAAACTGGACCCGAAAATCCGCCTTCATAAGTTCGCCCGTGAATCATAATAGCCGAATAGGGGAAATCAGCCGTGTTTTTGACAAATTCCAATGCCGTTGTTTTCCCAACACCAGCTCTAATTTTTATCGAAACTGGAAGCTTGGTATTCTCGCAAACTGCTGAAATAATTTCTCGCGCCAGTTTTTTCTGTGGCATCAGCGCACAACCTGAACCGTGGCCAAAAACTTTTTTCGCCGGACAGCCAAAATTAATATCAATCCCGTCAGGTTTCACTTTTTCTGAAATAATTTTTGTGGCCTTGGCAAAATGCGCCGGGTCTTTGCCGAAAAGCTGGACCACATATGGCCGTTCATTTTTATTAAATTTTACTAATTCTAAAGTTCTTTGAGGCTTAAAAAACAGCGCGCTAACGCTCGCCATTTCGCTATAAGCTACATCAGCTCCATAACGCCGACAAATCTCGCGAAACGCGCTGTCAGTAATGCCAGCCATAGGAGCCAGAGCCAAGATTGGTTTTTTAAATTTATGCCAAAAGTTATTCACTAATTTTAATTTCTCCGTCATCTGTTTTTTCTACCTTAAAACCAAGGTCTTCTATATCTTTAATTAAACTTTCCACTTTTTCTTCCGGGGACTTATTTTTATTTTCATCATCCGCCATATTATTTGCTTTTAATTTTATATTCATTATCTTTCAAGTCCTCAATAATATATCCTTTTTCTTCAATTTCTTTTCGAAGCTCGTCTGATTTTTGAAAATCTCCCGCTTTTCGCGCCTCTTTTCTTTCTTTGGCTAATTTTATTATATCCTGCGAAACATCAATTCTTTCTTTTTTTATAATCAATCCAAAAATCTTATTTATTTTTTCCCAGAAATTCAGAATATTTTTGGCTGTCTCTTCACTCAATTTATTTTCTACCATTAATTTATTTGTTTCAGTGATAAGTTCATACAAAACTGAAAGCGCCAGGGGAGTGTTAAGATCATCATCCATCGCTTCTTCAAAACGCTTTTGATATATATGAGAAAAATCAATTTCAGATTTTTTATCCTCTGCTTTTTCAGCTAAATTTTGCAAATTAGTTTTCCATTCTACAATTTTTTTAAAATTTGTCTTAGCCTGATCCATCGCTGTCCAAGTAAAATTCACATTAGAACGATAATGCGCGCTTAAAGCCAGCATCCTAAATTCCATAGGGGAATATTTTTTATCTTCGATGTCTCTTAAAGCATAAAAATTGCCTTTTGATTTGGACATTTTTTGCCCATCAACCAATAAAAATCTGTTATGCATCCAATAATTAGAAAAAGTTTTGCCGGTATATCCTTCTGATTGGGCAATTTCATTTTCATGATGGGGAAAAATATGATCTTCTCCGCCTGTGTGAATATCTAAGGTCTCACCTAAATATTCTATGCTCATAGCAGTGCATTCAATATGCCATCCAGGATAACCCAATGACCAAGGCGATTTCCATTTTAGAATATGGTTTTTTGGAGCCTTTAGCCACAATGAAAAATCATAAGGATGTTTTTTATCTGGATGCTCTTCTAGGCGCGCACCAGCTTTGAGCTCCTCTAATTTTATGCCGGAAAGTTTTCCATAACTCGGAAATTTTTCTACACTATAAAAAACATTACCGTTAACTTCATAAGCCAGTTCTTTTTTAATCAACGCTTCAATTATTTTTATCATCTGCGGTATATGGGCAGTGGCGCGGGGATAATAAGCTGATTTTTCAATGTTTAATTTTTTCAAATCTTCAAAAAATTTTTCCGTATAAAATTCTGCCACTTCTTGCGGAGTCTTTTTTTCGCGCTCGGCGCCCTTAAGCATTTTATCTTCTCCGGTATCTGCTTGATTAACATCATCAGCTGTAAGATGCCCGACATCTGTTATATTCATAATCTGGCGCACCTCATAACCGCTGTATTCCAAAAATCTCCTTAAAATATCCGTTGAAATATAGGTCTTAAGATTTCCAATATGAGCAAAATCATAAACCGTCGGGCCACAAGAATACATCCCGACTTTGCCGGGATGGATTGGCTTGAATTCTTCTTTTTGTTTGGCTAGAGTATTATAAAGTTTAAGCATTTTTAAAAATTTACGAACTACGAGATAAGCGAACTACGAAACATTTAAACTTCCTTTTCGTACTTTCGTATTTAGTATTAATTTCGTATTTCGTAAAACTATAACCATTTTTTAAATTTGAAAATTGATATAGTAATTATTGAAATAACAATCATTATTGAAAGATGAACCCAGAAAGCGTTCGGATCTTTGCCCAGAGGAATATTGTTGACACTCATCGCTAAAATTCCGGAATAAACAGTCATTGGAAGCATAACGGCGGAAAAAATTGTGAGCACTTTCATGGTCATATCCAGTTTGTTGGAGAGGAGGGAATTGTTAGTTTCTTCCAGTGATTCAATCGTTTCCTTGGCTGACTCCAGGTTATTCCAAATGCGAATGTTCGTTCCAATTAAATCTTGAAAATATGGCTTGAGTCCAGGCTCAATCAATCGGAAATCTTTTTGCGCCAATGATTCAAAAACAGAGCGTTGGGGTTTCATTGTGCGCCGGAAATTCAAAATATCTCTTTTGGCTAAAGAAATTTCAAAAACCATTTCCTTTTCATGCCCCGCAAAAATTTCATCTTCAATATGATTTAGTTTTTCTGCAATATGATCCAGCTTTGGAAAACAACTTTCAAGAAGCATTTCAATGATATAGCGAAGAAGCGCTCCGGGAGACTGACTCATATACAATTCTCTTTTCTTTTTGCTATTTTTCAATTCGTTAAATAATTCAGTCAATTGAAAAATATCGCTGTCATGAGAGGTAATAAGAGCGCCCTCGCAAATTACTATGTCAATTTCGGCCGGATAAGTAGTTTTGTTTTCCGTGTCAAAAAGAGGTAGATGAATTGAAAGAAAAAGACAATTATCAAATTCGGTAGCTTTCGGGCGGAGAGTCGGAGTGGAAAATTCTTCAATAATTAAAGGATGGAGATTATATTTTTTTTGAATAGTCAAAACATCATCCGCGCTGGGTTCCTTGAAATAGTGCCAGGTTAAATTATTGTGCTTTAGGGTTTTCATAAGATTGCTTTTGTTTTTAGCTTTTTTATGTAATTATTATAACAGTAAAATCTCTGATTGACAAAATATGAAAAAAATAATTTTGCTTTTCATTCGACTCTATCAAAAAACCCTCTCACTTGACCATGGCTGGCTGTCTTATATTACTTCAGAGCGCTTTTGCCGTTTTCATCCATCTTGCAGTGAATATACATATCAAGCGATTGACCGTTTTGGAATTTTTCACGGGGGATTTTTGGGGCTCAAAAGAATTATCCGCTGTCATCCATGGAATGACGGGGGATATGATCCAATTCCGGAAGAGCGAAAAGAGTTGACAAAAAAATAAAAAAAGTTATTATTAATTTACGTCGTTCTTTAAACCCTTTAAAAATCGAAAGGAGGTGATAAAAGTTTCGGCGGTCTTTCCTTGATGTTCACTCGACCAACCTTGCCTGGGAATGGTTCTCGGGCAAGGGAAAAATTAACCGTTTTTGTTTTTTATGAGGTATGCCTATGAATGGAATTTTTATTTTGTTGGCAATCGAAATTACCACCGTGGGTAACTTTAACACCGCTTTTGCCACTCACTATAATAACACCCGGTAGCCCAACGAGACGAGGCACTGCAGTGTTGCGCGCCTAGCATGAGGATGCTATGGCGCGGTGAATTGGCAAAAGCGGAGGCACGCTGTCAACGGCAACGCCGTTGGACAGCTAGGAGGGCTTTTATGCAACTCAAATTTCCGATTTTTATTTCCTTGTGAGTGCTTCTGCGCTTAACACATCCCCCTGAAACCCAATGAGGTGCACTGCATCTCATTGGGTTGTTTTTTTATTTTCAAAAATTGCTATATTTATCGATTCTTGCTAGTATTGTTAAAAGAATTTTATAATGTTTAATTTTGTAATTTTTAAATAAATTCTAATTTCTAATATTTAAAAATTAAGAATTAAGATTTATTTATAAAATTAAAAATTTAAAAATCAAGAATTTATTTTATGCTCACTGATGAAGCAAAAATTAAGGTCGAAGCTGGCAAAGGAGGCGATGGAATCGTCACTTTTGACAAAATCAAAATGGCGCTTGGACCAACTGGTGGACGAGGCGGAAACGGCGGAAGCGTCTATTTCGAAGGCGTCGCTGATATTTTTGCCTTGAATAAATATCGCCATCTCAAAGATCATTATGCCGAGGACGGAAAAAAAGGCCGAGCTAACCGTTCAGATGGTCCAGCCGGAAAAGATCTATTTCTCACTGTTCCAATTGGGACGGTTATTCAAAGTCTAGAAACCAAAGAAAGTTTGGAAATCACCGAAGTCGGACAAAAAATTCTCGCGGCCAAAGGCGGAATAGGCGGACGAGGAAATTTCTATTTTCGTTCTTCCAAAAACACCACCCCCGAAGAATTTGAAGAAGGAAGGCCTGGCGAAGAATTTAATTTTTCTCTGGAGCTTCGCCTTATTGCTGATGTTGGCCTTATCGGCCTTCCAAGCGCCGGAAAATCTTCACTTCTCAATGAACTCACTTCTGCCAACGCCAAGGTCGGCGCCTATCATTTCACGACGCTTGAACCGAATTTAGGCGCGATGGATGATTTTATCATCGCTGATATTCCAGGCCTCATCGAAGGCGCGTCTTCCGGCAAGGGTCTTGGAATAAAATTCCTTCGCCACATCCAAAGAACAAAAATTTTGGTCCACTGTTTGTCTTTGGAATCGAATAATATTTTGAAAGATTATGAAATAATTCGGAAAGAATTGAGTAGTTATAATACAGAGCTTCTAAAAAAGAAAGAGCTTGTGCTTCTAACAAAAAGCGATTTAGTTTCCCCAAAAGATTTGAAGAAAAAAATCAAAGAAATCAAAACAAAAATTAAGCAGGATGTTTTGCCGATTTCGATTCATAATTTCGAAGAAATTGAAGCGTTTAAGAAAAAATTATCCACTCTACTTTCCAAGTAGTTGCAATGATTTTGCCGTTTGTGGTATAGTAAAATTATGATAAAAACAAAACCAAATTTAGGTCAAAAATCAGCTGATAAAATAGCGCAAATTGTAGGAAGCTGGAAGTTTATTATTTTTCAAAGCATACTTTTTGCCCTTTGGATTATTCTTAACATTTCCGCCTGGATAAATCATTGGGATCCATATCCATTTATTTTTCTCAACTTAATTCTTGGTCTTCAATCTTGCTATACCGCTCCGATAATTCTTATGAGTGAAAATAGACAAGCCGAAAGAGATCGAAGAAAAGAAGCCCTAGATTTGGCAACCGACAGAAAAGCAGAAAGAGAAATTGAAGAAATAAAATTGCAGTTAAATCGAATAGAAAAAGACAAAATTGATAAAATCTTAAAAATTATAAATAAAAATAATGAGTAGAGAAATAATCCTAATAATGATTGCGGTTATCTGGACATTGCCTTGGAAGGGCTTTGCGCTTTGGAAATCAGCGCGCAGAGGAGACAGTATTTGGTTTATTATTTTGCTTTTGGTAAATACTCTAGCAATTTTAGAAATTTTATATATTTTTATTTTTTCCGAAAAAAAAGACGCTAAAAATTTTCCGCTAAAATGAACCCCGCACTAACTTTTGCTTTTTAAAAGTATGCACTATGTTTATGTGGTAAAAAATGAGCTGGAAGAATTATATTATGGTTGCACAAACAATTTAAGAAAAAGACTTTTTGAACATAATAATGATAAATCATTTTCAACCAAAAATCATCACTGGAAATTAGTTTATTACGAAGCATATTTAGAAGAAAGCGATGCTTGGAATAGGGAAAAACAATTGAAACAATACGGGCAAGCTTTGGCTCAATTAAAAAGAAGAATTAAAAAGTCTTTGAGCAAAAGTTAGTGCGGGGTAAACTTATGTACTGGATTTTTCTAATCATTTTCATATTAACGGTCATCATACCGGACGTCGTTCGCACAAATTTTTATTTTGTTTCAGAAGAACGACTGGAAGAAGTTTTGATTTTTTTGATGGGCGCAATGGCTTTTATAATTTTTATGAAAAACGAGCAACAGCTTATTTTCCATAAAAAAGAAAAGGAAAAAGATGAAAAGAAAATTGAGCAAACAGTAAAGGATCTCGTTGAATCATATAGCTATATCGGCGAAGTAAACCGAAAAATGGATATCCTTATGAATATCGCACTTGGGCTTTCTGACCGATCGGTTTTGGATACGACGCACGAAAAAGAAACTTATCAGTCAATTGTGAGTGCGTCCAGCTTTCTTTTGAAAGCCGATTGCACAGCGCTCCGTTTTGTGAACACGGAAAATTTCAAAACTAAAACAGAATTTCGCTCGGAGGAAAAAGGCAAAGTTTTGAAAAACAGCGCGCTAGCTGATATGAAAGAAAATTTGAATGTAAAAAGATATGAGGATTGTTTAATTGTTTCTTCCGGACAAAAAATAAATCAGATAAGAAGCTATCTGATTATTTGCGGGTTCGACGAAGAAGAGGAAAAAAACCCGAAAAATATGGAAATTTTGAAAGTCTTTGCTTCCCAAGCTTTATTTTTATATTCCTATACGCATACAAATAATAAATCCTAAAAAACACTAGTGATAGATTCATTAAAATATTGTCCTTTTAAAAAATATTTTTAGAGTATTTAACCAAACAGATAGGGAGGTTATCTAGCATGAAAAGTTATCTTAAAAAAATGGCTGGGCTTACTTATTCAATCCATCATAGTCCTAATTGCAAAAAACCTTTTGAGGCCCGACTCACAGGCGATGGCGTGGGAATTCTTGATAACATTCGGGGTTCAAATTCTAAGGACATTTGTGGATACGGAGAAACATTAGAAGAGGCAGCAAAAGATGTCTGGCTAAAAAAATTTAAGAACTAAACAAATTTGTTATAAGGGGGAGTGAATTCACTTCCCCTTATCCTTCTAAAAATATTTTTGCACATTATTGTTTTACCACTTCAAATCCTTTTTGTTTCCAAGTATTTAGTCCGTCGGAAAGAGCATAGACATTCAAGATTCCCATATCAAACAATCGAACCGCCCCTTGGAAAGCAAGCGTTCCAACATCATCGTAAAGGATGATTTTTTTGTATGAAGAAATTTCCTTTCGGCGCGCCTCCAAATTTTCTAAGGGAATATTTATTGCATTTTTAATATGACCATTTGCATAATCATTTGTTTTTCGAAGATCAATGATATACAAAAGATTGCTTTCCTGCTCAATTGTTTTTTTAAGGTCTTCGCTTTTTATATAATTTACTTTGGATTGGTCAGAAAGAGAATTGGGATTTCCAACTTGCACTAGGGGATTGAGTTCATTAGTCCAATTATAAATTCCACCTTCAAGATAAGCTACATTTTTTAGACCTTTTTCAATAAAGATATCCATCGCTTGTTTTTCATTTGGAGTGAGTCCTAATTCATCCACTATAAAATAATTTTTATTCTTGTCGGAAAAGGAGAAATTTTTTTCCAGCTCATCTAAAGAAATATTTTTGGAATCCACAATATGTTTTTCGGAAAAATTTTGCGCATCCCGAAGATCGACAATTTCCAAATTTTCGCGATTGTTTATCTTTCCCAGAAGTTCCTTGGCGCTTATACTAGAATATTTTTTCAAATCATCCGCTTCTTCCTGCGCTTGTTCCTTGGCGAAATTATCTGCATTTTTTTTGCTGGAAAAGGAGGATTTCAAAAAAAATAAAGCTGTTACCAAAACAATCAGAAAAAATCCGACTGTGATAGCGGTCAAATTATTTTTCGGCTGATTGTTTCCTCCGTTCATATTTTTATTTTAGCACGCTTCCGATAAATTTAGGATAACCGCGAACAAATTCTGGTATCCCAGTTTTATTTTTTCCTTCTAATTGCACTTCTTCCAAAACGATATTCCCTTCGCCGGTTTTCACTTTTATTTTTTCATTTTCCAAAAATATTTTTCCCGCTTCAAAATCATTTTTCGTTTCATTTTTATCTAGGCTGATTTTGCCTAATTTAAGCCTCACTTCTCGTCCATCTTTTTCAAAATAAGAAAAAATTCCCGGCCATGAAACATAAGCCCGATAACGATTATAAATAGCGCGCGCTTCATCTTGCCAGTTTATTTTCCCGTCTTCTTTTTTGATCATCTGACAAAAAGTCGCCTCTGAATCATCCTGCTTTTCTGATTTAATTTTTCCCTCCGTCCAAAGCGGAATAATTTTCACAAGAAGCTTGGCGGAAATTTCAGAAAGTCTTTTGGAAAGTTCCAGATATGTTTCATCTTCTCCGATTTCAACTTTTTCCTGAATCAAAATTTCTCCCGCGTCCACTTTTTCGGAAATTAGCATAATTGTCGCCGCCGTTTCTTTCTCTCCGTTTAAAATTGCATTTTGAATTGGAGAGGCTCCGCGGTATTTCGGGAGAAGGGAAGGGTGAGTGTTTATTACGCCATATTTCGGAATTTCCAAAACGCTCTTGGGTAGAATTTTTCCATAAGCCACCACAATAATAAGATCAGGATTTTGATTTTTTAGTTCCAAAACCGCATCTTCATCAAATTTTTTCGGCTCAAAGACTTTGATTCCGGATTTTTCGGCAACTATTTTCACCGCTGATTTTTCCAATATTTGTTTTCGCCCGACTTTTTTGTCTCCCTGGGTATAAACAGAAATAATATTAAAATTGTTTTGAATCAACGCGCCAAGAACTTCCGCCGAAAAATCCGGCGTCCCCATAAAAAGTATCCTTGGTCTTATTTTATTTTGCATAATCTCTTTCTTTACGAACTACAAAAATAAATACTAGATACGAAAGTACGAAAAGGGAGTTTGTATGTTTCGTAGTTCGTAAATTCCGTAGTTCGTAATTATTATCTATCTATAAAAAGCACCCCGTCCAAGTGATCAATTTCGTGCTGAAAAGCGCGCGCTAAAAGTCCTTCCGCTTTGATGATAATTTCTTCTCCATTTTTATCCAAAGCCTTGACGGTAACTTTTCTGCTTCTTTTTATTGGAATAAATTTTCCTGGAAAAGAAAGACAGCCTTCTTCTGTTGTTTCTTTTTTCCAAGATTTGCGACTAATTTTCGGATTAATGAGAATGTATGTTTTTCCATCGAGTTTTATGATGCAAAGACGAATCGACTGTCCAACTTGCGGAGCCGCCAAACCCAGAGCGTTTCCGCTTTTTTCCATAGTCTCAATCATATCTAAAATCAAATCCTTAATTTCCTTGTCTTTGGGATTTTTTATTTTCTTCGCCTTCTGGCGAAGAATTTCATTGGGATAAGTTATAATTGGTAAAATCATTTTTTTAGGCGACTCGAATAACTCGAATTTTCACCCGAATGTCTCGAATTTATTCGAATCATTCGAATGTTTATTCGTAAATTAGAGTCGCTATATTATGGATATTGGATCTCTGTCAATTATCCAGCCTGATCCGAGTTTTTTTAGCTCTTTCTCCAATTTTTCCGGAATTTTATTTTTGGGAAATTTAATTATAATTTGCTTTCGAAATCTTCCTCGTATTTTTGGCACCAAAGGAATGTGTGGCTCGGATAATTTTACTCCCAAAATTGATTCGAGTTTTTCAAATGCGTCCGAAACTTCCTTTTCTACTCTTTGAAAATTATAATCTTGAAAAACTAATTTCACAATGCTTCCAAACGGCGGAAGATTCAGAGCTTTTCTTTCTTCGACAACTTTTTCAAAGAAATTTTGAAAATTATTTTCCGCAGAGAGTTGGACAATTTTATTCTCCGGTTGGAATGTTTGAATGACTACTACGCCCGGAAACTTTGCGCCCGGACGATTTGCCCTTCCGGAAACCTGAACTATCGACTGAAAAGCCTTTTCTTCGGCAAAAAAATCAGGCAGTGACAACAAATTATCTGCATCTATTATACCAATTAGTGACACCCGGGGCAAATCCCAACCCTTAGAAATCATCTGGGTGCCAATCAAAATATCTGCTTCGCCCTTGGAAAATTTAGAATATATTTCCTCCTGGAAATTTTTTTTCTTTGAATTTGCACTGTCAGCCACAAGAATTTTGGCCAAAGGAAAAAAATTCAAAATTTCTTTTTCCACTTTCTGCGTTCCGAGTCCAATATTTTTAAAATTTATCCCTCCGCATTTTTTACATTTTGGAAAAATATCAGTTTTATAATTACAATGATTGCATTGATAAAATCCGCCTTTTTCATAAATTAAAGCTCGATCGCATTTCGGACAGCGAAGAACTGTTTTGCACGCTTCGCAAATGGAAAAACTACTCATTCCTTGGCGGTTGATAAATAAAATGATTTGCTGATTATATTTTAGCGCATAAGCAATTTCAGATTTTAATTTTTTGCTTATTGAAGTGTAGTTTTTATCCCAGCGCTCACGCTTCATATCAACAATAGTCGTATTTGTTTTTCCTAATTCATAATTCCTAATTCCTAATTCCTTTAAGTTTAGCTTTGGCAATTCAATAAGTCCATATTCTTTATTTAATGCTCTCCAATAACTTTCTACACTAGGCGTGGCCGAACCTCTAACAATTTTACACTTATGAATTTCCGCCAATTTTTCTGCAACTTTCCTCGCGTCATATCGCGGATTCATATCCCATTGTTTATATGACATGTCCTGTTCTTCATCAATTACAATAAGCCCAAGATTTCTAAATGGCGCAAAAATCGCCATTCTCGTGCCAATAACTATTTTTATCTCTCCGGACTTTATTTTCTGCCAAGTGGAATATAATTGCCCTTTAGAAATATTACTTGAAATAACTGCAATTTCTTCCGACTTAAAATATGCGCCGTATCTTTCGATAGCCTGCGGAGTCAAAGTTTTTTCCGGAATAAGAATTAGGAATTGAAGTTGTGGGTTACGATCTGCGATCTGCGAGATTGCATTAATATACACTTCGGTTTTTCCAGAACCAGAAGGACCATACAAAAGAAATTTACAATTTACAATTTTCAATTTACAATTTGTTTTAGAAATTTTTTCTACTGAATCATTTTGTTCTTTGGTTAAAATAATATTTTTTCTTTTCTTAATTCCTAATTCCTGATTTCTAATTCTTGGTTTTACCCGTTTTGGCACGAAATTTTTCATTACCACCCCAAGCGGGCTTATATAATAATCCGAAATAACTTTTGCCAATTCTATTTGATCGGGAGTTAAAAATTTTTCTTCAATTATTTTATCGATTTTTTTTAATTCTATTCCTGCATTAAACCGCGGAAAATCTTTTCTCACTCCCAAAACAATCCCTTCTAAATTTCTTCGAAAGAGGGGAATGGATACTAAGGTTCCGGCTGGAATTTCTGTTTCGGATAAATATGAAAAAGACTGATGACTAGTCAGGGGAATTTTAGTGAGTGGAACGACATCAATAATATGCTTGTTATTTTTAGCTTTCATTGATAATATTGTATCATAATTCATCCTTATTCGCTTATTATGCAAAGAAGAATTTTTATAAGTATTAATATCCCCGAAAAAACCAAGAAAAAACTCATTTTAGCGACCGAAAAATGGCAAGATTTACCCGTAAAATGGATAAAAGAAGCTAATTTGCACATCACTTTGGTTTTTTTAGGCTTTGTTTTGGAAGAAGCAATTTTGGAAATTTGCGAAAAAACACGCAAAGTTTGCGAAGAAGCAAATGTTTTTGATATCGAATTTGATCAGATTGAGCTTTTTCCATTAGTTGAGGAACCAAGATCAGTTGCTCTCACTGGAAAGCCCAGCGAAGAACTGAAAAATTTAGTTAATAATATTGAAAAAGAATTGGAAATTTCCAATGCTCCAAAAAAATCTTTCAGAGCGCATATTACTTTAGGGAGAATTAGAAAATATAAATGGGAAGAGCTGGAAAACAAACCAGAAATTAAAGAAAAGTTTTTATCAAATATTTCTGTTGAAAATATTGAGATAATTTCCAGCGAACTTGGCGAAAACGGAAGTAATTATACTGTTTTAGAATCTTGCCCGTTAAAATAAGTCCGTCATCCTGAGCGCCTGCCTGCCGGCAGGCAGGAAGCGAAGGATCTATGCATATTTTAAATATTAAAATTGATAATTTTTCGAAAAAAGAAATTCTGGAAAAAGTCAGAAGTTTTTTGGCCGGACCAAAATTTCACCAAATCGCCACGATTAATCCAGAAATTATTTTAGAAGCCCAAAAAAACCAGGAATTTAAAAATATTTTAAATAATTGTGATCTGAATGTGGCGGATGGATTTGGAATCCGATTAGCTTTTTGGCGATTTGGAAAAAATTTAAAATGCCGTTTTGCCGGAGCCGATTTGATGCTAGAAATTCTAAAAATTGCGAATGAACAAAAACTTTCTGTATTTTTAGCCGCAAAAAAAGATGGGCTAAGCAATTGGGAAGAAACCAGAGATGCTATTTTAAAAAATTACCCCGATTTAGAAATTAATGGAGAAAATTTGAATTTTAATTGTCATGCCGAACTTGTTTCGGCATCTCATAAGATCCTGAACCAAGTTCAGGATGACAAATGGGTTTTATTTTGCAACTTCGGCGCTCCTTTTCAAGAGCTATTCATAAATTCCCAAAAAAATGATACAATTAGACTAGCCATAGGAGTCGGTGGAAGTTTTGATTTTATAACTAAAAAAATCCGCCGTGCTCCAAAATTCATGCGATTAATCGGCCTAGAATGGCTTTGGCGGTTAATTCTTGAGCCACGATATAGATTTAAGAGGATATTTAATGCAATAATAATTTTTCCAATAAAAATAATTATTAATAAATAACAATATGACAATAAAAACAACACAACTAATTAAAACAATTTATTTGTATTTGGCCGTCACAATCAGCCTTATTTTTACAGCCGTTGGAGTAGGAAGATTACTCAATATCGGACTAAAGGCTACACTTTTTCCAGAAGCGGAAAAGAAAAGTTATTATGAATGCAACCAGCAACCGCCAGTAGCCTGCGCTATTTCAAAAGAAGGAGCGACAGCAGATCAAAAAGTACAGATTGACGCACTTCTCAAGGATTATGACAATTGGAAAGAAAATCAGTCAGGCGACAAATGCATCGTGCCAGCCAGACAAAATAATCTTATTGATTCGCTAACAATGGTAATAATCGCCCTGCCAATATTACTCATTCACTGGAAATTTATCAAGAAAGAGAAGGAAGAAAAAGAAATTGCATAATTTTATGACCCAGCAAATTTTTGTTGTTCATGGAGGAGATGTCCATAGAACCTATGAAGATTATCTTGAATATATAAAAAATTATCCAATCAATTTAGATAAGATTAAGCATGGCGGCTGGAAAGATTATTTACAAGAAAAATTAGGCAAAGATTATGAAATAATTTATCCTCAAATGGAAAATTATCACAATGCCAAATATTCTGAATGGAAAATTTGGTTTGAAAAGTTTTTTCCATTTCTGAAAGACAGGGTAATTTTGATTGGAGGATCGTTGGGAGGAATATTTTTAGCAAAATATTTATCAGAAAATAATTTCCCAGTAAAAATAAAAGCGGCTTTTTTAGTCGCTGCTCCACATAGCGATAATTATCTAGGGGATTTCGCTTTGCCGGAATCACTAGAAAATTTTTCACGTCAAGCGGATAAAATTTTCCTTTATCATTCCAAGGATGATCCAGAAGTTCCTTTTTCTGAATTAGAAAAATATGCAAAAGCTCTGCCAAAAGCGGAAAAAATAATTTTTGAAGACAAGGGTCATTTCATGCTCAAAGAATTTCCAGAAATTGTAGAAAAATTAAAAAGTTTATAGAGTTTTATGCAAGAAAAAAAATATTGTTTATTTTGTGATCGGAATAACAAAGAAAAACATAAAATAATTATAGAAAATGAATTATTTTATTCTAGATGGGATAATTTTCCTGTTGCTAAAGGACATGCAGAAATTATCCCTAAAAAACATATAATTTCATTTTTTGATTTAAATAAGGAAGAATTATTAAAAATGTATGAGATAATAAAAGAGACTAGAAAAATAATAACTAATAAATATAATCCGGATGACTTTAATGTAGGAATAAACGACGGGGAACTAGCAGGCAGAACAATTCATCATCTTCATATTCATATCATACCTCGTTATAAAGGAGATGTTGAAAACCCAAAAGGAGGAATTCGAAATATTATCCCAGGCAAAGGAAATTATTAAAAAAATATATGAACAAAATTCGCGTTAGATTTGCGCCGTCGCCAACCGGATATATGCATGTGGGAAATTTTCGCACGGCTCTTTATACTTATCTTTTCGCCAAAAAATCTGGCGGGGATTTTATCTTGCGCATCGAAGACACTGACCAGAAAAGACAGGTTGAAGACGCCTTGGAAAAATTGATAAGCATCATAAACTGGGCAGGGTTTGAATATGCCGAAGGTGTTTATATGGAAAATGGAAAAGCTATTGAAAAGGGAAATTTTGGTCCTTATACGCAGTCCAAAAGATTAGAAATTTACAAAAAATATGCCGAGCAATTACTAGGGAGCGGAAAAGCTTACTATTGTTTTTGCACGCCGGAAAGATTGGAAGAAATGCGCCAAAATCAGTTGGCGCAAAAGCAAGCGCCGATGTATGATCAATGCTGTTTGAAATTATCTTCTGAAGAAATTAAAAAAAGATTGGAAAGTGGAGAAAAATATGTTATTCGGCAAAAAATAAACACGCAGGGTTTTACGGAATTTAATGACCTAATCCGAGGAAAAGTTAGCATAAAAAATGATCTATTGGACGACCAAATTCTTCTCAAATCAGACGGTTATCCAACTTATAATTTTGCCAATGTGATTGATGATCACTTAATGGAGATATCCCATATTTTTCGCGGGGAAGAATATGTTTCCAGCACGCCTAAATATATTCAATTATATGAAAATTTTGGCTGGGAAATTCCAGCCGTGGCTCATCTACCGCTTCTTTTGAACACTGACAAATCAAAACTTTCCAAACGACAAGGCGATGTTGCTGTCGAAGATTATATAAAAAAAGGCTATCTGAAAGAAGCACTCATAAATTTTGTCGCGCTTTTGGGCTGGAATCCAGGAGAAGGGGAAACGCAAGAAATTTTTACACTTTCGGAATTAATTCAAAAATTTGATTTGTCGCATGTCCACAAAGCTGGCGCAGTTTTTGACATCAAAAAACTAGATTGGATAAATTCGCAGTGGATAAAGAAAATCTCGCTAGATGATTTATATGAGCGTTCGTTGGAATTTATAAAAGAAAATAAATCAGAAGAATATATTAAAAAAGTTCTATTGATCGAACGCGAACGACTTACTAAATTATCTGAAATAGGGGAGAGCAATAAGTTCTTTTTTGAAGAAATAAATTATGATAAAGAATTATTAAGATGGAAAGATATATCGGATGAAAAACTAAAAGAATCTTTGGAAAAATCGAAAGCAGTTTTGGAAAATATTTCAGAAACCGATTGGAATCGCGAAAACTTAGAAAAAATTCTTATGGAATCAGCTGGAGAAAATAGAGGTGAGCTACTTTGGCCACTTCGCGCGTCTCTTACCGGAGAAAAAAAATCACCCTCGCCGTTTGAATGCGCTTGGGTTTTAGGCAAAGAGGAAAGCTTAAAAAGAATTAAAACAGCCATCGAAAAAATATAAAAAAATGATAGAAAAAAAATTTCAGCCAAAGGCTGATCCCTGCCTGCCGGCAGGCAGGGCGCCTCTGGCGGAAAAATTATTATTTTTAATACCGATTATTTTTATCGCAATTTTTTTATTTTCTAAAAGTGTAATAGCCAGCGATTGCACTGATAAATGCCAGGATGTTTATCTGACTGATAAGGACGCTAGAGATAAATGCGAAGAAAATTGCAAAAAAGCTGACGCTTATGAAAAAATAATAGAAACAAAAATAAAACAGCAAGGAATTCTCAACAATCAGCTAAATTACATAAACAGCCAACAAAGTGAAAATCAAAAAACTCTTAGAGAAACCGCCAAAGGTATTGAAACTCTTTCTGAAAAAATCAGTTCCCTAGAAAAAGATATCGAGCAAAAAGAAAAAGAAATTTCCAATCAAAAGAAAATACTTTCCGGGCTAATCCAGTCCTACTATGATTATGATCAACAGGGGATTTTAGAAATAGTTGTCTTGAATAAAAATATTCTGAATCCTTTTGGGCAAACAGATTATATCGGGCAATCTGGAACTAAAATTTCCGATCTTTTAGAAGAAATGAAATCATCTCAAAAAGAATTATTTAATGACCAGCAGGAACTTCAGAATTCTTTGGATCAAAGTATTAATTTAAAAGGAAAACTTGAAGATGAAAAAGATAAACTACAATTAAGCGAAAACCAGAAGGAAATTCTTCTCGCTCAAACCAAGGCGGAAAAAGAAAGATATGAAAAATTATTATCCGACATCGAAAATGAAATATATAATTTGGAATCCGGGAAATCAGTTGACTACAGCAAGGTTCCGGCCGCCAAGGGAGGGTATTTTAACTATCCTGTTTCTTCTGTGCGAGTTACTCAAGGATACGGCATGACTTCTTATGCTAAAAAAGGAGCCTATGGAGGAAAGCCTCATAACGGAATCGATTATGGAGTTAGTGTAGGAAATAATATTTTTGCAGTTAAAGGGGGAAAAGTTGTCGGAACCGGAAATAATGGGAAGTATGCTTATGGAAAATGGATTGCGATTGATCATGGCGATGGACTAACCACATTATACGGACATCTTAGTAGCCAATCAGTATCCAAAGGTAGCCAAGTTAAAACTGGCGACAAAATCGGAAAAAGCGGAAACACAGGAAATTCAACCGGTCCGCATCTTCATTTTTCTGTTTTCACTTCAAAAAGTTTCGAGACTGCACAGTCAAAATATGTCAAAGGCCTTATGATTCCGGTCGGCGCTTCAATTAATCCGACAAAATATCTGAAATAAACTAATTAATTTATTATTATATTATGAAAATAAAAGAAATAATGACAAAAGAAGTTATTACCGCTGACATAAGCGACAAAATTTCAAAAATCGCCGAGCTTATGACAAAAAACAGGATTCATGGAATTCCAATTTTGAAAAACGGCCAATTGGCCGGCATAGTTACAGAAACGGATTTTTTTGTAAACAGCCTTCCGGATTTATATCTGCCTTCCTATATAAATTTTCTGAAAGAAACAAAAATTTCAGGCGATCTAAATAAAGAAAAAAAAGAAGAAATTGAGAAACTTGTGAATTCGACGGCGGGTGATATAATGACGGCAGAATGCGTCACTTTGGAGCCCGATTCGGAAACTGATGAAATGATAAAAATAATAAAAGAAAAACATTTTTTCACCTTTCCGGTAATCAACAAGGATATGAGTTTGGCCGGCATAGTAACTCAGGCAGACATTATTAAATTAATATAAAAAAAAATGGATACGCAAAAAAAACTTCGCCCAATTGATGTTTCTGCCCAAAAAACATATTCTTGGTGGACAAAAACATATGTCTTCATCAAGAAAACAGAAATAAAAACATGGCAAGGCGTTTTTGCCTTAGCTTTCATTTCTGGCGCTGCTGCCGCCATAATTTGGTCAGTATCAGCCGAGTGGAGTCTTTTTTCCAAAGCAAGTATTGCCGTACCCGACAATCAATGTATTGCGGATCCATCAGGAGGATCATTTGATAAAAAAAAATCCGTAGCTATAAGATGCGGAAAATATGTTAACTCTGCTAAATTTCAATGGCAAGGAGGAGAAGAACAGACAATTGATCTAACAAAAAAATCTCAAGAAAAAACAAAACTAACTTTTTTAGCCGAACAAAACCAATATTTAAAAATATATGGAACAGCTGATGATGGCGGAAAAAATGCAGAGCTATTGGCTAATCATATAAAAAAAAGGGATTCTTTGCAAAAAAATGTTGATGGATATAACGCTACGCTAATTGAATTAAATCTGAAAAACAGTCCGGAAGAATTAGAGAAAGTAGCTGCCGGAATAAAAAGTGAGCTTGAAAAAGCTCAAGCTAAAATAGTAGAAATTGATAAAAGAATAGCCGCGATAGAAAATGAACAATTAGTCACGCTCAAAAAAACCAGGGATGATTTTCAAAAAAAAGTTGATGAGTTTAAGGCAAAATTAGCTGATTTAACAGCCAAAAATGCTTCTGCCGATCGGATTGCGAATGTAACATTATCAATTGAAAAAAACCAAGCCAAAGTAGCAAACTTGGATGCAAAAATAGCAAAAACAGAAAATGAACAATTAGTCAATATTAAACAAGATAGGGAAGAATTTCAGAAAAAAGTTGATGAGCTTAAGACTAAATTAGAAAACACGGATACCAAAGAAAAACGGGACAAAAAAATAGCTGATTTTAAAAAAACAATTGAAGAAAATCAAGCAAAAATAGTTGATTTCAACAGTAAAATTGCTAAATTGGAAAAAGCAATTGATCCGGAGAATAATAAGTTTGAAAATACTTATAGCTTTACTAAAAAAATCCTACCCACAGAAGAAAAGGATGCTTCAAATATAGATGCAACTTTAATCGGCGAACCGATTGATAATAATATTCCGATTTTGGATACAGACACAACTTTAATAAATGAACCGGTTTTAAACGATAATATCCCCGCTGTAAATATCCCTAGTGATACTACTCCGATAAGCATTGATGCAAAGAGCCAGGGCATGGGATTAAATATCGACATAGGATCCAAATATTACGATACCGGAATAACCTCTCCAAATGCAATGGAAATGACCAGTTATCCTTGGGATGTTTATTACACAACTAAATATAATCCGGATAAAGCCATCACTCACTCAAATACCAAGGGAACAATTCCGCTTCCAAAATTAAATGAAAACGGCTATCCGACTGAAAAAATTCCCTATCAATATAATGGGCAAGATTATCATCTAGGAGTACATGTTTTTTCCAGCACTCAATCGCATTATCCTTCGGGAAATTATACTTTGATTTTTGATGGAGCAGGGGAGATTAGAATCAGAAATGCGAGCAAGGAAAGTATTTTCACTCAAGGAGGCGTTAAAAATTCCGTGTCTATTGATAATTCAGACAAAACCGGCATTTATTTATATGTGTTGAAATCGGACGAAAACAATCCGGTCAGAAATATCAGATTAATTATTCCTGGATACGAAGAGGCTGATCGATTTTATCCAAAGGTTTTTGAATTAGCGAAAGGAGCAAAAGCTTTTCGTTTTATGGGCGAACAAAAAACCAATGGACAAAATATTGTGCGCTGGGAAGACAGGAATACGCCTGATAAAATTAATCGAAGTTGGAAAAAAATTATTGAAGGAAGTTCTGCTAATGTATCGCTGGCAAATACTGGAGAAAAAATGCTTAAAAAAGAACATGTCCTGAAAATAACCGCTCAAGCTCCCCACAAATTAGAAACTGGACAGAGAATAAATTTAAAACCGAATTACGCCTTGAGTGTTTCCTATATTGATGAAACTGGCGCCCAAAAAGAAAAGAATTTTGACAGTGCATACGGCTTGGAAATTGAAAAAATAGATGACTCTAGTTTTTATTTGGACTTAAGAGTGGATGCTAAACTTAAATTATTAAGCGTCAAGGGATATAATAATTTAAGTTGGCAATCAATCATTGAACCAGGAGTTCCGATGGAAGATTTGATTGATTTCACCAATAAAACAGAGGCTGATGCATGGTTTTGCGTTCCTCATTTGGCAGATAATGAATATGTCCGAGAAATGGCAAAATTAATCAAAAGTCGACTAAAATCCGGGAAGAAAGTGTATATCGAATATTCCAATGAAATTTGGAACACCGCTCCCGGTTTTTGGCATCAGACAACTTATGCCCGATATATGGGAGAAACGGATAGTAAAATAGTGGCCAGTAAAATTGGTCCGATGGATGCTTTTTACACCAAAAGAGCATTGGAAATATTCAAAGTATTTGAAAACGAATTGGGGGATGACAGAGTCATAAATGTTATCTCCAGCCAATTCGGATTGTTCTGGCATGCCGAACAAAGAATGAAAGCTTATGATAATTCAGATATCAATCCTGATAAAATCCAAGTTGAGGCCTTGGCAGTTGCTCCATATTTTAGCGCAGGAGAAGGAAAAAATAAAACTTATTCCACTTCCGTAACTGTTAATGAACTTTTTTCACTGATGGAAAAAAATATCAGCGAATATTTGGAGCCCCGAAGAGTTAAACATAAAAATTTAGCCGATACATATAAACTCGATTTAATCGCTTACGAAGGGGGACAGAGTCTTATTGCAGACAATGACACACTGTCCACGACATTTACTGCAGCCAATAAAGATTCCAGAATGTATGATTTATATAAAAAATATTTTAACTGGTGGTTCGACAATGGGGGAGGGATATTTATGAATTTTGAATTTATAAACGCTTTCAACCAATATGGCTATTGGGGAATTTTAGAATATATGGATCAGCCCGCATCTGAAGCGCCAAAATATAGAGCGTTCATGGATTTTGTTAAAAAATAAATAAAATAAAAAATATTTTATAAAATTATTTTATTTTTCAAAAAACAGCTTTCAAAATTGACTTGAGAGCTGTTTTTATTTGTTTTAGGATACATTGATGTATCTAATAGGCACTGCTTCAAACAAGCCTTAAATGATATACAGCGTCGTATAAGTATCATTGTGCGACACTCTAAATATTCCAGTCCAGCCGCTCCCCTTTAAATAGAAAACGCTCAATCACAATTTGAACGTTTTTTTATTATTCATAATTCCTGCTTCCTAATTCCTAATTCTTTTTTGGTAATCCTTTATCGCCTCATGCAATCCGTCGGCCGCTAAATTTGAACAATGCATTTTTATCGGTGGCAAACCTTCCAGCGCTTCTGCCACATCGTTTCTGGTAATCTTGAGGGCTTCCCCTACCGTCTTCCCTTTGGCAAGGTCAGTAATCATAGAAGATGTCGCAATCGCGCTAGCACAGCCCAATGTTTCAAATTTAATATCTTTTATAATTTCATTTTTCTTTTCCTTTTTAATTTTAATATAAATTTTCATCAAATCTCCGCATACCGGATTGCCAACAATACCAACGCCGTCAGGGCTTTTTATTGTTCCTTGATTATGAGGCTTAGTAAAATGTTCAATGACTTTTTTTGAATACATATATAATATAATTTTCAATTTACAATTATCAATTTTCAGCGAAGTATTAATTTTAAATTTTAATAATTGAAAATTGATTGAAAATTGTAAATTGATAATTGAAAAATTATTTAAGCTTATAATAATCACTTAAAACATTGCCTGAAATTTTTCTTAATTTATTTATAGATTCTTTAAGTACGCCTATAGTATAATCAATTTCTTTTTTTGTAGTATATTTGCCCAAAGTTATACGGAGCGAACTATGCGCTTCTTCGGGCTTCGAGCCTATCGAAAGAAGAACATGCGACGGCTCAAGTGTTCCTGACGAACAAGCCGAACCGGTTGAAGCAGAAATTCCATCAGCATCCAGCATCATAATCAGACTTTCCCCTTCTACGCCTGGAAAACTAAAATTAACATTATTAGGTGATCGTTTTATTTTTGATCCATTTAATTTTGAATTCGGAATTTCTCTCAAAACTCTTTTTATTAAATAATCGCGAAGCGATTTTATTTTCCTAATTCCTGATTCATAATTCCTAATTCCTGCCATAGCCACTCCAAGTCCCACAATTCCCGGCACATTCAGCGTTCCAGCTCGCAAACCCCTTTCCTGTTCTCCGCCATCCTGTATTTTGGCTATATTAAGGCCTTTTTTGACATACAAAGCCCCTACTCCCTTTGGCCCATAAATTTTATGCGCCGACATACTCATCAAATCCACGCCTAATTTTTTGACATTGCAATCAAAATAATTCACCGCTTGCGTCGCGTCCGTATGAAAAATTATATTTGAATTATATTTTTTTAGCATTTGGCTTATTCCTTTTATTGGCTGGACTGTTCCGATTTCATTGTTCACATACATAACAGAAACTAAAATTGTATTTGGTCTGATCGCCTTTTTTATATCAAGAATATTAATAACCCCGTCTCTTTCAGGTTTTATATAAGTTGCCTCGATTAAATTTTCTTTTTCTAAATTTTTTACAGCATTCAGCACGCAATGATGCTCAAAAGCAGTCGTGATTATATGCGGTTTAGCTTTTTCTTTTTTATAATGCGCTTTGACAATTCCCTTTATGGCTAAGTTATTTGATTCTGTTGCTCCGCTGGTAAAAATGATTTCGCCTGAATCAGCGCCAAAAAAATCTGCGACTTGTTTTCTCGCTTTTTCCACTGCCTCGCTAGCGTTTCTTCCAAAATTATGTATAGATGACGCATTGCCAAAATTATCACTAAAATACGGTTTCATCTCCTCAAATACTTTTTTATCCACCGGCGTAGTCGCCGCATTATCTAAATATATCCTATGCATAAATTATTTTATTAATTCGCTTAATTTAATCCCATATAAAGTTTTTTTAATCTGCTCACCCAGCTTTATCCATACAACACTGGAAGCACAATCTTTCATATGAGCGCAGTGCGTTCCATTGCATTTGGAAGTCATCTGTCCTTCCATAACTTCAATCACTTCCCCTGCTGAAATTTCTCTCGGCTTTCTTGCTAAAACATATCCGCCATTTTTTCCTTTGATACTTTTGACTAAATTATTTTTTCGAAGTTCTCCGATTAATCGTTCCAGATATTTAGCGGAAATATTTTCTTCTATGGATATTGCTTTGATATTTTTGATCTTAGGGTAACTGCGAGCCAGGTTGACTACCGCCCGAAGCCCATACTCCCCTTTTGTAGAAAAATTCAACATATATTAATCATACTATTTTAGTATGCTTTCAGTTTATCTCTTTTGAAATAATCTGTCAAGAATGTTATAATAACTTTATGCGTATATCATATAGCGCCTACGATACATATCGAAATTGCCCGCTGAAATATAAATTTCAAAATATTGACCAGCTTAAGGTTCCTAAATCCAAGGAGGCGGTTTTTGGCTCGACCCTGCACGAAACAATGAAATTTATCCACACTCCGGGCATTCTCTCCCCTACCTTGGACCAGGCCATGGAACATTTTTCCAATTCTTGGAATCCGGCAGTTTTTGATTCACCGGACGAAGAACGAGCCGCTTTTTCACAGGGAGTGAAAATTATTCAGGATTATTTTGAGAAAAATAATCCGGCTGATTTTAATATTGTAAATTTAGAATCGCGCTTTCAAATCGAAATCGGTCGCGATGATGATAAGCACATTATTTCTGGAATTATTGATCGCATTGACCGAACGAAAGACGGCTTTGAAATTATTGACTATAAAACCACCAAAAAAATGCCAACGCAAGAAAAAGTGGATAATGATATCCAGCTTTCTGTATATCTCAAGGCTTTTCTTTCTAATTATCCCAAAGAAATTGAAAATCTAGACAAGATAAAAGTTAGCTTATATTTTCTAAAGCACGGCGTAAAACTTTCTGCTACTAGAACTTTGGAGCAACTGAAACAAAGCGAACAACTTTTTCTGGACACAATAAAATTAATTGAATCTAGCGAATTTGAACCGACAATGTCACCTCTTTGCGACTGGTGCGGATATCAAAATCGCTGTCCGATGTGGAAGCATAAATTCAAAGAACTGCGACACATTGATACGGATGAAGTTAATAGTGCCATTTCAGAATATATTGATCTCAAGTCAGCCATGAATATTACTAAAGACCGTCTTGGAAAACTTCAGGAAAATATTTTGAATTATATGGATCAGGAAGGCGTGGAAAGGGTTTTTGGCCCGCAAGGCGTCATTGCCAAAACGCTTAGAAAAACTTATAAATACGATGAAAAAAAACTGCGTGAAGTTTTGGAGCCACTGAATCATTGGGAAGATATCTTGAAGATTGATGGAATTGCGCTTCGAAATATTTTGGGCGTTTTGCCTTTTTCCGCTCGCAAAGAAATTGAAAAAGCTAAAGTTGTAGACAAAGAAACTAAAAGCTTAAGCGTGAAAAAAAAGTAACCTGTCATTGCGAGGGAGCGTAGCGACCGTGGCAATCTCGAGATTGCTTCGCTTCGCTCGCAATGACAAAAATATAATGTCAAAACAATACTGGATTTATATAATGACCAATAAAAGAAACACAGTTTTATATACGGGGGTTACTAGCAATTTATTCAGAAGAATAGAAGAACACAAAAGCAAAATAATTAAAGGTTTTACACAGAAATATAATGTTGATAAGTTGGTATTTGCTGAATGTTTTGAAAATATTAATTATGCTTTAATGGCTGAAAAGAAAATTAAAGCAGGTTCGAGGCAAAAGAAAATCGATTTAATTAAAAGCATTAATCCTGAATTTAAAGAATTAACTTTTTAAAATAAGATTGCTTCGCTACGCTCGCAATGACAGATATTAAACAATATGCACCAACTCAAAACCTTCCTCAAACAATTCTTTCTTATTAATGACACGCCCCACAAAATTGCCGGTGGCGCAGCGTTAGGAATTTTTTTGGGCATTACTCCAGGAGAAGGCGTGCTCACAACCCTTATTCTAGCATCAATTTTTCGTCTAAATCGGCTTTCTGCAACTGCTGGGGTTTTAGCCACTAATATGTGGATGACGATTTTAGTTTTGCCTTTTTCTGCTGGAGTTGGCGCTTTTATTTTTAAAACTAATGCTAAGGATTTAATAAATAATTTTCACGCAACATATCACCTTGGCCTCAAGTTCTTTTTTAGCAAAATTATTTTTCTCGATTTGCTTTTACCCCTCATTATCGGCTTCGTCATCACCGCCGGCGCAATCGCCTTAGTTTTTTATTTTTTGATTTATTTTTTGTTGAAGTATAATAAAATAGAATTTAAGTAATTTAAAAGGCATACGCAGTTTCCAACTGGATGCCTTAAGAATTAATTTCTTGAATTTTCAAAAAATCATTTATAAAAGTTCAATTTCCGTTTCGCAATTAGACAGTAAGTCACTCAGCTCCTTATGCCGAACAGTAAGCTTTTCGACCCTAGCTCTGTTATAATAAGCAGGATCCATAGCGTTCGATCGATAAAGAGTGAGTTCGGTTGCAGTTTCTACGTATTCCTTGAAAACTTCTCTAATTTTAGCTTTCATGATTTCTCCTTTTGTTATTTAGACAATTATTGTTTATATGCTCATTAGTATTACATTCAAGCAAAATAAAAAAAGACTGTCAAATCAAATAATCTTTTTATTATTTTATTACCGTCCCTAAAAACTTTTTTTCTTCCAAAATATTTCTCAAATTCTCAATATTTTTGCCTTCAGTGATGATAACTTCCAGATTTATTTTTTCGGCGAGTTTTGAAGCCACTGGATCAAAGGGCAGATTCATTCCCGGATCCCAAACATTGCCAACAATTTTCCGAAAATTTTTCCAGTTAATTTCTTTGATTATTTTTGCGTCTTTATGTTTTTTCGGATCCTTGTCGCAAGCGTATTTGATATTAGAAAGATTGATCAGTTTTTTTGCGCCAAGCCTTTCCGCAATAATTGTAGCAACATAATCCGTTGACCAACCTGGACGCCAGCCGGCTGCGACCATAATTCCCTCGCCCTTTGAAAAACTTTTCGTCAAATCTTCTTTGGTCCGCGGATTTTTATTAATTCTCGGATTAGCATATTTCCTGAAAATTGTTTTGATAAGATGAGCATTTAATCGGCTCGTGTGAATCCCTAGCCAATCTCTGTCATCCTTTGTAAGGTTGGTAACTTTTGTAGCAGCTTGCTGATATTCCCGACAAGTATATCCCCCGCCAGTAATGATGGCAAATCTTTTTCCTTTTGCAATTTCAGAGATTATGAGCTCCCGGAATTTTTTCAAAAATTGCCAATCAATTTGTTTCGGAACAATTAGCGATCCTCCAAGAGAAATTACGATAATATTATTTTTCATATTTTATTTAATACAATTTTTATCCGGCAGATACCCTTTTGATTTTGCCTGATTTTCATCAGAAAAGCAAACTACATTTTTCGGATTTATATTCTTAGCATAACGGCAGGTCGGTAGATGATATTTATTAGAATTTTTTGAGCCTAAAAAGGCACAGTTTGAAGCTAGTGCATTTGCATTATCAGAGGTATTTTTCGCTTCAGAAGGCAAATTTTGGCCTTCTGGAGACTTTTGTCCGCTAGAGTTATCCACAGCCGGTTTTTCGATAATCAGCGGGTTTTGCTCCATTCCTTGGCTTTTTAAAATCCCTGCTTCAAACGAAATTGTCGCGACTAAAATAAACCCTAAAAAAAGAATTATTTTATATTCATATTTCTGCCAAAAATCCTTAGTTTTTGTTTTTAGCGTATTTTCACTCATAGCTGTTGACATTATATCATAAATAAAGTAAGATTATTTAGTAATAATTCAATAATATAACAGCTTAAACATATGGCACACAGAAAAGCCGGTGGCTCTACCCAACTTGGACGCGATTCAATTTCCAAAAGATTAGGAGTTAAAAAATTTGCTGGAGAAAAAGTAAAACCAGGGCAAATTATCGTTCGCCAAAGAGGAACAAAATACGGACCCGGAAAAAATGTTAAACGCGGAGAAGACGACACGCTCTTTGCTATGAAAGAAGGCGTGGTAAAATTTACTTCTAAAAAAATCAGACGCTTTACCGGAAAAATGATTGAAAAGAAATTTGTTTCAGTGGAATAGACGCGAAAAATACAATACAACGAATATCAACTAAAAAAACGAACCAGATTAAAGGCTCGTTTTTTATTCCTAAAGTTTTAAACTATTTTTTATTTCGCGCGTAGCTCGCTTTTACAAATTCAAAAAATAAAGGATGTGAATCGATCGGATTGGATTTAAATTCCGGATGAAATTGCACTCCAAGAAAAAACGGGTGAATGTTTTTTGGAAGCTCGGTAATTTCCATAAGTTTTCGATCCGGCGAAATTCCAGAAAAAATCAGACCGGCTTTTTCCAATTTTGAAATATACTCCGGATTGACTTCCCAGCGATGTCTATGCCTCTCGGAAATTTTATTCTTCCCATAAGCTTCCTGCGCTATCGTTCCTTTTTTGAGAACGGCCGGATAAGCACCAAGCCTCATCGTCGCTCCATAATTTTTGTCTTCCAAATTTTTCTTTTGCTCCGGTATAATATCAATGACCGGATTTTTTGTTTTTCGGTCTATTTCAGTAGTATTCGCGTCTTTGAGTCCCAAAATATTTCTAGCATATTCAACAACAGCGAGTTGCATTCCATAACAAAGCCCAAAAAATGGAATTTTATTGGTTCGCAAAAATTCTATTACTTTTATCTTGCCTTCAATTCCGCGTGAACCAAATCCTCCTGGAATAATTACACCGTCATAATTCTTAAGTTCCTCCAATTTTTCCGGTTCTTTTTCAAAAGATTCACTGTTTATCCAATCTATCTCCGGCTTAACTTTATTCTTATAACAAGCGTGTCTCACAGCTTCAATGACGCTTATATAGGCATCGGACAACACAAAATCTCCTGTTCCGAAATATTTTCCCACAATTCCAATTTTAACTTTTCCTTTGGGATTTTTAATATTCTCCACAAGATTATACCATTTTTTTAAATCCGTTTTCTTATAACTAAGCCCGAGTTTTTTGAGAATCAATCGGCTCAAATCATCGCGTTCAAAATTTATCGGCACTTCATAAATACTTTCAATATCCGGAGCGGAAATTACATACCGTTCTGGAACATTGCAAAACATAGCAATTTTTTCTTTGCGTCTTTTGTCCAAAAAAGTTTCACTGCGAGCGATAATAAAATCCGGTTGAATTCCAGTTCCATTTAAGGTTCTGACTGCATGCTGGGTTGGCTTGGTCTTCATTTCTCCAATTTTAGAAGGAATCGGCAAATAGCTCACCATAACAGTGATGACATCTTCCGGCTTTTTTATTTTTAAAAGACGAATGGCTTCCAAAAAAAGAATGTTCTCATATTCTCCGACGGTTCCGCCGATTTCGACGACTGTGATATCAGACTTGACTTTATTGGAAGCTTTTTCAATTCGATCGAGAACTTCCAGTGGAATATGCGGTACAACCTGAACGCATTTTCCGTTATATTCCAAATTGCGCTCACGATGAATGACCGACTCATAAACTCGGCCGGTTGTCATATAATTATTGCGAGAGAGCGTGATATTTAAGAATCTTTCATAATTTCCCATGTCTTGATCGGTTTCATCACCGTCATCCAAAACAAAAACTTCGCCGTGTTCCGTTGGATTCATTGTGCCAGCGTCCACATTGATATATGGATCAATTTTTAATGCTGTCACATTAAATCCACGCGCTTGAAGAATTGCACCGATCGCCGAAGTTGTTATACCCTTCCCCACTCCACTCATCACTCCCCCAACAACAAAAATATATTTTCTGTTTTTCATAATTATAAAAGTCGCGAAATCGCGACCCCCAAATAATTTATTAAAATTGCTTTTTGAAAATTATGCCCCTTTAATTTCCACTCTAATTTTTTCTTTGATTTCTTCCGATAATTTTATCTCGATTTCATATTCACCAACTTTCTTTATCGCCTCCTTAATTATAATTGAAGAAGGTAAAATATTCAAGCCTTCTTTTTTTAGTTCTGCCTCGATATTCTTGGCGGTTATTGACCCAAAAAGCTTTCCGCCTTTTTCCTTGGCAGATATGCTGATTTTCTTGTTTTTTAGTTTATTCGCAAGATTTTTCAGTTCTTCCATCTCTGCCATTTTGGCGCTTTTTTCTTTTTCCTTCTGAATCTCAGCTTTTTTTATAGCGCCTTCAGTCGCAATTTCCGCTAGTTTTTTTGGCATCAAAAAATTCTGGGCATATCCTTCCGCCACTTCTTTTACATCTCCTTTTTTGCCTAAATTTTTTATGTCTTGGAGTAAAATTATTTTCATAAATTTATTTAATTTTATCTTTTATCACTTCCAGCGCTTTGTCAAGTTGCGGGTCAAGTTTATTTTTGTAATCGTCATTAGTCATTTTAACTTCAATATCCGGAGAAATTCCTTTGTCCATAATATAATCGCCGTTTGGTGTGAGCCATTTGGCCACGGTAATTTTTACGCTTGATCCGCCAGCCAAATCCATCAGCTGTTGAACACTTCCTTTCCCAAAAGTTTTTTCTCCAATCAAAGTTATTTTCTGATTATCTCGAAGCGCTCCTGCTAAAATTTCCGAGGCGCTGGCGCTTCCACCGTTTATCAGCACCACAGTTGGAATTGAACTTAATTTATCTCCGCCGGTCGTATAAAGATTTTCTTTTTTCCCGCTACTATCTTCTTCCGAAACAACAATTTTACCTTTTGGAATCAGCCTGCTAGCCACTACTACCGACTTATCTAAAAGTCCGCCGGGATTGTCGCGAAGATCTAAAATTATTCCTTTGCTTTTGGCAGAAATTATCTTATTCATAGCAACATTAAATTGCACATCAACATCGTCAGAAAATTTAATTATTCTAAAATAAGCAATTCCGTCGTCCTTAAATTCAACTTTGGCGCTGTCTAATTTTATTGTTTCTCTAACTATCGAAATATCAATAGTTTCTTGGTCGCCTTCATGAAGAATTGTAAGCTTGACTGAAGTCCCCTTTTTCCCTCGTATAAGATCCACCGCTTGATCAATTGTCAAATCCAGCGATGATTTTTCGTCAATTTTCAAAATTTTATCACCCGAGCGAAGCCCAGCTTTTTGCGCCGGAGAACCATCTAGCGGAGCAATTATCGTCAAAATTTCATCCTTTATTCCTAGCTCCGCGCCTATTCCATCAAACGATCCAGAAATATCTTCAGAAAGAGCCTTGCTTTCTTTGGGATCAAGAAAACTCGAATAAGGATCGCCAGTTGAAGAAAGCATTCCATTAATCGCTCCGTAGACCATTTTTTGCGCGTCTAATTTATCCTTGTCAACATGTTTTTCCTTGAGGAGATCCCACACTTTCCAAAAAAGAGAAAAATCAACTTTCTCATTTTGCGATGATATTTTATTTTCAACGATGGCTGTTTCTAGGGAAACTTTTTTATTTTCTGAAAGAATGCTATTTTGGCCTTTTTTATAACCCCAGTAAAAACTGCCGACGAAAAGAAAAATAAAAACTAAAAAAATAGAATACTTTTTAAAAAGCCGGAGATTTTTCTCCAGATTTTCTTTTTCTTGCTTTTCTTTATCTTCTGATATTTCCTTATTTATTTCTTCCTTAAAATTTTCTTGATCCATAATAAATTTTCCTAGTTATGTTTTGGCAGAGGTTTCCCCCAATATTTCCAAAAATATACCAGCGCACTTTTGATATGCCACCAAGTGAGATAATTGGAAATCAAAGACTTAATAACACTTCTCCCGGCGCTTCCGCGTCCATGATAATGATACATTTCTGAATCCGGAAAATAAATTACTTTGTAATTATTTTCCCAAAATCTCCGGCACCAATCTACATCTTCAAAATACATTTTAAACTTTTGATCTATTAAGCCTACTTTGGAAATAGCTTCTCTGCTTGTCAGCATAGCTGAGCCCTGGATCCAATCAACCTCACGGATACTTTTATGATCAAATTCTTTCATTAAAAAATTATCTATATGCTTTTGGCCGATTTTCAGTTTTCCTAAAAATGTCCGCCGATAAATTACAGTAAAAGGCGTATAGTATCTAAAACAAGAGAATTGAAGTTTTTCATCAAAACCCAAAAGCTTCGGCCCGACAATTCCAATGTTCAAATTGTTTTTTATATATTCAAGAAGTTTCTCAATGGAGTTTTTCTTAATTATAACATCACCATTAATAATCAAGACATATCTGCCATTGGAAATTTCATAACCATTGCGCACTAATGCTCCAAACCCGATATTCTTCTTGGATGGAATAAATTTTATTTCAGGATAATCCTCCCTCATCATCATTTCTGTTTTTTCTTCCGTCGCGCTATCCGCCACAATTATTTCAAAACCATCCAACGCAAGATTATTCTTGATTGAATCAATACAAACCTTGAGAAGCTCGGGGTTTTTATAGCTAGTAATAATTATGGATAGTTCCATATATTAATTTTCTCTGCGCCTATTTCGGCTTTATATCCGACTGGGCTGGAAGAGTGAAAATATTTTTTGCCATTTCATGAATGCGATCATAATTTCCGCCAATTGGCAAAAGGATATAACCAACTTCTTTTGGCATATCAGTCGGATTATATAGCAAACCTTCCTCGCTGTTTTCCAAAACTCTCTGATAAATTTGCAAATTAGAAGCAGTCTTATAAAGTTCATAGCCCTTTTGCATTTCCCAAAGTTGCATATCCATTCGAACATTATCTCCCAGAGCATTAAGCATTGCATTCACTTTTGAAAAATCCGTAAGCGTTCCAACGCTTAACATTTTATCCTTGACCAACTGAATTACTATTTGTTGCCTTTTGGCTCTTTCGAAATCGCTGGAAGTCACTCGAGATCTCACATAGCAAAGCGCTTGATCTCCATTGAGTGTTTGCTTGCCGGCTGGCAATTTAAAATTTCCTCCACATTCTTTGTTTGGATTGGTGCAAAGAGGATATTGCGCAGTAATTCTTCCGTTTCTTTTTTTAATTTCAAACTTTCCAGTCGGAACGGTAAAAACTCGACTGTCACAAACATGCGGTTCGTTAAATTGCAACGATTCTTCAAAGGGCTTTTCAAGAGTTATTTCAATTCCGCCAATTGCGTCAATCAATTGTTTGAAACCAGCAAAATTTATACTGGCTGCATAATGTATTGGCAACCCAGTTACTTCCTGCGCAACTTTTTTCATTTCTTCCAGTCCTTGCTTCTTGCCGTTTTCTTCACCAGCCGCATATACCGCATTAATTTTAGTTTTATTTCCCCAAGCTGGATTGTTAACATACAAGTCGCGCGGAATTGAAATCATAGAAGCCTTATTTTCCTTAGAATTAATACTGGCAACTATAATAGTATCCGCCAAAAGCCCTCCTCCGGGAATGTTTTCTCCTCGCATGCCTAAAAGCAAAACATTAATTCTGCCTTCTTTTTCACCCTTAAGTTCGTTTGAAACTCCTGGAATATTTTTAACCAGCGATTGGAGCAACCCACCTTTAGAAATTCTATTCAATATACTTCCGGTTTTCCAAGCAAAAATTCCTCCACCCAAAAGCAGAATAACAACAACAACTACAAAGATTTTGAACCATCGCTTTTTATAAAACTTCTCTTTATTTTTTTCTCTCGCGTCAAAATTGTTTCCTAAATACGCCATGTTTTTGTTTAAATTAAAATTTAATAATTATTCTTATCTTACTTAAAATACCTTTTTTAGTCAATGAGTGCTTTTTGAAAAAATTCCTATCAATTTTTGAGCGCTTTTTTCCCAAGAAAATTTTTGAACTTGCGCCTTTCCATTTCTGGATAAATTATCCTTAATAATCTTGCTTCCGATTGTTTCTTTGATTTTTTGTGTAAGTTCCCCGGGGATTTGCGGATTGAAAAAAAGAGCAGAGCTTTCAGCAATTTCCCGATGTGGAGGAATATCAGAAATAATTGTCGGGACACCCAATGACATTGCTTCGATAATCGGCACACCAAAACCTTCATAAAATGAAGGGGAAACAAAAATTTCCGCTCCTTTCATAATGGCCCCCTTATCCTCTTCAGCAATATATCCCGGAAAAATAGTTTCCTGCGATAAGTTATGTTTTTCTATTACTTCATCTATCATTTTGTCATAATTATGGGCTTTTCCTCCGGCTATAACCAATTTTATGGCATTCGATTCTGAATAAGCCTTAAGTTCTGCTTTCAATAAAACAAAAGCTTCAATAAGCGCTGGAATATTTTTTCTCGGTTGAAGCGTGCCAATATACAAAATATATTTGTCCGGCAATTTATATTTTTCTTTAATTGATTTTATTTTTTCTTCTGATACATCTTGTTTTAGAAAATCCTCCGAAACTGCGTTATAGAACCAATCAACTTTTTCTGGATTAATTTTATAATATTTTATTATCTCGCTTTGAGTAAATTTTGAGACCGCAATAATTTTGTCAGCTCGCCTAAGACTTATTGGGATTAGTGTTTTTAAAAAAATTAAATCCCAAAATTTTATAAATTGCGGGTAGAAATTGAAAGAAATGTCATGAATAATCGTTGCGACCTTGATTTTCTTTGGCACAAACCACGGAGTAATATATTGTGTGAGATAAAAATCCACTGGATTTTTTCGAAGATATTTCGGAAGCGTCCAAAAATTCCAGCCGAATCTGTTTTTGGTTTTCAATGAGATTATTTCAAAATTATTTTTATTTTCTATTTCCAGACTTTTTTTAATTTCATTTAAAGTATTCTTGTCAGTTATATCCGTAAATAATTTATATTCATTTTCACTATCAATTTTTGCCAGATTTTTTGTTAAATTAAAAAACACTGCTTCACTGCCAGTTTGTTTTTTTCCTATGAGTCTTATATCTATTCCGATTTTCATTTTTTTATAATTTACGAACTACGAAATGAGCGAAATACGAAACTTTTATTCGCTACTTTTCGTATTTTCGTATTTAGTATTAATTTCGTAGTTCGTAATACCTAGCCAGACCCACAAAAATCCCAAGAATATTCCGGCGTTGAAAAAATTTGCGATAATAATACCGAACCAAGAAACTATTAACAATAAACTGATAATCCTCTCTGAATCATCTTTTGACAAATAATAATTTTTTATCGCTCTCAATAATATATACGCGATTACGATCAAAAAAGACGCAAAACCCAAGACTCCACTGCCGAGCCATACTTCTAGAAATATGTTGGAAGAATTCAAGCTAATGCCTCGCTCGTCTTGGCCTAAAACTTTTCCAATACTCCCCCAGCCTATGCCCAAAATCCAATGATTTTTAACTTCTTGCCAGGATTTTTGATAAATTTCACTTCTTATAGAAACATTTGGATCTTTGCGATAAATTTCTGCAACATATTTACCTTGCGCTTTTTCAGAATTTATTTCTTCTAAATTAATATGCCGGCAATTATATTTTTCTAATTCGGAAACATTATTAATTTCCTTAGGCAAGGAACGAAAATTTTCGTTCCCTACATTGCAAGAAATTGTAATTTTTTGCAATCCGGAAGTTGTGCTTTGAACGCGATTAAATAATTGAAAATTTGTCAGATGAAAAATATAAACTGCCAAAACTGCAATAATAAACGCTGGAATTATTATCAATTTCATTTGGATAGTTTTTTTCCACTGCCAACCTGCCTCTCCGGCAGGCAAGTTCTTTGGATTGATTCTCAAATTTGTAAAAATTATTAATAAAAATATAATCGTAGTTGCTATTACTCCAAGCCAAGCGCTTCGCGAAACAGTCAAGATAAGAAGTAAGAAGGAAGAAGAAAGAAGCAAGAATAAACCAATTTTCTTAATTCTTAATTCATAATTCATAATTCTATAAATTAAGACATATGAAACAGAAATAAATAAAATTATAAATATTCCCAACCAATCTGCTTCGGTAAAAGTTGCATTTGGTCTTCCCGGCATTGTTTCGAAACTGTTTAATCCTCGCAAAAACCAAATATTTTGCCAAATACCATAAAGCACAACAATAACTGAAGAACTTAGAAAAAATGGAATAACTTTTTTGAGATCTTCCGAATTTTGAATGTAATTTCGAACCAGAAAATATAAAAAAACGAAAGTAGCAAAAATTATCTCCAACCGTAGAGACGCAATTGATTGCGTCTCTATCTTGGCAACAATCGCGCTTACAAATCCTGCCAACATCATAACAATCACTAAATAATCTACAAAATTTAATTTAATTAATTTGAAATTTAGTTTTCCAGAAAGCAAACGAATGATAATCGCCGTGATTGTGAGCGCGCCGATAAATTGATATGGGCGAATTGAAATTCCAAGTTCCATTGGCGCTAAATTTATATTTTCCAGCGGAATCGTTCCAATGAAAAACAAAAATGCCCAGCCGGGACGATACAGCGCAAAGCCTAAAAATAAAATTGCGAAAAAAGCAAAATCACCCATTCGAAGAGGAATAATTCCTAGATTATTTAAAATAATCAAAAACAAAACAAAAAAAATATTCGCCAAAAGAAGCCAATGTTTTGGTTTGTTTAAAGTATTAACAAAATCCGTAAAATATGCTATCATCTAATTATTCTAATTTTAGTTGTAATTAAATATCATAAAATAATATAATAAAGGAGGAAAAAAATGATTAAATTAGAAATGCCTTGTGCTGAACCAAGTTGCGAGGGAAAAGTTCTTTATAACATTGACCAGAAGTCACACTTCGTAGATACAACCAATAAAAGTTATATAATCGACATATTAAAAAACGTATTAAGTATAAAAGGATGTTGTTCTAGCGGGAGTCACGAAAATATTATAATCTTCTCCCTTCTCCCTGAAGACAGATTATCAGCAATAGTAAGAATAACTTGAAATTATATCCGAATCGGCTCGATCTCATGATTCTATGAGACTTGGGCCGATTTTTATTTTGTAAAATTACATCGCATTAATTATATTCAAAACCTTCTCTGTAAATTTTTCCCACGAAAATTGTTTGGCTTTTTCTCGTCCGTGAAATTTCAATTGTTCTCGCAAATCTTTATTCGTCAAAATATTTTTCATTACCATCGCAATGTCAGAAATATCATTTGGGTTACAATATAGAACGCTGTCTCCACCAACTTCCGGAAGCGAGGAAATTTTGGAAGTCACAACTGGCGTTCCTACGCTCATGGCCTCCAAAACTGGCATTCCGAAACCCTCATAAAAAGAGGGGTAAGCAAACATAATAGCACCCTTAAACAGCGCCGGCAAGTCTTTTTGCGGAGTCATTCCCAGAAGTCGCACCTGCTTAGTTAAATTTAATTCTTTGACCAATTTTTGCGCATCCGTTGCCAAAGATAAATTTTTTGGCAAAATTTTTCCATAAATCACAAGGCGCGGAAATTCTTCCACAAAATGTTCCTTTTTATTTTTTTCCAAAAGAATTTTATACGCCCTAACCACGCTTTCTATATTTTTTCTTTTCTCATATCCCCCACCGGCAAAAATATAGCCGGGTTTTAATTTATACTTTTTAAGCACGGCTTGCCCGTGCTTATCCGCCGATGAGGCGGATTCTGCCCCTACATTTTTGTATATTTCGTCCACATCAATATAATTCGTTGTAATTTTATCCGCATTTATTCCAAGATGCGCTATCAAATCCTTTTCCGTCTTTTTGGAAACAGCAATAATTTTATCCGTATTTTTTATGCCTTTTTCTGTATAATTCCAATATATCTTTTTTCTAAAGTTATCCAGATATTCAGGAAAAAGCTTGGGAATAATGTCGTGCACTACCATAATATGGCGCAAAGACACCGAGTGTCCTGAATTTAAGACACTCGGTGTCTTAAAAACAGTCGGGCATTGATACATACTAATAAAAATATCACATTTATCTTTTTTGACTTTCTTCGGTAATGAATATTTTTCCCACCATATTTTTCGAATTAAATCATCCCGTTTCCAAATCGGCAGAAATACTTTCTTGGAAAAATTTTTTGGCAATTTGAAATCTTTTGGTAAATTTTCTTCCAAATATAAAACAAATTCTATTTCCTTAATTTTGGAATTTGCTAATTTTTTTATGAAATTGGCTGTGACTTGTCCAATGCCAGTATTGGGCTTTCGAAGATATGAAGCATTGATTCCAATAATTGTCTTTTTGTTTTTCATACTTATATTGTAATAGCAAAATCAATTTATGTCATCTCATAAAAAACTACTTTGCCAAATAATTATTTTTAAGCTATAATCAACTAGGAATTAAGTATAATTCTTAAGCCTATAAAAGCTCATGTTTAGTGTTATAAAATCAATAATCTGGCTGGTTTTGTTTTTAGTGGCCGCTTATTTTGTATTGAATTTTTTCGGCTACGCCGTCAATCAAGATTATTTTTCTGAAACTAAAAATCAATGCGAGGAAAAAATAAAAGAATGCGCCAACAATACAATTCATAAAGGCGTTGATAATGTTGAGTGCAATTTTAATTGCGTAGACCCAAAATTAATAATTAAGAAAAAATGACTTTGTCATCCTGAACTTGATTCAGGATCTTCTAAATTAACAAGTAGATGCTGAAATAAATTCAGCATGACAATTTAAAACCACATGAAACTTATCGTAAACATTCCAGCCTACAATGAAGAAGCTGATCTTGGAAAAACAATTCAAAGAATCAGAAAAAGCTTTGACCAAGATTTTTATTCCAAAGAAGGCGCGGTAATTTCCGAAAAATTAATCCAGGTTGTAGACGACGGCTCAACTGACAATACTGCCAAAGTTGCTCGGGATTCCGGTGCCGATATTGTTGTTTCCTATAAACCCAACCGAAGATTAGCTTATTCCTTTAAGCAGGCAGTGGAAAGTTCACTTAAAAATGGCGCTGATTTTATGGTTAATATCGACGCTGACGGGCAATTTGACGCAAACGATATTCCCGACCTTCTATCGCCTGTGATTAAGGGCGAAGCAGATATGGTGATTGCCGATCGCTTTGGAAAACACAAAGCCAAAAATATTCCTTGGATCAGAAGCTTTTTCAACCGCTTTGCGGCATCTGTTATTGGTTTTTTTCTAAATTATAAAACCAATGATCTCACTTGCGGTTTCCGCGCTCATAGTCGCGAAGCAATGCTTCGGCTTAATCTTACCAACATTTATTTTACTTACACACAAGAAACCATTATTGACGCTATTGGAAAAAATTTGAAGCTTAAGTGGGTGCCGATTGTTGTTACTTATTTTGACAACCGCGAAGCTAAAATTACCAAATCTATTTTCAAATTTATCAGTAATTCTTTCAAAATAATTCTAAAAGCCATTCGCGATGTCCGACCTTTGAAATTTTTTGGCTGGCCGGGGATATTTTTGCTCGCTATTGGATTTATCGGATTTGCTATTTTTCTTGTAAATTATTTTTTGAGTTTCAAAATTTCTCCTTATCTAAATTACATTATTTTTTCCGCTATTTCTACAATTCTAGGCATTCAACTTGTCGTTTTCGCGCTTATCGCTGATATGATAAAATCGTCGCGCCAGCTCACAGAAGAATTACTTTATCAATGGAAAAAAGATAAATATAATAACCAGCGACCCTAATTTACGAATGAACACTTGAATGATTCGAATGAATTCGAGACATTCGGGTGAAAATTCGAGTTATTCGAGTCGCTTTATAAAATGAAAATTCTTTTTATATCCCATTCTTATCCTCCAATTATTGGCGGAGTAGAAAATCAAAATTATAACTTAGCTCAAGGACTTTCTAAAATTGCCAAGGTTAAAATTATCGCTAATGGCAAAGGAAAATGGTGGCTGCCAATTTTTATTCCCGTAACTTTTATACGCGCAATTTTTATAATGATGAATTTCGATGCCTGCCTTGTTGGAAATGGCGTATTGGCGCCGATTGCTGCTGCCTTGAAGTTTTTCCATCCGAAAAAAAAGTTTTTTTCTATCGTCCACGGACTGGATATTACTTTTGCTTATAAAGAAGGAACTTTGCCAAAAATTTATAAAGCCATAAACATTCCCTCTCTTGGAAAACTTGACAAGCTTTTTATGGTTGGAAATTTTACAATCGAAGAAGCTGTAAAAATTGGCATCTCCAAAGAAAAGTGCGTTTTTATTCCAAATGGGTTTTTTATTGAAAAAAACAAGAAAGATTTTTTTCGAGAGGATTTGTCCAAAATTTGGGGCGCTGATACTAGAGACAAAAAAGTAATTCTTACTTCCGGAAGATTGGAAAAAAGAAAAGGAGTTGCTTGGTTTTGTGAAAATGTAATGCCAAATCTCTCAGAAAATATATTATATGTTATTGCTGGAGACGGTGCAGATAAAAATAATATAAAAAATTCCATAGAAAAAAATAATCTTTCTAACCGCATAAAGATGCTGGGATATGTTAGTAATGAAATAAGAAATACCCTTTTTAATACTTGCGATCTTTTTGTTCAGCCAAATATTAAAATTCCTGGCGATATGGAAGGATTCGGGCTTTCTGTTATTGAAGCAGCCTCATGTAAAATTCCAGTGATCGCCTCAAGATTGGAAGGATTGCAAGATGCCATTAAAGATGGAAAGAATGGTTTTTTAGTTGAATCGGAAAATGCTGAAAAATGGATTAAAAAAATAAATGCTATTTTTTCTGCTGGTCCGGAATTTTCTAAAAACTTTGGAAAAATGGCTGGAAAATTCGTAGAAGAAAATTTTACCTGGGAAAAAATTTCCAAGAGATATCTGGAAGAAATGGAAAAAGTTATTAAATAAAAATGATAAACTTTATTTATAGTCAAATATTATTTTATCTTGCCATCGCGATAGTTTTATTTATCCCGGGGTATTTTTTGCTTTTAGCAATTTTTGGAAAATCAAAAGTTCTTACCGCTTTGGAAAGTTTTGTCATTTCCTTCGGCCTTAGCATAATCATTGTTGACATTTTGCTTATTCTTCTTGATAGATTTGGGGTTATTTTTAACGCCTCGTCTATTTTGATTTCTATTTTTGTATTTATTATTATCTGCTATACCATTTTTTTAATTAGAAAAAAAAGTGAAGAAAACGAACAGAAAAATTTCATTCTTCTAGATTATTCCAAAAAACAAGCCTCCCTTATTATTTTAATTATTGTTTTTAGCATTCTTATCCGCGCTATTTTTCTTTTCGGCACAATTACACCGACCGGTACTGATCTCGGCCATCATATGTTTTGGACCAAAAAAATAATTGAAACGGGAAAAATTCCAACATATGAAAAAACTGACATAATTGAAAAGGACGGCGCATATTCCATAAGTGAACCAGCCAAGATTGATGATTTTATCATCGGCGAACATCTGATTTTTGCCTCGATTGGGCTTATTTCAAAAAATAATGTTGTTTCCGCTTTCCCCTCTCTTGTTTTGTTTCTTATAAATATCATGGGAATTTTGGCTATTTTTATTCTCTCGGAAAGATTGTTTTCTTTTTTGCCTTATGGAAAAAATATTTCCATAACCGCCCTGTTTCTTTTGGGTTCACTCTTCGCCCTTTCCGGTTCGCAGGGAAATTTCATAAGTGGCGGAGTAATTGGAAACCTTATCGGCAATTTGTTCATTCCTTTAATTTTTTATTTTTTCCTGCGCGCTGTGCAAGAAAAAAATGCGCTTCTTTTTTTCTTGGGAATTTTCGGCGCTTTCGGCCTCGCTTATACTCATCATTTAAGCACTTTTCTTTTTGTTTTCTCATTAGCCTCTTCCATATTCCTTATCTTAATATTTTCAGGCAAAGAAATTTTTTTGGAAATAAAAAAATGGCTAGCCTTGATTTTTTCTCCGCTTGCATTATCAGTTATATTTCTTAGTTTATTATTTTTATTTTTTGTAAAAATACCGGGCTATGTTGAAAACCAGGCGGTGAAAACAATTATCGGCGAACCAACCCGAGCAACCAAGGCAGGTCTAAGCCTCGAGCAAATTTTTTCTGTTGCCGGAGAAAGTCGCACCGCTATCGGAATCGCCGGAGTTATAATTTTCTTGCTATTTGTAAGAAAAAGAAAATATCAAAGTGCCATAATTTTAGGCTGGTTTTTTTCAATTTTTATCTTATCCTGGAAGCCGACCCTTTTTAATATTGATATTCCTTCCGCCCGTATCGGAAATTATCTCATCTATCCCCTTATTCTGTCCGGCGCTTTTGCTCTAAATTGGATTCTTTTTGAATGTTTATTTGATAAGAAAAATAATAAATATTATATAAACAAAAATTTGTCTGCAATTATTTTTATAATTTTGTTATTATATGTATCCACAAGCGGTTTTTTTTCTGAAGCCCGATCTATTCAAGCAAAATCACCCAATTCAAAATTCATTGAAACTTTTGCTGTTTCGCGCTATTTAGCCGAGCACACGGAGAAAAGTGATGTCATTCTCAAAGATCATAACTATGTTTCGGCTGATTCGTGGATGAAAGTATTTTTGATGCGGGATTATAATTATCCTTTTACTCGCGGATTTTTCTTTCGCTACGACGCTAAGAATAAAGAGCAATGCACTCTTTGGATGATTTCCGAACCTAAATCGTCAAGGTCTCAAAAATGCTTTACTGAAACAGGCATTAATTTTGTCGTAGTCAATCCAGCCTATGACAGCTCCCAATTTAATGATTCCGAACATTTTTGGAAAATATATTCCTCGAATCTTATTGAAACTTATTACAAAAAATAATTTTTTATGAAAAATAAATTAATCATTTCGGCAGTTATATTTTCTTTTCTTCTAAGTGCTTCCCTTTTGTCTTGGAATGAAAAAAAACAATCCGATGAAAATGTTGGCAAGAATTGGTGGTCGCTTTATTTTGTCGAACCAAAATCTGATGTTTTTGATTTTGTAATTGAAAATCATTCGGACAAAAATAATTTCGAGTGGACTATTTTATCCGACAAAGAAAAAATTAAAGAGGGCGCCTTTGAAATCAAGAAAGGAGAAAAAGGAAGAATAAATTTCAGCCTATCATCCGACAAAAAAATTACCATTCAGGTAATTTCAGGAAATGAGAAAAAAGAGATATATAAGAATTTTTGATCTAGAAAAGTTTCCAAGAGGAGGAGTTAAGCGTGTGAGAAGATAAAAGCAAGTAATATTGCTCGTGGCTACCTTCTTGCCTTAACTTCTCCCCTTGGTGGTGGTGTGGCGACAAAAGCCGCAAATCACCTTAAATAAAAACAACATTTTAAATTTAATTTATTTTTTTAATTCTGTCAATACTTTGGGCTAAAAATTAGCTTAAATAAAACTAAATATGACACAAGAAAATTTACAAAAGAAAATATTGCTCGTTACCCGCCCCATTGCTCCACCTTGGGACGAAGGTTCTAAAAATTTTGCGTTTTATCTTGCAAATAAACTTAGCGGATTTGAAATTAACCTAATGACTAAGGGAATTTTGCCGGATTTACCGGAAAATGTTTTTCAACATCCGATTTATACAACTTCCCTGGTTTCCGAGTTTAACTTTTTTGAAAAATTACGCTGTCTCATTTTTCAATTCAAAACCAAGGGAAAATTCGACATCAATCATTATTTTTTCACGCCTACAAAACTCAATTCTTTTTTGATTAAATATTTTCTTGCCGCTTCAAAAACTAAAACTATCCAGACTATTGCGGCGCTTAGAGACGATCTCTGGTCGGATACAGACATAAGAAATTTGATGTTTTCTGATCTCATCATCACCTACTCTGACTGGGCTAAAAATAAATTAAATTCATTGGGTTTTCAAAATGTCAAAAGAATTTATCCTGGAACTGATTTGGAAAAATATAAAAAAACAGAAAAAGATCCGGCGCTTATGAAAGAAAAGAATATTCTTCCTTCTGATTTTGTGATAAATTTTACCGGAGAATATACCCGCCTTGGCGCAATTGATTTGGTGATTGATAGCTTTATTGAAGTTTCTGAAAAAATTCCACAAATTAAATTGGCTCTGGCTGTCCGCATTAAGAATGAAAAAGATGCCAAAAAGAAAAAAGAAGTCATAGGAAAACTCAAAGAAAATAATCTGCTGGAAAAAGTTTCTTTTTTTGACAATGGAAGCTACACTATGCCAGAAGTTTTTAATTTATGCGATGTAAGCTTGTTCCCGGCGAGCAATATGCACGGAAAATTTGACATTCCATTGGCGGTTGTAGAAGCTATGGCATGTGAAAAACCAGTTATTCTAACTGATTTAGAAATATTAAAAGAGCTGGGAAATAAAAATAATTCTGTTATAATTGAAAAAGATAACCTCAAACAATTAGTCGACGCGATTTTGGATTTATACGAAAATCCCGAAAAAAGAAATTTAATTGGGCAAAATGCCAGAAAATTTTGCGAAGAAAATTTTGATATCCGAAAAATTGCCGAGATTTATGAGGAAATTTATAAAACACTATGATCAGGACTTGCATGTTTGGCGAGAAATTAATAATTTCCAGCATTATTTGCAAATATTAATTTTAAGTAAACCAGAAGAATTCTAATTTAAGCATAAAAATTACGCTTTAGTAATTTCGAGACAAGCGCGCAAGTCTAAATATTATGGAAAATATTTCTGAGAATAAAAAAAAGTTTCAAACGGGAAAAATGAAGGTTCCGGCTTTTTTGTTTTCAGCTAAAAATACTTTTTCCGGCGATGACACTTTGGAAAAAGTTGAAAAAATAGGAGAAAATGAAAATATTTTTCACCATATCGCGATTCTAAGTGATGCCCATTCCAAACTAAATATAAAAAATCCTACTGGCTCCGTAGTGGCATCAGAAAATATTTTGCCGGAAATGCTCGACGCCGCACCTAATTGCGGAATGCGAGTAGTTTTGACTGATTTAAATGACATAGAAATGACCGCAGAAAATATCAAAAAGTTATTCGATAATCTCAAAAAAAATATTCCGTCAAAAAAAATCATTGGGACAAAAATTTCTGGAGAGATGGTTTCTGACATTTTTCGCCACGGAAGCATGGCACTCAAAGAAAAATTCACAATTCGCACAAAAAATGAATTTGAAAATACTTATCATCATGGGAATTTTTTTGGAGATAAAAAAATATCCAAAGAAGAAATTTCCGGCGCAATTCCAAAAATTATTTCTTGGATTGCAAAATTTAGACTTGGACTTTTAGGCGCCACTTCCAGCCATTTTATTCATCTTATGCGAGTGTCTTCAGTCGAAGATGAAAATTCGGCTAAAATTTTAAGAGTTAGAAACGGCCAGTATTTATTTTTTATGCATACTGGATCAAGCATCGTTGGAAGATATGCCGCATCTCTTTATACACCCAGATTTATTAAGAGCTTTTCTCAACGCTTAATATTATTTTTCATTAAATTAATATCTCCTCCGATTGATAAAAAAAATATTGATACCGCCTTTCGTGCTGTTTCAAATTACGGCTTTGCTAATAGAACTTTGATAACTTATGAAATTGATCGGGGCTTGGAAGAAATATTTGCTCGAGCAGTTTCGACTAAACTTCTTTATGACGCCCCGCATGTTTATTTTGACGAGGAAATGCATTTTGGTCGAAAGGTCACTATTCATCGAAATGGCGCTAATCGTGCCCTGGGACCCTCAAAAATGGCCTCTCACGCGCTTTTTTCCCAAACTGGTGAACCAGTGCTAGTTTCCCCTTTTGCCAGCGAAATTGCCTATATCGGAGTTGGAACAGATCAAAATGAAGAAACATTTTTTTCCGCTAATCATGAAATTGGGAAAGCCAAAGAATTGGGTATTCCAAAAGAGAAACAAAAAGAATACGCTGAGAAAATAGTTAAAGAAATGGAAAAAAATAAAATAATCAAACTTGTAGCAAAATTAGAACCAATTGAAATTTTAACTTATTAATTAAATTATGAAACTAATCACAATTTCCGGACTTGACGGCAGCGGAAAATCAACCCAAATAGAATTACTGAAAGAATATTTAAATTCAAAAAACAAAAAGTTTTTTTATTTTCATGCAATTGAATTTTCCTTGGCAAATAAAATCACTACAAAGAAAAGCAGCGATAGCAAGAGCGTAGCAAAAGCTAATTTTTTTCAAATTATCCTTCGAAGAATATTTTTAATGATTGATTTATTCAGATTTAAACGACTTTTGAAAAAATTAGAGAAACAAGAATTTGATTATCTAGTAAGCGACCGCTATTTCTACGACAGCATTATAAATATTTATTATCTCTCAAAAAAAGACAAGCGCATTCCTTGCGAAAAATTTATTTCAAAACCAGCCGTTGCAGTCTATCTTGACGCTGATCCGGAAATGATAATGCAACGGGAAAGAAAACCGGACCAGGGAATGGAATATCTTCAAAAGAAAAAAGAATTATATGACGCAAAATTTTCTTCTTGGAATATGAAAAAAATTGATGGCAACCAAGAAAAAGAAGAAATTTTCAAAGAAATAAGAAATTTAATTTAATTTACTATGAAGAAACAATCAGTTGTTTCATCAATTTTATGGCTTGCTATTGCAGAAATATTTTTTAATTTTTCTGGCTATGTTATTCATGCCTTTCTAGGAAGAATGCTTGGTCCGGCTGATTATGGGCGATATGGCCTTATTGTTACGCTCACCACAATGATTATAATGCTAATTGGAAACGGCATTCCAACAGCAATGAGCAAATATATTAGTGGTTTTTTTGAAAAACAGCCAGGATTAGTGCTGAATGTCAAAAAAAAGGCGGCTTTTTTGCAGTTTTTTCTTATCGGATTTATTACTATAATCTTTTTTCTTTTGGCTCCGGTCTTGTCTTTTCTTTTGCGTGATCCAACCCTCACTCCCCTTTTTCGCATTTCCTCTTTAATCATTCCTTCTTTTGCTGCCGCTTCTTTTTATCTTTATTTCTATATCGGCATTCATCGCTTCAACTTGCAGTCCACTTTGAAAATCGTCCGTTCTTTTGCAAAAATATTTTTTATCATCGGGCTAGCTTATTTTTTCGGACTTAAGGGATCGGTTATAGGCTATATTCTCTCTCCTGCCACAGTTTTTCTAACCGCCTTCTTTATCGATTGGCTGTTTATTGATCGACAATTTCCCAAAGATAATCAGGAGGTTTTTGATTGGAAAAAACTCATAAATTATGCTTGGCCGGTAACACTTTTTATGATTTTTTATGAGCTTCTGATTTCTTTGGATCTATATTTAGTCAAGGGAGTGCTCGCCAATGATCATCTGACTGGAATTTACAACGCTTCTCTCACTGTCGGTCGAATCCCCTACTATTTATTTTACGCACTAACTTTAGTTATGCTTCCTTCAATTTCAAGAGCAATTACCCAAAATAATCACGAGGAAGCAAAAAGAATAATGACCCAGACTTTCAGATTGATGTTTATGATTTTAGTCCCAATAATAATTCTTATGGTTGTTTATGCCACGCCTCTTATTCAATTATTTTTCGGCTCGCGCTATGCAGATTCCGCTCTCCCAATGCAAATTCTTGCCCCCGGTGTCGGTTTTCTTACAATTTTTTATATTATCAGTTTTGCCCTAAATGGAGCCGGAAAAGTCAAAATTCCTATGTATGTTGCGCTTTTTGGAATGATTTTGAACGCCGGGTTGAATTATGTCATGATTTCAAGGTTCGGAATTTCTGGATCAGCCGCTGCCACATCCATTGTTTCGGTTATAATCACCTTAATAATATTGCTCTATGCATTTCAATATTTCGGAAGTTTTGTTGAAATTAAAAAAATTCTAAAAATACTTCTAGCAGGAATTGCCATGTTCCTTGCTTCATATTTTTTCCCTCCGCAAAAATGGATTTTCATTTTATGGGGAGCTATTCTTTCCGGCGTTTATCTCTTTGCCTTGATTATTCTCAAGGAATTTACTAAAAACGATTTTGATTTTTTCAAAAAAATTATATTTAAAAAAAGTTAATCTATGGACGAGCTAAAAAAGAAATCTATAAAATCTCACTTATTGCCATTTCTTTCACTCTTAGTAGTGCTTGCTTTTATTTTCTTCTACCAATATCCAAAAAGTTTTGAAAAATTTTTAGGTGTTAAGCAGGAAGAGCAAAAAACCGCTCCGGCCGAAATTATTTTGGAGCCAAAAAATATTGCGACTTCTCAAAATGAAAAGCAAGAAATAAAGCCAGAGAGCAACCAAGAAGAAGTTAAAACTAATGACGCAAATAAAGATGCTACTGTCCCAGAAGAAACCGCAAAAAAAGAAACTTCCGAAGAAGAAGCCCCACGACCAGATCTAACTGTTGGGATTATTGCTGACGCTCATGCCGGACAAGCGCATGGATTTTCTTCTCTCAATTCAGCTGTCTGGGTTTTCCGAAATCAAGTGCAGCCGGATATTATCGTAGATTTAGGAGATTTAATTGAAAGCCGAACTACTAAGGGATACATTTCTAAAAAAGACGCCGAGGTTGATTATAGAAAAGCTAGTGGCATACTTTCTGCCTTTCCAACTTATCATACTGTTGGAAATCATGAACTCTTAAGTATGAGCAAAGATAATGTTGCCAGTTTAACCGGCCGAAAAAATCGCTATACCGCCAACGCTAAAGGATACCAAATTATAGTTTTGGATGGTAATTATACAGGCGAAGAAGATCATATTGATGCCAAACACGATGATACCTTCATCTACACCGGAACAATCACTTCGGGCGCGCTAGAATGGCTGGAAGCCCAGCTCAAACAAAGTTCAAAAAATCTTATTTTCATCCATCATCCACTATGGAATCTTTCTAATAAAAATAAAGTTGAAAAAATTCTAAGCAAGAATAAAGAAAGAATTGTTATGGTTGCCAACGGACATAAGCACCCAGCTACGCTTGGTGTGATAACTTTTGGCGGAGTAAAAAATTACAATATCCCTTCAGCTTATCATCAGCGATCTGTCGCTGTTGCAAAAATAAATGGAAATTCAGCGGTGGTGAGTGTTAAAAAATATTAACCTATTCTAGTTTTAAAATATCATAAAAATTTCCATAAGAATCCAACTGCAAAAGAACCCTATATTCTACATTATCTATTTTTGTCCTAAAATCACCAGTATGCCAATGCCCAGAATAAACATAAGCTACGCTATTATTATTAAATAACTCCGTAAGTTCTTTATATCTGTCTCGCACTTCTTTTTTTCCATTGCCATTACTAAAAACCGGACAATGCAAAAAAACAATTTTCTTTTTGTCAGTTTTCAATATCGATTCCAACCAAACCATTTGCTCTTCGTCAACTTTTGCACAATCATAATCATCGCTTGGATCAAGATTATATAAAACAATCATTCTCCAATCATTATAATCTATATAATAATGCTTTTGATTACTTATATAAATATCGCCGTCGTGATTTCCATTAACCCAAATAAAATCTTTTCCGGATTGTTTTTCGTAATCTTTAAGTAAATCAGCAATTTCATAATTAGGACTCTGTTGATTATCACCAGCCATTACTATAAATTTAGAATTGGTTGATTTTCCCATTAAATAATCGAGTTTTTCTTTCCATTTTCTTGGGTCGTAGCCTTCTCCTTCTATAGGCTCTTTCCCAGCGTGTAAATCAGTGGCGATGGTTATTTGAAATTCTTTATTACTCCAATGATAAATTTGAACTCCGCCAATTTCTTTTTTATCCAGTGAATTTTCTTCTATATATTTCAAAGCGTCTTTTTCCATGTCCCCTTTTGGATCGCCTGTCACAATCCATCCACTGGGATTTTCCGTCATTATTTTTTTCAATTCATCCAAGCTGATTTTTTTGTTCCATTCCTTATTGATAATTTTAGCTTTGGCGTTTTTGTAGTAGAAACTACGAAAATTTCGCGTTAGCAAAGAATCATCTTCATTCTTATTATCCAAAAAATATTGGAAAGATGCTCGATAGTCAGTCTTGGTTTCATCTTTTCGATATGGACTTTCTTTGGAAAAAAAATAACCATAATTTGGAACAATCAAAAGTGCCGTCATTAGCACACCAACAAAAACTTTTTTTTGATACGCGGGAAAATATTTTCCATTTTTTTCTGCCAAAAAATATATTCCGCTTGAAAGCAAAATTATCCCAAAAGACATCGCAAAGAAAATAAAACGCAAACCAAAAACCTCATTCCAAAAAAATACGGCTGAAAAAATTATCGCCAAAAAACAACAAACTAGCCAAACGGATTCTTTTTGAATTTTGATATTTTTCTTAAGCTCATAAAAACCGAAAAAAATCAACCCGTAAGCTAAGAAAACATTTATATAATCTGAAGCTACTGATTGCAAATATCGCCATCTTGCGTGATCAAAAGCAATTAGATCTTTTTTGGAATAGAACGAATATATTTGAGAATTATTTATATACGCTGCAATCAAACCAAGTAATGTTAAAAATAAAATGGCTGTATATTTATTCAATATGGTTCTTTTTTGATAAAAAGCCACACAGGATTGAATGATGAGATAAACACCGAAAACCACACCAATATTAAGTGTGAGCGGATGAAGATGAAAACTTAGCAGTCCAAAAAATGTTGCTGGCAAAAACCACTTTAAATTTATTCCAAATTTATTCCAAACAAACTTAATGATTGCGACCTTACCCGCATATTCTTCTTCAAAAAATCGAAAAAGAAACCAAGAAAAAAGAAGAAAAACCGGAAAAAACATGGCGTACATTCGAAGCATCCGGTCAAATGTTATCCCGGCGATGCTCACTGCAAAAAGAAAAGCCGAGATAAGCCCGATAGTTTTGTTTTTTGTAAAATAAGTCGAAACAAAATATAAAATAATTATACTAAAAACTCCCCATAAGGCGCTCACTGACCTTGCAGTTGCTTCCGTCAAAGGAAAAAAATGGAATAATTGCGCTACTTGAGCACGATAAATCCAAGCACGTTCCTCTCTTGGCGCATACAAATTATCACTCACTTGATCAAGATTGAAATCCCATGCCACCCACTCTCCTGTTTTGAAATATCCATAAGTTGCATTGATATCCAAAAATTCATCCGTTACAAAAGGTTGTTGGTCAAGTTTCCAAAAACGCAAAAAAGCGCCAAGCGCTAAAATTATCAAAAGAATTATAATGATTTTTTTATTACTCATAAAAAATTATTCACCCCAGCGGTAAATTGAAACAGTATTGGGAATATTTTCATTTTCTATTTTTTTATAATTATTGCCAAGATAGTCCCTTCCTTCCTTGCAAATAAATCCTTCGTCGATGTCAGGCAGAATAAACCAACCGCTTTTGTTTTCGACAATGGCTTCACTGACAATTTTTCCACAATCCTTTTTTTCAAATGGAAGCGCTTGCAAATCGAAAACTTTCACTTTGTCCCCTAGCCAATAGTAACTTCGATATGAGCGAGTGATGAAAACATCACTTTCTTTTTTATTTTTCAAAATATAAGGAAAAATATTTCTAAAGTTCGGATAAAATGAATTTTTTGTATGAGCATAGATTTGATTTTCTTTTTTAAAATAAGAAAAATCAATCAAAAGAATAAGCATTAGAATAAAAAATGGTACTAGAATTATTTTTCTATTTTTAAGATAAATATTTAAATAACAAAGAACCGCATAAATTCCAACCGCGATTAGAATTATTCCAAAAGACTGGACGAAATAAATGTATCTTTGCGCTGGAAATCTTACCCAGGTAAAAATAGCAAAAATAAGCGGAACAATAGCAGAAAGAAAAAGAAACAAGGCTTCTTTTTTCTTTTCCATTTTTTTTGCCAAATACCAAACACCAAAAATCATCAAAATAAAACCTAGAATAAAAAAATTAAAATCAGTAAAATAATCAATAAAATAATCTGGATTAAATTTGAACAATTCTACTTGCTTTTTAAAGGATTTATAAAACTTGGCCAATTGTGGAATCAGACTTATAAAAAGATAAGCAATAAAAATCAAGGCTAGTGTTATGGAATATTTATTTATTTTTTCTTTTCTTTCCCACCATAGCCAGCTGAAAATTGAAAACGCAGTTATCGTAGCAACAATACTCGCCGTGAGCATATGGACATTGTAACTAATAAGCCCTGCAATTAGCGCTGGTAAGAAATAAAGAAGATTAACTTTGAATTTATCTGAAAAAAATTCAAATAATTTATTCTTACCTTCATACTTAGCTTCATAGAATTTATAAACTAACCAAGAAAAAATAAGATAAGCGGGAAACAGCATTGAATACATCCGAAGGCGTCGGCTATAAATCATTCCGGATTCGCCAATCGCCGTAAGAAATGCTGCTAAAAGCGCAATTCCGTGATTTTTAGTAAAATATAAAGTTACAAAATAAATCAGCGCTATACTGATTATTCCCCAAAAAGCGCTAATTGAGCGAGTCACTGTTTCAGAGGGTTCAAAAAATCGATAAAGTTGTGCTATCTGCCATCTATAAATTTCTGCTCGTTCTGTGCTGGTTTTATCTTGCAAACTCGCCTCAAAGGGTTTCTCATTGCCAAAATCCCATGCTACCCAAGTCCCAGTCTTGAAATATCCATAAGAAGAATTCAGCTCAAAAAATTCATCTCGATCAAAAGATTTCTCGCCTAAATTATAAATTCTAAGCCCAGCACCAAGCAAAATAATTATAAATAACACAACCAAGGATATTTTTTTCATATAGGATAAATAATTTAATTATTTAAGTTGCAAAATTTCATACCGCTTATCATAAACATCAATCATCGGAATAACCCTATAGGTAATATCATCAAAAATTTTTTCAATATCTTGTTCGTGCCAATGGCCAGCATATACATATTTTACATTATATTTTTTAAATAAATCATGCAGTGGTAAATATTTTTTGCGCAATTCTTTTTTAATCTCATCTCTAAAAATAGGGCAATGCATAAAAACAATCTTATCATTTTCAGTTTTTAGTGTGGATTCCAGCCAAGCCATTTGTTCTTTGTCAATCTCCCAACAATCAAAATCCTTATCTTTATTTTGTTTAAGATTATACAAAACAATCATTCTCCAATTATTATGATCTACATAATAATATTTTTGACCGCTCATATACAGACCTCTTCGATCTCCATTTTGATCCAACTCCTTATCATGATTTCCATTGACCCAAATAAATTTTTTGCCCGACTCTTGCTCATACTTTTTCAATTCCTCAAAACTTTGATCGTCTCTTGATTGTATATTATCTCCCAGCATCGCGATAAATTCTGAATTTTTCGACTTATCCAATAGATAGTCCATTTTTTCTTTCCATTTTGTTCCGCCAAAAATATCTTTTTCTTTCGGACCCATTGCAGCGTGCAAATCAGTTGCAATTGTTATTTGAAATCCTTTTTTATCCCAGCGATAAATATTTACACCACTCACTTGTGACGGGATTTTGATTAAATTATCTTCTAAATATTTCCGTCCGTTTTTACAAACTGACAAATGATCAATCTCTGGCAGAACTACTATTCCGCTTTCATTTTCGGAAATTATCTTGGCAAATATTTCCTGACAATTTTGTTTTTCTAAGGGCAAAGCTTTCACATCATACGCTTTCGCTTTCCAGTTTGGAAAATAAAAACTGCGATAGGCTCTTGTAATCATCACATCGCCCGGTTTCATGTTTTCCTTCGCTACGGCAAAAACTTTTCGAAAATCGATAAAATTAGAAGTTTCTCTTTGTTGATAAAGATTATCTTTGCCTGTAATGTATGAAAAATCAAGTAGCGCAAAAGTTGACATTAAAATTACCACAGCAATTATTTTTTTATAATTCTCGAATCTTTCTGCTAAAAAATAATAAACGGCATAAATGCCAGAAGCTGAAAAAATAATTCCAAATGATTGAATGAAATAAATATAGCGCGCGGCTGGTTCTCTTACCCAGGAAAAAACGGCATAAAAAAGCGGAACAACTGCGGAAAGAAAAATAAACAGCGCTTCTTTTTTGCGCTTGAGTTTGAAAGCTAAAAATAGTCCGCCCAAAGAAAAAAGCAATATGCCAAAAGAAAGATATCTAAAATCCGTAAAAAAGAATCCAAAGCACCGATAATTGTCCTGCCAAAAACTAACAGCTTTATCAAAATCCTTATATAGTCCGCTAAATGCTACTTTCAAGACGAGAAAGCCAAAAAATCCACCCAAAAGTGTTAGGGTATATTTGTTAAGAAAATATTTTTCTTTTTTGAAATTAAGCGCTGCCAAAATTAAGCAATATGCTACAAGCGTAAAAACAATATGCACTGTAAGCTCGTGAATTTCATAACTTACAAAACCAACAATCATCGCCGGAATAATAAAAATTGGATTAATCTTTAATTTATCGTAGATTTTTTGAAAAATAATCACTTTGCCACTATAGACAGATTCATAGATCTTAAAAACGCACCAAGAAAAAATCAAATAAATTGGAAAAAACATAGAATACATCCGAAGTCGTCGGCCAAAAATTATCTCCGATTCGCCAATGGCAACAAGAAGCGCCGCCAGAAGTGCGACATAGGCATTCCCAGTAAAAGATAGGGTTATAAAATATATTGCAATAATACTTACAATCCCCCAAAAAACACTAATCAACCTAGCATGACCTTCGGTTGGCTCCATAAAATTATAAGCTAATGCTAACGGGATGCGGAAAAGTTGGGCGCGAGTATTGCTATAATCTTTTTGCAAGGCCGCTTCAAGAGGCTGGTTCATATTGAAATCCCAAGCCAGCCACTCCCCAGTTTTGAAATATCCGTAGGAAGTGTTGATATCGAAAAATTCATCACGAGCAAAAGCTTCGCCTCCGATTTTATATAACCGCAAAAATGCGCCCAAAAGCACAATTAAAAAAAGCAGACTGCATATTATTTTTCTTTTGCTAATATTCATGCTAAAATAATTATAAACAATAAATTCAATATAATCAATAGTAGTAATTAACTATGGAAAATATAAATTTTAAGAAAAAGAGTGTCTTGGCTTTTTTATTTTTAATCGTTTATGCAATTTATTTTTCTTTTGGTTTTTATCACCTAGCTCATTTTGAAACAGCTGATGAACACTTATGGCTAGACGATAGAATACATCAATACTGGCATAGCTTAGTAGCTCCCGAAAACTGGGCCAATACTGTTCTTAGCGATAAACCAGGCATAACAGTTGCTTTAATTTCCGGCATTGGTCTTTTTTGGGAAGAAAATCCAGTAAAGCACATCCAAAAAATCAATGGTAATAAAAATGATCTATTGAACGAAATTCAAGATATTTTTATAGTTTTTCGCCTTCCAATTTTGTTTTTTAACGCCTTGTTTATTTTATATATTTTTTGGCTGATAAAAAAAATAACCAAAAATTTTTGGATTTCTTTTTGGTCGTTCACTCTAATGCTTCTTTCCCCGGTACTCTTAGGAATTTCACAAATCATTAATCCTGATTCTCTCTTTTGGTTGTTTTCGACAGCCACACTTCTTAGTTTTATAGCTTATCTAAAAACCGAGGAAAAGAAATTTATCTTTTTGTCTCCTTTTTTTCTTGGTTTATCACTCCTTACTAAATTTGTAAGTGTTATATTCTTTCCCTTCCTTTTTCTCGCCACTTTGCTTTTTTATTTATTAAATATTCCGGAATGGAAAACAACTTCAATACCAGCCCATAAAAAAATATTGAAAATTTCCCTTTTTTATTTAATTACAGTTTTAGGGTCGTTGGCTGTTTTTTCTTTTTTTATGCCAGCAGTTTTTATTGATAAGCAATTATTTTTTGATTATACAATCGGATATTCCTCAATGAAAAAGATCTTTCCAATCATATTTATTTTACAATTGTTCGTTATAATTGATGCGACTAAATTTAATAGCAACTTTATTATTAAGGCAGTAAATTATTTTCCCAAACGGACTATGGATATTTTCAGACTCGTCCCTTTTTTGTTGGCAATAACATTTGCAATAGTTATTATAAATTGGAATATCGGATTGTTGTTTTTAGATCCAGAAAATATTGTGCAGTATGCCACTCGATCATCCGCTTTTAGTCAAAAATATTCACTTATAAAAAATTTCCTCTATCAATTTTTTTCTTTTGTTTTTTCTCTTTCTCCTTTGGTTATTCTATCTTTATTCTATTTTTGGATAAAACAAAGTACTAGAAAAATAAAAATTGATTTTGCCACACTTATCATTGCACTATTTATAATAATTTATTATATTGCTTTAGTTGCTCAAAATCTTCCCTCAACAGTTCGCTATAGTATTATTCTTTATCCGCTGGTTTCAATCTTAGCTTCTTTTGGCTTATATGAATTTTTTTCTCATGATAAATTAAAAAAGTTCAGTAAAATATATATTTCACTTGCTATCATTGCAATAAGCATTGTAAGTCTTTGGCAAATAAAGCCTTTTTATTTCAGCTATATTAATTTTCTGCTTCCAGAAAAATATATTTTGTCTGGCGCTTGGGGATATGGCGGATATGAAGCAGCACAATATCTAAATTCATTGCCTAACGCAGAAAAATTAGTAGTTTTTCCGGATTATACTGGTTTTTCTAAGTTTTTTAAGGGGAAAACTTATCGAAGATATATATTAAAAAAAGAATGGGATCCTATTGATTATTATGTTATTTCTCAGCATGGCAAATCAATGTATGATTATTGGTGCAATCACTATAAAAGCATTTGCAAAAATAAATATGTTCCATTAAAAAAATACTACGAAGCAAATAATCCGGTTTGGGAATTTTATATTGATGGCCGGCCGGATAATTTTATAAAAATATACAAAGCAGAATGAAAAAAATAAAAAATTAAATTTCCTTTTCTCTGACAACATACATCGGTCGATTAACAACTTCGCTGTGGATATTAGCTATATAGAGAGAAATTAGCCCTAAAAATGTCAATATTATTCCAACTAAAAATACAATAAAAATAGCAAGATTTTCAGCATCAGAAAAAGTAGAAGCAAATTTCAAATGAAAGATATATTTTCCAATAAGAATATACAGCCCTGCAATACCAGAGAGAGAAGAAATCAGAACACCAAAATATCCCGCCAGCTTTAATGGGAAAAAACTAAGCGATACAAAACCAACCATAGCCAATTTAACCAGCTCCCAAAATCCATAGTTAGCCGTTCCATTAAGCCGATCATCGGCTTCGAAATAAATAAAACTTCTTTTGAATCCAAGCCAGTCGATTAGACCCCTGGTCATCCGATTGGTTTCTGTAAAACGATTAAATTCATTGATTACCTTTCGATCCAATAGGCGAAAATCTGTCGAACCGGGAACAACTTCAATATCTGAAATTTTATTTAATATTTTATAGAAAATTTGCGATCCTAATTTTTTGGGCCAGCTATCACTCTTGCTTTTTTTTCTAACACCAATTACCACTTCAAACCCTTGTTCCCATTTTTTGATAAATTCAGAAATAAGTTCAGCTGGATGTTGCGAATCAGCATCAATCATAATACAAGCATCCCCGGAACAATGATTTAATCCTGCAGAAGTTGCCATTTCTTTCCCAAAATTTCGAGAAAATTCTATATACTTGACCATTTTATCCTTTTGAACCAACTTTTTTATTTCACCTGCCGTAGTATCAACACTTCCATCATTGATAAAAAATATCTCATGAATATAACCCGCTTCTAATATATCAAATGCCTTTGCAATTTCTTTATAGATAGGAATAATATTTTTTTCTTCATTGTATGCAGGAATTATTATAGATATTTTTTTCATATTTTTTTATTTTTTTCTTTTAAGTAAAACGGTATCGCAAAAAAACTGACAATCATTTGCAAAAATCTTCCAAAAATGGCAATGGAAATTGCCGCTTCACCATTCACTCCAAAAATCCCAAAAAAAGTAATAAAAGCCCACTCTTTGATGCCGATATTTCCAATACTCACTGGAACAGAAGAAACGATACTAACAATAGAAATGGCAATCATAAAATCAATGAAACTTATCGGAATATGCAGATCAAGAAAAAGCATCCAAGAAGCTAGTCCGACTCCGAAAAAATTAAAAGCCGCTCCTAAAAACAAGGTTTTAATGAGAATTTTATGCTGTTGGTAGAAGCGTATCTCACGGATAAGTCCTATTATTTTTTCCGGAATAAACTTTTTCACAAAATCCCAAATTGGGATTTTTCTGATAGCTACGAGAAAAAAATTGATTGCAAAAAAAGCAATTATCGCCAAATTAGCAACTAAAAGAACATGATTTTCAAAAACCGCGCTCAAATCAAGCAAACTAAAAACAATGATTAGAAGCATCACTCCGGCAAAACCAATAAGCCTATCGGCAAAAACAGTTGAAGTGGCTTCTAAATATTTTTTATTTCCTGCTTTGCCCAAAGTATAGGAACGATAGGTATCTCCCCCAATGATAGAAGGAAAAAAATTATTTATAAAAGCGCCAGTCAGATAAATTTTGAAAATTTCCCAAAATTTAAGATTAATTCCCTTAAAATCTGCCAAGAGTTTCCATTTATATGAAGAAATCAATGTTCCGCCGGCATAAATTACCACAAAGGCAAACATCCACCAGATATCCAGTTTTTCAAAATAGACCAGAACTTCCGGCCAATCAATTTTGAAAAAAATCCAAACAAGAAAAATAGCGGTTGCAATAAGCTTGAAAATTAATTTTAATTTATTATTTTTCCCCGGTTTTTCTTTTTTTACAGATGCCTTTTTTAATATTTCCACATACCGCCTGGCGACTTCACTCCAAGACATTTTTTCGGCCGCTTCGCGACTTTTTTTTGACATTTCTTGGCGCAGATTTTCATTGTTTATAACTTTTTCAAGACAATCTGAAATATCTTGCGAAGATTTTTTCCTGATGATAAATCCGTTTTCGTCGATTAACTCGGCCGCTCCAGTGTCAGTCGTGATGATTGGAAGGCCTGAAGCCAGCGCTTCTTGCGTTACATTTCCCAAGGCTTCATTTAGGGACGGCAAAATAAAAACATGCGATTTTTGATAAATTTTTGCAATTTCATTATGATTCACAATACCAAGAAAAATAATTTTTTCTGATAAATTATTATCTCTGGCGAATTTCTTATATTTTTCCAGAAGTGGCCCTTCGCCGGCAATTAGCAGTCTGATATTTTCATATTTTTTAGATAAGCTCTTGAAGGCTTCCAGCATATATATCGCTCCTTTTCTTTCAATCAATCTCCCCACAAAAAGAATATTGAAAGTTTTTTCATTTTTCAATGCTTCTTCGCTTGGATAAAATTCACTTGTATTTATGCCATTTCGCACCACTGTTATTTCTTGATTAGGCGATGTTTTTTTTGCAAGAAAGGCAAGATCCTTGCTTAGCGCCACAACTTTTTGCGCTTCTTTCCATATTCCCCTACTCATAAATTTGAAAAAGAGTTTATCCAAAAAATGAAAGCGTTCATTGTAAAAAGGCACATCGCTTCCGCGAAGACTGACAATATAGGGTAAGCCTAATTTTTTCGCAATGCATCCGCAAGGAATTCCAAAAAATGCCAGCGCTACATCAAATTCTTTCTCCCTAGCGAGTTTTTTCGAAAACCAATAGGCTTTCCAAGAATAAACAAGCAAATCCTTATTGGTTTGAAAGTGCATATCATTATTATTTTTTCCAATTGGCAATTTATGAATTTCTATATTCTCCCCTATTTTTTCTAGATGATATTCTTTGTCTGCTGATGAAGTCACAAGACTAACATAAAAATCGGGAATTTTCGAAAATTCCTTGAGCATATAAAAAGTAGCATTTCCCGCTCCCCCGCCGAGTGGCGGATATTCATAATTTAAAATCAAAATTCTCATAATTTTTTATTGCAAATTCAAAAATTCAACCTCAGATTTTTTTCCTTTTATGCTTATAATTGCATATTGTTTTTGGAGTTCCAGGGAGGGCATATCGATATAATCAATGCCTGCAAAAGTAAGGCTTCTAGTTTTATGCTTATGCCCGCTCGCAATTAAAACTATCTTTTTGTTATATTTTTTAAGTAAATTTTCGATTTCAACGCTCTTTTTTACACTATACAAGGGATGGTGAACAAAAATAATATTTTTATCTTCTTCCTTGAGCCTTTCTTCTAGCCATTGCATTTCTTCTTTGGGAATAGCTCCCGCATAAGCGCCCTCCTCTTCATTGTTGAGCTCAACATCTCGCCCAGAAAATAAGTTGTAATTTGAATCCAAAACTATAATTTGATATCCCTTAACCAAAAAGGAATAATAACTATTAAGACCAATTAGTTCTTCGTAATCATTTTTAAAAAAACTGAACATCTCATGATTTCCAACTACATGATAGCGAGGAGTATATCCTAAAAAACTTGAGTCGGCTTTTTTCCATTCTGCTAGGCCTTCTTCTCTTGGTTGTTTTTTCATACCCTTCCCATACTTGTTTCTATTTTCTATAAAATCTCCTAACTCAATTATAAAATCTGCTTTCCCTTCCTCTTCTAATCGTTCTTGTACTTTTTTAGTAAAAGTACTGATCATCTCATATGTTCTGGATTCTGCATGCAAATCAGCCATTGCTCCAATAACAAGATCTGGCATTTTTTTTACAGAATTATCTTCAATATATTCTTCCCCTAATGAATCATCGGGAATATTTTGAGCTGATTTTAGACAAGCCTTTTTCAAAATAAAACCGGAAATATTTTTTCGCAAGGGGCTGAAACTGAAAATTGAAATAGCAATTGCAATCAGAAAAACCAAGAATGTTATTTCTAATTTTTTTCTATTTCTTGAAACAATTTCCTTAATTTTCTTAGCCTTATTAAGTATTTTATTTTTCATATTTTATTTTTTGGACGATCGTCCGATTGAATGATATTTAAAACCAAGTTCCTGCATTTTTTTGGGATCATACAAAAGACGGCCGTCAAAAATCAATGGTTGTTTCAATCGCTTTTTTATTTCCGAAAAATCCGGGGTGCGAAAATCTTTCCATTCTGTAATGATGAGCAATGCGTCACTGTCGTCCAAAGCATCATATTTATTTTCAAAATAATTTATCGCTGAATTATCACCAAAATATTCCGGCGTCTTTGCCATTTGCATTGCTTCCGGATCATAAGCTTTAATAAGCGCACCTTTTGAAATTAATTTATTAATAATTGTGAGCGCGGAAGATTCCCGCATATCATCCGTACCAGCCTTGAAAGCTAATCCCCAAACGCAAAAATTTTTTCCACTCAAATCTTCTCCGAGTTGCGCTAAAAGCATATCAGCTAAAACATGTTTTTGCTTTTCATTGGTATCCAGTGTTTGCAAAAACATTTCCGCTTTATAATCGCTATCCTTGGCAATTTTTATAAGCGCTCTTACATCTTTTGGAAAACAACTGCCACCGAACCCCGGACCGGCATACATAAAAGGTTCGCCAATTCGAGGATCAGCACCCATCGCTTTTCGAACCAAATCGAAATCAGCTCCAATGCGGGAGCAAATATTCGCCAATTCATTATTAACCGAAATTTTAGCGGCTAAAAAACAATTAGAAGCATACTTCACCATTTCGGCAGTTTTGGGATCCATCGCAAAAAAACGGCCCTCGCGGCGCATAAAAGGCGCGTACAGCTCTTTCATGGTCTCTAGGACTTTCTCGCTATCTGCGCCCACCACAACTCGGCTAGGCTCCATAAAATCCTTGACTGCCGTTCCTTGAGCCAGAAATTCCGGGTTACTTACAACATAAAACTCTATTTTCTCTCCTCGCTTCTTCAATTCTTCAGCAATAGTTTCCTTGACCATTTCAGCGGTTCCGACAGGCACAGTAGACTTGTCGACAATAACCAAGGGGTGATCCATTTTTTCACCAACAGAACGCGCTACTGTTATGACATGGCTAAGATCAGCGCTTCCATCTTCATTAGGCGGAGTACCAACAGCGATAAAAATTATATCGCTTTCCTTGACTGCTTTTTCAAAATCAGTCGTATAAAAAAGGGTTTTATTTTTCAAATTTTTTTCAATTAATTCGTCCAGTCCTTTTTCGTGAAGAGGCGCTTTCCCTTCGTTAAACTTGGCAATTTTATCCGTGTTGTTGTCCACGCAGATTACAATGTTGCCCATTTCCGCAAAACACGCCCCCGTCACTGAACCAACATAGCCCGTTCCAATGATTGCAATGCGCATAGCGTAGTTAAAAGTCTTTAAAGTCTGTAAAGTTTATAAAGTTTAGTTACAGATCTTGACTTAATTTAATTTTTTAATAAACCCTGAAAGCATCTTTGAAATTTCCAAGGAATCATTATAAAAAATATTGAACTTAATTTTATCAATATATTCTAACTCCAACGCTAAATATAGCATAGATCTTACTTCTCCGCAGGATCCCTTAACTATAAATAAAAACTTTTTTAATTCCTTGTCTCCTCTTCTTTCAAAACCTTCGGCTATATTATTCATTATGGAAACAGATGCTCTTTGAATTTGATCTTTAAAAGAAAAATCTTTGTTAAATTTAAACTCTCTGTAAATTGATATAGTTATTTGTTTTGATTTTTGCCAAGCAATTATATCTTCAAATTTTTGTATCACCATAAACTTTACGACTTGATGACTTGATGGACTCGACAGACTTTACGACTCTTTTATTTCTTTTATTGAATAATTCATTCGATTTTGGCTTTTGTAATAATTTTTAATTAGAATATCTGCCAGAAGTCCAAAAACGAAAAGTTGGATACCAATCATTATGAAGAACACGCCGATAAGTGGCCAGATTTTTTCCGCGATTGATCCGCCCATAATTTTTTCCACTGCCATCCAAGCCAAAATAATAAATCCAACTATTGAAAAAACAATTCCTAATCCGCCAAAAAGATGCAGAGGACGATTGGCATATTTTCGCCAAAACCAAATAGAAATCATATCAACAAAACCCTTGATTGCTCTTTTCCAATTATATTTTGTCACTCCATGAACCCTGGGATAATGCGAAACTTTCACTTCCCCGACTTTATACCCCTGAAGCTCCAAAAGAGCCGGAATAAATCGGTGCATTTCGCCAAAAAGATCCAAATCATGAAAGCATTCGCGTTTATAAGCCTTGAGTGAACATCCGCTGTCATGAATTTTGTCTTGAATTAAAATTTTTCGAAGCAGATTAGCTCCTCGCGAAAAAAACTTCTTGCTAAATGAATCTTTTCTTTGCCATCTCCAACCAGCGATAATGTCAAAACCTTTTTCCATTTCTGCAAGAAGAAGAGAAATGTCAGCTGGATCATTTTGCAAATCACCGTCCATCATCACAATAATTTCTCCGAGCGAATTTTTCACTCCGGCATCAAAAGCAGCCGTCTGGCCGAAATTGCGACGAAAGGTAATAAGCTTTAACGGAGAAAGACCAGCGCAATTTTCCACTGTTTTATCGCGAGAACCGTCGTCGATAAAAATAATTTCAAAACTTCTTCCTAATTTTTCGCAAGCTTCTTTTATCTTTCGATGAAGCTCGCGAACATTCCCCTCTTCATTGTATAGAGGAACTATAACTGACAAATCCAGTTTTCCATTCATAAATATAAATATAAGAAATTAAAATCATATTTATTGTAATAAAAATACTCGAAATAAGCAATACCCCAAGAATTTGAAGCGTTTGCAAAAAAATGTTATAATAAGTTATAAAATTAATCAAACAAAAAATGAAAAAAATAACCGTTTTTTTTGTGCTAGTAAGTTTTTTGGGGACCCTACTTATCCCTATTGCATCAGCTGAAGAAATAATCATAAATCCATCGCCGGTTTACGCGCTTTGGAACAAGACTTATTCTTATCGTTATCTCACCATTTCCGAAACAGAAAAAAATAATTTACTCAAAGACAGTGTTAAATGGAAGGACGAAGGCTCTCCTTGGCAGGCCTATGCCACTCAAAAAAATGGAACCGTGCCAATTTATAAAATAAAAAATAAAAAACAAGGTTACTACTATTATTTAACTTCCGAAGCGGAAAAAAATAATTTCGTCAAGTCTAAAAAATCCAGAAAAACATGGCAATACGACGGCATTGCTTTTTATGTTTTTGGCAAAAATCAGGATGGCGCGACTCCAATTTATGCCACCGAACAATCCGGCACTAAAAAATATTTTTATACTTCTAGTTTGGGCGAAAAAAATTGCATCCTCACTGATGCGAATTGGACATATCGAGGAGAAATATTTTGGGTTCCAAAAGAAAAAGCTAATGTATCAACAGACAATTCCACCTGCCGACTAGCTTACGGTCCAGAAATAAGTGTCGGCCTTTGGAGTTATACCAAAAACGATTTGAAAGAAGAGTCTTTCAAAATAGATTCAAATAAAGATTATATAATAACAGACAAAAACGGAAATAAAATTGCTGAAGTTTTAGCCAACACAACAACCAAAGTTAAATATGACGGCGATGAAAAGCTTCGAATTTATAATTCAATTGCCAGCAAAATAATGGATAAGGAGGTTGGTTTTGAAGCTAAGGATGGTGATAATTTCAATCTTATTTTCAATCTTCATCGCCCAAATTCATCCTACAATGAATACCGCGGAAAAATAAAATTAAAATATAACAATACCAGCAAAGAAATTTGGGTTATCAACACTCTTCCAATAGAACAATATACTTGGGGAATGGGAGAAACTACCGGAACCGGTCCATTCGAACATACTAAGGTAATGACTGTAATTTTCAGAACATATGGTTATTGGTATAACAAATACGCAACTAAATATTTGAAATACGGATTTACCATAAAAAGCGATTCTGGTTCGCAAATTTACCGGGGCTACGAATGGGAAAAAAAATATCCCAACATCAAAGAAGCCACTAACCAAACCAGAGGGGTTATTGTTAAATACAAAGATGAAATAGCCTTGACTCCCTATAGTTCTTGGAGTGATGGGAAAACCAGAAGCTTTGAGGAGCGCTGGGGTTCGGATGATTATCCTTGGTGCAAATCAGTCAAAGACCCATATGGAAAACATTCAACAATGAACACCAAACAGCTCGAAGCAGCTGGAAATCATATGGTGGGCTTGGTTGCTAATGGATCTCTCAAATTAGCCGGCAGTAAATATAAGAAAAAATATGATGCAATACTTAAATATTATTACTCCAAAATATCCCTTAGTAAAATGTATTAAATAATTTCCTATGCTCAATAAAATTATAATAATTTTATTTCTGATTGCTCTCGGAATTTTATCCTATTTCGCTTACCCGATAATAAAAAATCGCTACCTTGAAAGCAAAGATCAAAAATCGAATGTGACTATTATAAATAATAGTGATTCAAATAATGAAATAGATAAAACAGAAGATGAAATAGTAAATAAACCAGATGAAACAAAAAATGAAATTGATGAAAGCGGAGAAACTAGCAATATTTCGGCTAAAGATTGTGATAACAACTGTGAGAATTTCAAAGATAGCATCAGCAATTTGAAATATTGCCAAGACATTTGCAATTTGATTCCGGCAGAAGACGGCGAGAATTGTGAAAATAAAGCAGGAACTGACAAAGATTACTGCCTTAAAAATCAAGCTATTGCAAAAACTGATTTGAAAATTTGCGCTTTGATTTCCGACTCAAAAATAAAGTCATCCTGCAAAAATCGAGTGACCGAAGATTTATTGGAACAACAATAAAATTTTATGGAACACAAAAAAATCTTCATCGTCATACCGGCTTTGAACGAAGAAAAAATTATCCAGGAAGTTATTGGTGATATTAAAAAATCCGGTTATGAAAATATAATTGTGATTGATGATGGAAGCACTGACAACACTTTTTCAAAAGCCCAAGAAATTCTTGGGAATTCAGTTTTTCGTCATCGCTTGAACCGTGGAAAGGGAGCTGCCACCAAAACTGGCATTGAAGCCGCCAAAATTTTAGACGCAGATATTATTGTTACAATGGACGGCGACGGCCAGCATGATCCAACTGATATCTCTAAATTGACCAAACCAATTGAATTTGATAAGTTTGATGTAGTCCTTGGCACAAGATTGCTTAATTCAAAAGGCATGCCATACCATAAAATTTTAGCCAATAAAATTGGAAATTTTTTTACTTGGTATTTTTATGGTCTTTGGGTCACTGATTCCCAGTCCGGTTTCCGCGCTTATTCCAGACACGCTGTCAAAGTTATTAACACTCGTTCTGACAGATATGAATATGACAGTGAGGTTATCCGCGAAATCAAAAAATATAAACTAAAATATAAGGAGATTCCCATTACTGTGCGCTATACTGAGTATTCAATGGGAAAAGTTCAAAAACAAAGTTTTCTAAACGGCTTAAAAACTCTATATAAAATGATTTGGAATATAATTAGCTAAGTCCTTAAAGTTTGAAAGTCCATAAAGTCCGAGAGAATCTTTTTTCTTAACTTTATAGACTTTACGGACTTGATAGACTTTTTAACTTATTTTTATGAACATTCATCTCTACCAAATTGCCATTGTCATTATTTCTGCCCTGATGATTTATCAGGGTTTTGATCGTTTCTTTAAAAAACAAAAACAACAAACATTTTCAAAACTCTTAGCAAGGATTTTTGTTTGGGGCGGAATGATTGCAATTGTAATTTATCCAAAAATCAGCATAAGCTTAGCAAAATTTATTGGAATTGAAGGCAATATCAACGCAGTAATTTTAGTTGGCTTTCTCTTGATTTTTCTTATTATTTTCAAACTTTTAAATGCAATCGAAAGACTCGAACAAAGTATGTCAATTTTGACCAGAAAAGATGCACTTAAAAAAATAACTAACTTAAATGAAAAAGAATGAAAAAAGCACTTATCACCGGAATCACCGGGCAAGACGGTTCATATTTGGCAGAATTTCTTTTGAAAAAAGGTTATGAAGTTCATGGCATCATAAGACGCTCGAGTTCATTTAATACCGGGAGGATTGATCATTTGCATTCCAATCCTAAAATTAACGGAATCAATTTTTTTCTGCATCATGGAGATCTTTCTGACAGCAGTAATATCACGCGCCTATTGGAAAAAATTAAACCTCATGAAATATATCACCTCGGCGCGCAGAGTCATGTGCGAGTAAGTTTTGATATTCCGGAATATACCGCTGATGTTGATGGCATAGGAACACTTCGCATTCTTGATGCCATTAAAGATTCTCATATAAAAACAAAATTCTATCAAGCCTCTAGTAGTGAACTTTATGGAAAAGTTCAGGAAATACCACAAAAGGAAACTACCCCTTTCTATCCTCGCTCGCCCTATGGCGTTGCCAAACTTTATGCCTATTGGATAACAGTTAACTATCGAGAAAGCTACAATATGTTTGCCTGTAATGGAATTCTTTTCAATCATGAATCTCCTAGACGCGGAGAAACATTTGTTACTCGAAAAATAACGCGGGGACTCGCTCGCATAATTTCAGGAAAACATAATTGCATTTATCTTGGAAATCTTGACGCTAAACGCGATTGGGGCTATGCCAAAGATTATGTGGAAGGGATGTGGAAAATACTTCAGCAAAAATATCCAGAAGACTACATTTTAGCTACTGGTGAAAATCATAGCGTTCGAGAATTTATTGAAGAATGTATGAAGCTAGTTGGTATTGATTTTGCTTGGAAGGGAGAGGGACTAAAGGAAGTTGGTTATGATAAAAAAACAAAAAAGGTACTTATCCGTATAGATCACCGCTATTTTAGACCAGCTGAAGTTGATGTTCTTCTCGGTGATCCGACAAAAGCCAGAAAAAAGCTCGATTGGAAACCAAAAACAACTTTCAAAAAACTTGTAAAAATAATGCTCGAAGCAGATTTAAAAAAAGAAGGAATCTATAAAAAATTATAATGGAAAAAAATTCCAAGATCTATATCGCCGGCCACAAGGGTCTCGTCGGAAGCGCAATTACAAGAAAACTTCTAAAACTTGGATATAAAAATCTAATATTTCGAACATTCAAAGAATTGGATTTAACCAATCAATCCGCAACTGCAATTTTTTTCAAAACAGAAAAGCCAGAATATGTTTTTCTTGCAGCTGCTAAAGTTGGAGGCATAAAAGCAAATAATGATTGTCCGGCTGATTTTATATATCAAAATTTAGAAGTTCAAAATAATGTAATCAGCAACGCTTATGTAAATAAAGTAAAGAAACTTCTGTTTCTGGGAAGTTCTTGCATATATCCACGCGATTCAGTGCAACCCATAAAAGAAAACTATTTCCTAACTGGCCCACTTGAAAAAACAAACGATGCATATGCAATCGCAAAAATCGCCGGCATAAAAATGTGCCAATCATATAACAAACAATACGGAACAAATTATATTTGCGTAATGCCGACAAATCTATATGGCCCAAATGATAATTTCGACTTAGAATCTTCACATGTACTTCCTGCACTTCTTAGAAAATTCCATGATGCAAAAGTGAAAAATAAAAAGAAAGTTGTCATCTGGGGCACAGGAAAAGCTATGCGGGAATTTCTTTATGTTGATGATCTCGCCGATGCGTGCGTGCATCTTATGAAAAAATACAACAGTAGTGAAATTATAAATATAGGCACCGGAAAAGACATTACAATTGAGAATCTTGCTGAAATTATAAAAAAAATTGTTGGCTTTAAAGGAAAAATAGTTAATGACAAAACAAAACCTGATGGAACACCCAAAAAACTATTAGATGTTTCGAGGTTGCATTCTACTGGCTGGAAGCATAAAACAAATTTGAAAGAAGGAATTAAAAAGACATATCAGTGGTTTTTAAAAAATAAGTAAAAAAAATAAATTTATGAAAATTTTAGTGACTGGAGGTGCTGGCTTCATTGGTTCGCATCTTTGCAAAAGACTTCTCGATGATGGGCATGATGTTTTATGTTTGGATAATTTTTTTACAGGCACGAAAGATAATATCTTAGGCTTGATGGACAATAAAAAATTCGAACTTCTGCGTCATGATGTAACCTTTCCTTTATATGTAGAAGTTGATCAAATATACAATTTAGCTTGCCCTGCCTCTCCTATTCATTATCAATTCGATCCGGTGCAAACAACAAAAACTTCCGTTCATGGAGCAATTAATATGCTTGGGTTAGCAAAAAGAACTAAAGCAAGAATTCTCCAAGCTTCAACCTCAGAAATTTATGGAGATCCAGAAATCCATCCGCAAGTGGAATCGTATTGGGGACGAGTTAACCCCATTGGAATTCGTTCTTGCTACGATGAAGGAAAGCGTTGCGCTGAAACATTATTTTTTGATTATTATCGACAAAACAAAGTTGATATAAGAGTAATTAGAATTTTTAATACTTATGGACCAAATATGCATCCGGATGACGGGAGAGTTGTTTCAAATTTCATTGTCCAAGCACTAAAAAACAAAGATATTACAATCTATGGCGATGGATCGCAAACAAGAAGTTTCCAATATATTGATGATCTTATTGACGGCATGACAAAAATGATGAATAACAAAGAAAATTTTATTGGTCCAGTAAATATTGGGAATCCTGATGAATTCACTATTAAAGAATTAGCTGAAAAAATATTAGAAATGATTCCAGAAAGTATAAGCAAAATTGTTTATAAAGATTTACCACAAGATGATCCTAGGCAACGCCAGCCCGACATAAAACTTGCTAAAGAAAAGTTAAATTGGAAACCACAGACCGATTTAACAGAAGGCTTGCTTAAAACGATAAAATATTTTAGAGAGTTAAAGTAATATAAGAAAATTATTAAAAATATGAAATTATCAATTGTCATTCCAGTATACAACGAAAAGAACACTATTTTAGAAATTATCAAAATTGTAAAAAACGTTTCCTTGCCAGCAGAAATTACAGAGCGCGAGATAATCTTAGTGGATGATTGCTCAAAAGATGGCACTCAAAAAATATTAAAAAATATAAATGATCCGGGAATTAATATTTTTTTCCATGAAAAAAATATGGGAAAGGGCGGAGCCCTTAATACGGGGTTTAAAAAAACAACTGGAGATTTCGTAATCATACAGGATGCAGATTTGGAATATGATCCTAATGAATATTCAAAATTATTAAAACCTATTTTAGACAATAAGGCGGATGTGGTTTTCGGATCACGTTTTGTCGGCGGACAATCACATAGAATTTTGTACTTTTGGCACACAATGATGAATAAATTTTTAACATTGCTTTCCAATGCTTTTTCCGATTTGAATCTAACGGACATGGAAACTTGTTATAAAATTTTTCGCAAGGAAGTACTCGATCAGATAACCATAGAAGAAAATCGCTTTGGATTTGAACCGGAAATAACCGCCAAAGTCGGAGAATTATCGCGAACCAAAAATGTGAGACTTTATGAAGTCGGCATATCTTATTATGGACGAACCTACAATGAAGGAAAAAAAATTGGCTGGAAAGATGGAACAAGAGCTTTATGGTGCATATTTAAATATAATAATCATGGATTTGCTTCTTTTATTAAATATGGAATAAATGGGACTCTTGTAGCTCTTTCCCAATTTCTCTTCATGTATATTTTGGTAGAGCTTTTTCAATTTAATTCCATTTTCAAGGAAAATGTTGCCAATATTATAAGTATTGAGCTAGCGACACTTGTGGCCTTCTTTTTGCATTCATTCATAACTTGGAGACAAAAATTTGAAAATTTTATTAGTTTTCTAAATAAAATTGTTTATTTCCATGTCATTAACGCCATAACAATTATATCCAGAATATTTATATTTTATCTGTTAGCCAATCTTGGAGTTGGTTATAAAATAAATACCGCCATAGGCATTATTTTATTAATTGTTATGAACTATTTAGCTTATGATAAATTGGTGTTTAGAGAAAAAACGAAGGTTACCCGAGGAAACGGAATTCTAGAAAAATTCCTTTCAAAAAAAAGAGCCCTCATGGCTTCCTCCTTGATTTCGCGAGAACTTAGAGATGGAAAAATTTTGGATATTGGTTGTGGCACTTTTCCTTTTTTTCTGTCTTTCATAAAATTTAAGGAAAAATTTGGAATTGAAAAAAATTTAAAAGAAAAAAACGCGAAGCATAAAAATATTAACATTTTTGAAGCTGACATTGAAAAAGAAAAATTGCCTTTTGCAGATAACACTTTTGAGACAATAACTATGCTGGCCACCATTGAACACCTGTATCCGGAAAATTTGCCGTCCGTTCTAAGCGAAATCCGAAGAGTTTTAAAACCCAAAGGAGTGTTTATTTTTACCACGCCCGCGAAGTGGACAGAAAACATCTTAAGATTTATGTCTAAAATTGGCTTGGTGAGCAAAGAAGAAATTGATGAGCACAAAGACCAATATACGCACAAAAGACTAACCGAAATGCTTATGAAAATCGGATATAAACAAGAAAATATTAAACTAGGATATTTTGAGTTTTTTATGAATATATATGGAAAAGCTAAGAAATAATCTGAAGTAAATTATCATGATTCAATTATTCGTAATCTTTTCATTTTTCGCCTGGACAATCTCACTCCTTGGTTTGGGTTGTTTTGCAAGTGAATTCGTAAAAAAATATTTAAAATATTTCGAGATCGATGATGAATTTAAATTTTTATATTATGGAACTTTAGGCTTAATGATTATTTCTGTCATTGGAACAATTTTCAATTTTTTTATTCCGCTAAACTCAGTTTTTTCATCGATTATATTGCTTATTGGAATAATACTTTTTTTTGTTTATCGAAAAAATATATTACCATCTTGCCACTGGGTTAATATTCTAATTGTATTAATTTTGTTTTTTTACTGCGCTATTTTGTCTTTAATGGATTTGAGGGCTTATGACACTGGATTATACCACCTGCCAATGATAAATTGGATTTCTAATTTTACATTGCCTTTCGGACTTGCGAATCTTCATATTAGGTTCGGTTTTAATAGCTTATGGTTCATAGACGCTGCAATTATTTATCCACTAAGACTAGTCACAAAATCACCGTTCTTTATTTTAAATGCAATCTTATTTTTCTTTTACGGAACTTCAATTTTTCTAACTTTACTACGAATGATAAGGAGGAAAAAGATAGATTTTTCTTCTGTTTTCGTTCTCACAACTTTTATCCCGTGGTCGTATTGCCTTACAAAATTTATTTCATCCCCCTCGCCTGATGTTCCCATAATGTTGCTAACATTATTAATTACTTTTTTATTAATAAAAGGTTTTGAAACAAAAAATGTGAATTATCTTTTTGTTTCACTTATAATTTCTTTTTATGCGGTTACTATAAAATTATCAGCAATTCCATATTTTGCTGGAATTTTTTTAATTTTGTTTTCACACCTTATCTTTGGAAATAAATTGAAAAAAAAAATCGGATCAACCTTAGAAAATCTAAATAATTCCAAGCTTATATTTGCTAGCATAATTTTGCTGATCGCAGGGATTCCTTATTCGATAAGAGGAATCATTTCCTCTGGATATCTCGTTTTTCCTTCAACTTTTGGACATTTTAATTTCAAGTGGGGTGTCTCGATTAATGAAGCTACTAATATTGCTAACTGGGTAAAAAGCTGGGCAAGAAAGCCCAAAGATAATCCAGATAAAGTTTTGGGCAATTGGGATTGGCTAAATTCATGGCTTCACAATATTGCCAATGATAAAGTTTTGATATATACGGCCATTGTCGGAATTTTAGTTATGGCTATTTGCTTTATTTTAAAAAAGAAAAAAGATTTAAATATTCTTTTATTTGTCCTCCCCTTTCCATTAATTGGTTGTTTGTTTTGGTTTTTTTCTGCACCAAATCCGAGATTTGGATATGGCTATTTATTTTCTCTTTTCGGAATTTTAATAAGTTACGGAATATATAATTTTATCAGCAAAGAAAAAAACATTAAATATTTTTTAACAGTTGTATGCTTAATGATTACCTTAACACTTATTTATAAAAATAATATCAGTTTTAAAGAAATGCACGATATTAATAAAATTAAAAATGTAGAATTGATTGAAGAGAAAATCATGGATCAAATAATTATTTATGTCCCCAGAAAAGGAGATCAGTGTTTCGATGGGCCATCCTTGTGCACCCCCCAGCTTAACAAAAATTTGCGCATAGATTTAAATAAAAATAATGAGCCGACGATGTTTTGGATTGAAAAATAATAAACTATGAAAATTTCCATCATCACTCCATCATATAATCAAGCCACTTTCATTGAAAAGACCCTCTTGAGTGTGCTTGATCAAAATTACCCCAATCTTGAATATATTATTATGGACGGCGGATCAACTGACGGAACGATTGAAATTCTCAAAAAATATTCTGATCGAATAATTTGGAAATCGGAAAAAGACAACGGCCAATCCGATGCGATAAACAAAGGATTGAAGATCGCCACTGGCGACATTGTCGCTTATCTTAATTCTGATGATACTTATGAACCTAATACGCTAAAAAAAGTGGCTAATTTTTTTCAAAAAAATCCAGAAACAAAGTGGGTTTATGGAAAATGCAAAATAATCGATGAAAGCGACCAGGAAATTAGAAAACCCATAACGGTCTATAAAAATTGGCTTCTTAGAAAATATAGCTACCAAAAACTGCTTAGCGAGAATTTTATCTCTCAACCAGCCACCTTCTGGAAGCGTGAAATCCACTCCAAAATAGGTTTTTTAAATGAAAATGAGCATTATTGCATGGATTATGAGTTTTGGCTCAGAATCGGACAAAAATACGATACTGGGGTTCTTGATGACTATTTGGCAAATTTTCGCTATCATACAGATAGCAAGAGCGGTGGTGTAAATAAAAAGCAGTTCCAAGATGAACTGCGATTAGCCAAAAAATATGGAAATAAAAATAAATTAAGTGTTGCTTTGCATTACATAAATTATTGGAAAATTGTGACGATTTATCAATTAATGCAACTTTTAAGAAAATAATCAATTTATTTTTTCAGAACATTCAACACGATGTTCTGGTATGTGTTTCCGAAATTTTTAGTTCTTGTTTCAATATTTTTTCTGGCAATTTCTTCAAGATCAAAATCCGGACCGCCTTCACTTTCCTGCCATTTTTTCCAGAGCTTATCCGCAAGCTCTTTTTCATTGTGCGGATCGAAATAAATAGAGTTTGGCGGATTTTGTTCCTTGTGAACATTTAAATTTGAAAGAATCATATTTTTACCGACGCTTTTGGCTTCTTCAACAGTTGAACTCCAACCTTCAAATAAGGATGGATTAATAATCGATATGCAGTGACGCATTAGGGTCATAACATCCAGATAATCAATAAGCCCCAGAAATTTCACATTATTTTCAATATTATTTTCTTTTACATACCGCAAAATATTTTCAAAATGATTCTTGTTGCGATAATCACCGGCATGGCCAGTACATAAAACTAGGATATCTTTTCCTTCTTTTTTTAACAGGCTCAGAGCTTTCAGCACTATCATGTGATTTTTATGTTTCCAGAATTGGTTCGGAAGATAGAAAAATTTTCCAGAAAATTTATATTTTTCTTCAATCTGTTTTGTGCCTTTTATTCCATATATTTTTTCGTTCGGCTGTGAAACAAATTGCAAAACATGCGCTTTATCTATATATTTGGGATAAAGTTTCTTGTAATCATTTAACGCGTCATTACTGCTCAAAATTACTGCATTACTATTTTTTACATAAGCCTTGAAAAGATAATTTCTATACATATTTTCCGCATAAGAAAACATCTTTGGCATATGGAAATGCTGAAAATCCGGGATCCAATTTATTATTTTATATTTTCTATTTTTCAAAAAAATACGAGAGTGGGAAACAATGTCAATTTTAGCTTTTTCAAATTCTTGATTCATCATGAAACTTCCGCCAAAAAACCTCCAAGATAAAATATTAAAAACTCCTTGCGCGTTAGAATTGTCCAAAATTGGAGTTCTTATGATTTCCCCGAAACCTTCAAAAGAGGCGACCACATCCCTATCTGACTTTTCCCCAAAAAACAGAACAAATTCAATTTTTTTACCGCCGATAGAAGAAGCTGCTCGAAGCAGATTTTTCATATAATTAATTCCTCCCATCCACCCCTCGGAAGTAGAAATAATAATCCCTATTCTAACCATTTTCTTGATATTCTTTAAATTTAATTACATATTTTTTTATACCGTCTTCAAGAGAAATTCTTGGTCTCCAACCAGTTTTTTTAACTTTTTCAATATCTGCAGTATAGAATTCGGGATCCCCTTCCTTTGAAATATTATTAAAAACAATTTCTTTATTTTTTTGAAATTCTGCTAAAAGTTTAGCTAACACATCTTTTATAGTTATCCCTAAACCTGATCCGCCATTTACTATTTCAAATTTGTTTTTTGATTTAGCAAGAATAAAAAATAGTTCTACAACATCAGAAATATAAATCCAGTCTCTTTTTTCCAAGCCAGTTCCAAAAAATTTTATTTTATTTTCATCACTGTAAATTTTGCAAGAAGCATCCCAAAGCAACTGTTTTTGCAAACCTGGTCCATATACTGAAAAAAATCTAACGATTGAAATATTGGCGCTATATTTTCTTGAATAATCCTTGCAAAGCTCTTCAGCCATTTTTTTATGAAGACCATATGGGGAGACAGGAGCAAGAATATCACTCTCTTTTATCGGCAAATCTTTCTTTTGTCCGTATACCGCAGCGCTGGAAGGATAAATTAGTCTTGCATTAGGGCAATTGCTTCGCATAAATTCCAAGACGCTGCGAGTGCTTTTAACGGTCATATTAAAATCTTCTTTTGGATGTTTTACTGAAAATCCGACAGATCCTCCTCCCGCACAATGAATTATCAAATTGAGTTTCTTTTTTACACTTGATAATAATTCTTTTGTGATTAAACCCGGATGCCATTCATCAATTCCCCAACTTTTAAATTCTTTCTCTGTCCATTTCCCCAATCCAAGACCAACAACATACCAGCCATTTTCATTAAAATATCGCGCAGTATTTTTGCCGATAAATCCAGAGGCGCCTGTTATAAAAACTATCTTTTTCTTTTTCATATTTTTTTGCCTATAAATGAATACAACATTCCGGGATATTTAATTAAGCTTCCGAAGAACTTAGCTATTGTTTTCGGAATATATTTATTTTTTCTTGGATATAAATTAATATTCGACTCGAGAGTATTCAAAATATGCTCAAGTTTTATACCAGAATTTTCTATCGCTTTTTTATATTCGGAAAGCAAGAAAGCATTTTCTCCGCCGTATAGTTTATGAAGTGGATGTTTTTCCAAAAAAACCGACAAATCTTCTTTTTTTGAAATTACATGTTCTCGCGTAGCGATAAAAATTCCTCCAGACTTCAAAACTCTTCCTGCCTCACTACAAAATTCTGCCAGATTTTTTGCATGATGCAAGGCTTGACGCAGATATACAACATCAAAGCCAGCATCATTGAATGGCAATCTCTCTCCCCAATTTTCAGCTATCTTTATATTTAAATTATTTTCTTTGGCTAAATTTTTAATTGCTCCAGCGCCTACAACATTGCTTGGATCTGGTTCTAGCGCAGTCACATCCCAACCATCCCTAGCAAATGCAAAAGATGAAATACCTCTGCCAGCGCCAATATCTAACACTCTACCTTTTTTACTGGGCAAATATTTTCGCATCTCTTTCCATTCTGTACTTTCATAATATCTATTTGCAGCATCAATAAGTGGATCATCATAAAAACAAGCTTTCACAAGTTCTTGCTGATCTTTCTGCGATTTTAATTGTTGGACAGCGTCTTCCCAGTTCATTTTTTTGAAAATTTAATACAGCATACCGCCCTGCAATGAGCAGCGCCGTCATCCCCCTTGCCCATGCCAGTATGTGGATTATGTGAAATAACATCGGCACAGTCATTTTCTTTGCAAAGATTCCAACCATTTTTTGAATATTTGAAAAAATCAACTTCCAGTTCACCCTTGTCTTTTAAAAATTCCTTTATGCGACCAAGCATTTCTGAATCAAATTGCTGGAAAAAACCGTGATTTTCAAACTTTCCAAAAGGAAAAGTAACAAACAACATTCCATCTTTTTTCAATATTCTATATAATTCAGCAATTACTTTTAAATATTCATAATTTTTTACAACTTTATTTCCAGAATTTTTAATTTTATATCCATAAATAGAATTGTCCATATCAACATGCTCTATTGTTGATTGACATATTATTTTATCATAATATTCATCTCTAAATGGCATGCCCCTCAAATCACCATACACATATGATACCTGCTTATTATTATAGCTAACTGTTTCTGGATAATAAGTAAAAATGGTTAATTTTTTATTTTTTAGTAAATTTAGATTCAATATCTCTAAAAAATTAAACACTGATCCAGCATCTAAAACCTTTTCTGATTTATTTTCTTCAATACTTGAAAAAATCCATCCGTATTCAACCACTCGTTCATCAATCCCAATTCCAATATTTTCAGGAAGATTTTTTTCCGCAAAAGAACCCAGCATATCTTTATCACATAGTATGTCTCCGATTAATTCCCATTTATACTGATCATACCCCCACGCGAAAGGTTTCTTGCCATAAATTTTATATATCAAAATCAAAATTTTTCTAAAAATTACAAACTGATTAAAAAATAAATATATCCTTTTCATTATAATTTTTAGTTTATTTTTTTAATAAATTTTGCTGGATTGCCAGCAACTACAGTGTATGGTTCGACATCTTTTGCCACCACACTGCCAGCAGCGACAACGGCCCCTTCTCCAATTGTAACTCCCTTGAGCACAATCGCGTTTGCGCCAATTAGTACATCATTTTTTATAACAACCGCCTTGTCATTCAGATTAATATTTTTTGGCTGACCTTGATTTATAATATTCTTAAACTGAACATGCCTTTTTTCTGCATCCAGCGGATGCGTATCATTATCAAAAATATTGCAATTATGGGAAATCAAAACTCTATTTCCAATTTTAATATTCAAACCAGACCATATATAAGTATTCCTACCTACATAACAATAATCCCCTATTTCTATATTACCACCATGCCCAAAAGTTAAAATTTGCCCCCTAATATGCGAATTGCTTCCAATAACAATTTTGTTTTTATCTTTGAGATTATTAATAATTTCAGCTTCTTTATGTAAAATCGAAGCTTCCCCAATAACACATTTTTGGGAAAATTTTATAGTTAACATTTTTTTATACATCAGTTTAGCAATTTTTTTTAACATATTTTTCTAAAATTTTCATTTATTATTCTTGCTAATTTTTTGAAAAAAATGTTTTGTTTTCTAAAAAAATAAATGATTTCTATTTTTGCAACCTCGTCCATAACCACATCGTCAGAAAATGATTCAATAACAAAAGAATCATTAATTTTTTCTTGGCTCATACCATTCTTGCAATGAACACCACTTCCATCAAATCCAATATTTTTAACTAATGTTTTTTTAGGATAGAGTGTCAAGCCATCTTTCAAAAAAACACTTAGATAAAATCTGATTGCCCATGAATCAATCTGATTAGACTTTTGATTTAAAAGCATCTTGTAATAAGGATAGGAGTCATTTAAATCAAATTTTTTTTGTAGATTTTCATTATTTTTAATAGTTTCCAAACCTTTCATTTCCGGATCAAAACAATCCCAAGCTCTTTTCCATGTCCCCCAGCCCCATGAGGTTGTAAAGGGCAAAAAGAATGCATCATTTTTTGTCAAAATTTTTGTTGGGAACATGTAGCCTGAAATTTGCATGACTTTTTCTTCATTTTCATATCTATCAAGAGCATCGTTCATATATCTCAAAAAATTCTTTGATATCAGCAAATCATCTTCTAGGACTATTACTTTCCCAAATTTATTCACAATTTCAGTCACTCCAGCTATCACAGAATTGGCCAGGCCCATATTTGCATCCTTCTCGACAATAGTGACATTATTGCACCAGTTTTTTTCTCGGATTATTTTTCGCGTCTCCGTTATTTTTTTTAGTTGCTCTTGAGATGCGTTTTCTTTTGGCCCATCAGCAAAAATAAAAAGTTCTGACTCTTTTGCTAGAGCATTTGTTTCAAGACTTTCCAGTGTTTTTCTGGTGTGCCATGGACGGTTATAAACAAATAGAACGATTGGTGCCAGCATAATTATTTAATATTATTATGATTCATCCACCAAGTCAAATGAACTGGTGGCCAAAATTTCCACGCATCATCCCAGCTTGGTTTTGGATTTCTTAAAAATATTTCAAAATCATTTTTCATCTTTTCCCCGTCAAAATATTTTGAATTTACAAATTCCTGCGTATCCATCTGCTCGATCATAAATTCTTTAAGCGGTCCCCTAAACCAATCAACAATAGGTGCATTAAATCCTAGCTTTAATTTATTAAGCCTTGTTTCATCCGGCAATATTTCTTTCAGCGCTTCTCGTAGAACTCTTTTTGTGTATCCTCCTCCAACTTTTGACTCTGGTGGAAGAGAGAAAACAAATTCAACTATCCTATAATCCATATATGGCATGCGACATTCTACTCCATGCGCCATGGAACATCGGTCATACTGATTTAATATTCCCGGCAATGGTGATTGAAAAAATTGTTCAAATAAACTTTCGTCCAATAGATCATTAAAGCCAGTGGATTTTTTTGAAAAATTTATATTTTTTTTATTTTCTCCTAAAAGTTTGCTCAAATCATTTTTCATTTTTGAAAATCCGAGCCATGAAAATATATTTGTGATATAAATAATAATTTTTTTAAAAATTACAACTATTAAAACTTTTCTTGCATACCATTTTGAGCTAAATTGAGGCGTTTCTCCCTGAGCAGAATATGTTTTATAAATATCCCAAAACCATCTAGAATTTTTAAACTCAATCGCAGATTCTAATGCCTCTAGAATAGGACGATATCCCCCTAACATTTCATCAGGGCCTTGACCATCTAATGTTACTGTAATTCCTTGATTTTTGATATATTTATAAAGATTCCAAATCGGAAAAAATGCCAGCGCATGCATTGGACCATCGCATTGCTCCATAGCCATTTCTAAATCTTCCTTGCTTGGTGGTAATATTTCCACAATATCCAATTTAGAACCTAATTTTTCAGCCAATAATTCTGCTGACTTTCTTTCATCAAGCGGAGTATCTGGAAAAGAAGCACAAAATCCACGATGAGTATATTTTGAAAAACGACTATCTTTTTCCGGCTCAAATGAATTAATTATAGCTGTTATCCCCCCGCTGTCTATTCCACCCGAAAGACAAGTTCCAATCAAAACATCGCTCCTAAGCCTTAATGTGCAAGAATCATAAAGCAATTCTTTCAGTTTTTTTGCTTGATCTTCAAATTTTTCTGGAACATCAATTTTATTTAAAACATACCACTCCTTGATATTTGTTTTTCCTTTTTGATCTAATAATAAATTATACCCTCCCGGCAAAGAAAAAACATTTTCCAAATATGTTTCATTTGTCCCATGATTCAGAAAGCTTCCCGATGATATATCCTTTATTACTTTTTCATTTAGCGGATGCTTATCGCCTAAAATTTTGTGAATAGCCTGAACTTCGGAAGAAAAAATAAACTTATCTTTGCCCTTATAATAATAAAGCGGTTTTATGCCGAATCTATCACGAGATAAAAATAATTTTTTTTCAAGAGAATCATAAATAGCAAATGCCCACATGCCATTAAATTTATGGAGCATTTTTTCTCCCCATTCTTGATAAGCCGCCAGGATGACTTCGGTGTCAGAGTCAGAAATAAATAAATAGCTTTTTTTTTCTAATTCTGATTTTACTTCTAAAAAATTATAGATTTCTCCGTTATATGTTATTCTATATCTTCCCTTATTATATGACATTGGCTGTTTTCCCTTTTCGCTAAGATCGAGGATAGAAAGCCTCCTATGGCCTAAAGCCAAGGCCTTGTCATCATTAAACCAAATTCCTTTTCCATCAGGTCCCCGATGAAAAACTGCATCAGTTAAGATGTTAATTTCTTCTTCTAAGACAGATTTTTTGTTAAAATTGTAAATGCCCGCTATTCCACACATATATCATTACTCTGCGTGTTTATTCTAAATATTGCAGTATTTAATGTTTTTGAAATTAATCTATAATTTTTGTTTACAAGAAAATTGTATATCTTATTATCCTGCAATGAATCAATTCTATCATTCAGCATCTCAACTAATATGAATTTTGGCATATATTTGCTCCAATCATTAGACTTGAGCACATTTAATTCCAGGTTTTCAACATCAATAGAAAGAAAATCTATTTCTTTATTTTTTGGTAAATATTTTTCAAGAATTTCCGATAAAGGAAAAGTTTCTATATCTTTTTTAAAAATTATTTTGTAATCTTTTTTATAGATTTCTGATAATTCATCTGAAAAAGTATTAAGCGCTGAATCATTAAAAGCATAGTACGTCATATGTTCATTTGCATCACTTACCGCCATTTCTAAATTTATATCTCTCGGCCTCAATTTTTCAAATTTTTTCATGCTTCCAGGCATAGCATCTACATTTATACCAGTCCATCCCATTTTATAAAAATATTGCGTATTAGAAAATCTCTGCGGATGATGTGCTCCAATATCGACATAGAATCCTTTCTTGGTATCTTCGAATAATCTTCTAAGAATCATATCTTCTCCTTCCTGTGAGTAGGATTTCACATAATATCCATCAAATTTTTCCAATAGTAATTGGTAAATTTTATTTATAATGATAGATTTTGAAAGAAGTTTTTTAATCTTGGTTTTTAGCATATTGTTTTATTCCGCCAATACAATATTGCGGTTGTTTGTTAATTGGTTTGAAATTATATTCCCTGCTGAAAAAAATCGATGTCACCCAAGTATAACTGTTAATCGGTCCGAATCCGGCAAAATCTACTTGTATAAAATTTTGCTCTCTAATATATTTTGCAACATCAGGATACCAGTCCGAATTGTCTAAGATTATCATGCCTCCGCTATTCAATGAGTCTTTGGCTGATTTTGCGCAATCCATACGATATTTTGCATCAATTATTATAATATCAAATTTTTTATTGGTGCTTTTTATAAAATTTGAATATTCTTCTCTATTTTTAAGTAAAACAATTTTTTGATTTAATAATATTTCTTTTGATACCAGCTTATGCCATTTTTCATCGTCGTCCACAGAAATTAATTCTTTCGCTCTTTTTGCCCAAAAAAAAGAAGAGTTTCCGGAACCATATTCGAATACTGATTTGTCCGAAAAATCAAGCTGGCCTAAAAATTCAATGGCCGGATATGTATACCAGGGAATTTTATTTCCGTCGCAATCAACCGGCGTTCCTTTTATAGCGCTTTTTAGTTGCCCGCAATCAAAAATCAAAGTTTTCGGATTTTTGAATAACATTCGAATTGGATTAATTTTTTCTAAAATTAAATTAATTTTCATTGTTTTAAATTATTATAACTTATAATATCCCTGCAAATAAATCGAGTAATAAATAAATAAGACAACACATAAATGGAGTAGATTAGTATTGCATTAAAAAAATTTCTTGTAGCATTCGATGATAATACCAAATAATATAAACTAAAGAAAATTATTGGAATTACAAAAAAAGCTTTTTTCATCTTGGCATATAGCCTATTTTCCGAAGATATCACATTTCTATAAAAATCGCTCGGAATCTGCAAAAAAGAAAGCGCCGAAAACCAAATAATATACCACTGGTTTAATTGAAATTCTTTGCCGTATAATTTTAACATTAAGAATGCACAAGTCGCTATAACCAGAGTCCCAGGAATAAAAAAAATAATTCCCAACCTATCAATTTTTTTAACAACCGCGTATTTATTTTCAGCACTGCTGATCATCGGAAAAAAAACATTGCCTAGCATCAAAACTACTTGACTGATAAAAATCATAGAAACAGTAAAATAAGCGCTATAAATTCCAAGTAAATGAACACCGAGAAATTTTCCAATAAAGATCTTGTCCATGGAATTCATAATCATCAATATGCAAGCCAAAATGATAGTTGTTTTTGAATAATGAAATATCTCCTCGACTTTTTCTTTGTCCCAACCAATAATATTTTTTCTAATTCTAAAAAGATAAACACCACAGAGAACAGCCGCTCCGGAAATCGAAGAAATGAGATAAAATTCATACTCATTTTTTTTCAAAAAGTAGAAAAAATAAAAAAATAAAAAAATAACGACACTACTTTCAACTATTCTAACTATTGCTTGAAATCTAAAAAAATGAAAACTTTTGATGAAGCTGTCCAATAAATTTTTAAAACTAAGCAGGATAGAAAAAATTAACGCAACAAATACAATCTCAATCGACACTCCGAAAATTTCAGAAATTTTCAAGTAAAAGGTTGCCACTAAAACAAAAACTGTGAAACTGGAAAATACTGCTATCCGGAAAGAATTTGAAAGATATTTATTTTTATCTAATTGATTTTTGGCATTGGATATATACTTAATTGAAGTTATATCCAGCCCCAAAAGGATTGGTATGGCCATAATACTTGCCACAACCAAGACTAGATTATACTTTCCATAACTTTCAGGACCCAAAATTCTTCCTGCCAGTATGTTCACAGAAAAAAGTATTAAGGAGCTAAAGAACAGTCCCAAAAAAGACCAAGGGAGATGACCTATGAATTTTTTCATTTCGTAGCTCATTTTATGTCCAAAAATACGCAAGTGTAGTATTTCTAGAATATTAATAAATCCGTTTCTTATTTTTGAAATCATAACCAAGTTATCTGAAATTAAACCCTGTCCATAACCATAATTATAGCTAAATTTTGCAAAAATATCAATACATCTTGGCGAACTGTGATTTATCTCTATTTTCTACTTATTTTCAAATTATGATATTTTTGATATACTATAATTAATCATTAAATTTCTTAGGACATAATCAATATATGGATATTGTAAATTTTATATTTGTTTATATAATTGCAGGTTTCATATTAAGTGTTTTTATGAAACGCTTAGCTAAAGAAACACTGGACAATAAATTATCCTTTCTTTTGGGCTATGGGATATCCCCTCTTCTGATATCCCTTTTTCTTTATTATCTTTATTTATTCTTTCCCAAAAAAGAATGGGGATTTTATGCCATTATAATTTATTTGATATTTTTTATAATCGCACTATCTTTGAAAAAACAATTCATACAATTCGCAAGCGAAGTTAAAACAATTCCTATCCCTAATTTTTTAAAAATTTTTATATCTTGCAACCTTAATAAAAAAATCCTGCTTTTTTTTGTTTTGTTCATGACGGTTTTTACCTTAACTAGAACTATTTTTTATCACAATACTCGCAGTGATGCATTCGAGTATTTGAGACAGGGGTTTGTTTACAGCCAGGATAGGAATTTAGATAGACTGACAACGCAAGAACCTTTTTCTAACTTCAATAAAAACAATCCTCTTTATGGACCAGAAAAAGAATACCTTATGAACAGCGGGATCCGTCCAGCACTCCCCATTTTTTATTCATTTTTTTACAGAAGTGATTCGCCAAACAACCCTACTTTTTCAGTCATTGAATTCATATATCCTTATTATTTTATACTTTTGCTTTTTTTGGTCATTTATATAATATCGAGATTTAAAAAAAATAATGTCTTAATTGGTCTAACTTTTTTGTTATCGTGTTATTTTTTTACATCCTTGTCTTATTTTGATTATAAGGAAATAATAATAGCCTACTTATCGTTATTATCTTTTTTTATATTACATAAATTAAATGAGAATAGAAGTTGGTTTTACGCTATTATTTTAGGCTTATTGTGTGGCCTGATAAGCTATATAAATTATAGCGGACTAGTACTATCTGGATTACTTTTCTTTTTAAATCTCTTATTTTTCAAATCAAATCCGAAGAAAAAAATATCAATATTGCTATTAATCTTATTTGCATTTGCTATTTTTAGCGGCGATGAAGTTATGCAATATAAAAAATTTATATTTTTCAAAAAATTTATTTCAATCGAAAATCAACAAAAAACTTTTGAATCCAATGAATTTGCTAATCGGTTAAATAAAATAAATAACCAGGCGAAAGAAACAAGTGATCCCCAAGAATCAACTAGGACAATTATGGAAGAAAAGGAAACAATAGTTACCCAGAAGCAGGATGAAACTATAAAAAAAGAGGTGCATATTGATCATTTCCACATATTAATAAGTAATAAACTTCAAATATTTACAAATTTACAAGTTTTTGGTTTAACTTTTTGGCAATTTTTAATAATCCTTATATTATTACTGGTTAAAAAAATAAAAAATGATACTTTTTCCAAACTAAATTTATTTTTTATCTTTTTATTTTTTCTAGTATTTTCCGATCCTTTTTTTCTCAATCCCCATCTATATGCTTATGTTCTTAGTATGAGTTATAAGTATATGCTTATGCTTGTTCCTTTTGCTACTATTTTTATTGCCTTTAATTATGAAATTTTTTTAAATATTATCAATAAAATAAAAATAAATTATTTATTATCAATCGGTTCACTCTCTTTCTTTCTGATCAAGCCGATTCGAATTTATTTAGCTGGAAAAATAGTCTTTATTTTAAATAATTATATAATACTAACTAATCCCTATATTTATTATATTGAAAAAGTTAATTCACTTTTAATTATAGTGGCTTCTGTTTCCTTAACTATTTTCATTGTCTTATTATTTCGCAAAAATAAATTCAAAATAAATAGTCAAAATAATCCAATAAATACATCCTTTCTTTTATTTTTCTTTATTATTCCATCTTTATTTTTTCTGAATAATAATCAAAATATTATTAACACCTTCAGATATTGTCTAATAAAGGATGACACAAAAAAATTAGCCTTAGTGATAGAAGATAGAAAAATAGAAGAAGCTCTTAATGTTGCTCATTATATCAATAACAATATTAAAAATGATACAACAATAATTATTAATGATTCTCTTTTTGGATCAGCTCGACACAATTTATGGTTTTACACTAATAATAATAAAAGACTTCTAAGACAAGAGGATGTTAGTAAATCAGAAAAGAGATCTCTGAATAATTTTTATCTCTTAGCGAAGAATGACAAAATTCAGATCAGCTCTACAATAAATGAAAGCTGCATGAGTGAAAAAATATTTTCAAGTACTATTCTTTTGAAATGTAATAGGAATTAGAATTATATAATGCTTTTAAATAGATAGAAAAGAAATTTTTCCATTAACATTAAAGTATGCGAAAAAGGCTTTTTAATCGAATATTTTAACAAAGACAATAAAATATTATAATTTATATTATTTAAATTTTTTTTCTCTCTTATCAATATTTCGTAGTAAAAATTCATATACTCTATTATCACTTTTTTAGAAAAATTCATTTGCGTGTTTCTTGACCATTCATGCAATGATTTCCAAAGATCATGATGATATCTATAAAGCTCATTTTTATCAACTTTTGTAATTCTATTGCCCGCATGAATTCTCCTCATCGAAACAGGATTTTTTATATCCCCTGGGACTAATGTGCAGATAGCAGCTAGTTTCAAATACATATGAGTATCCTGAGATATGCGTAGTTTCGTGTTAAATAAGCCTATTTTTTTCAAAGCTTCTTTCTTAACGACCAGCCCATCTATAGAAAAAATTCCTTGTTTTGCCAAAACTAAAAATTCAAATAGTTTTTCTGGTTTAACTTTCTGTTTTAATGTCAGAATAAGATCCCATCTATTTTTCTTCCATTTTTCTTCTATTTCACTGTTATCAAATTTCGTGCCAATTGCTTCATATACTCCATCAACTTCCGGTCGAGCTTCAAATATTTTTTTCGCATTCTTAAATCTTCCTAACAAATAAAAATCATCCGCATCCAAAAAGGCTACGAATTCACAGGTTGATTTTTCTATTGCTAGATTTCTAGTTTCTCCCGCTCCCCTGTTTTCTCCGTTCGGATGCTGGTATAAAAATACTTTTTCGTATTTGTCCGCCAATTTTTTGCAAACTTCTAAAGATCCATCCAAAGACCCATCTTCTACTAAAATGACTTCCGCAACTTCTTCTTGAGCCAATGCAGATTTCACTGCTTCCTCAACATATTTTCCCGCATTATAAACGGGTGTTACTATTGAAATTCTCATAATTATCTTTTTATTTTTTGAAAGATTGTATCTTTTATATATAATAGCTTACCAAAATTAAAATACAAGCTACACAGCCACTTAACAAGATATATTTTTAATAAAAGACTGGCTGTTTTTTTGGTATTAATTTTATCAAGTTTAATTCTTATTGGAGGAATAAAGTCTCTTATTAATATAAAAATAATACCTAGCAAGCTCCTTTTTTTATTTATCGAGGCAGATATGCTGCCATAACCTATTCGTAATTTTTTTTTCAAAATATCATCCTTCTTTCTTGTCGGATGAAATACTTCAGCGTTTTGGCAATATATAAGTTTAAATCCCTTTGCTGACGCATTATATGTCCAGATTCCATCACCTCCTGATTTCACATTGTCTGGGAAAAATCCTATTTCATTAAAAATATTTCTTTTGCTAAATAAGTTAGCAGTAGCAGCAGAGCCGCCAAATTTCACAGAATATTCCTGTTGCATATGTTCCAATGAATCACAAATTTCGAAAATATCATTTTTATCAGAGAATATAAAGGAAACTTTTCCAGCAATTAAATCTGCTTTCTCTGAATATAATGTTGCAATTCCATTTTCAATCCAATTTTCAGCAGGTTGGCAATCAGAATCAGTAAAGATTATTATTTCTCCCTTAGATTCTCTTATTCCCCTATTTCTTGCCGCATAAGAGCTTTGGATTTCTTTTTCAAAAAGTAATTTAACTGGATACTTTTTTATAATTTCTGGGGTACTATCAGAAGAATTATTGTCTATAATAATTATCTCGTATTTATCTTTGGGATAAGATTGATTCAATAAACATTCAATACATACTTTAATTCTTTCAAGATCATTATAAACCGGAACAATAACTGAAACAAATGGCTTTTCTGTTATTATGTTTAGAACTATACTATCGAGTCTAGTCGCTTCATAAATTCGCGCGGAGAGTGTTTCCGGATCATCTGTATTTTTGCATAACATTTTTTTTTCAAAATCATAATTTCTTTGAAATTGTTTTTTCAGCCAATATTTTTGCAATTCTTCGCTATTTTTCTTGAAAACCTTCAGCGTATGCGCCATTTCAATTCCTGCCACATTATAATCAAAACCAAATTTATTGTTTATCAGCCCTTTCTCATATTCTTCACTTTCAATAAATTTCAAAGCTTTTTGAAATTTTTTTGACTGCCAAAAAGAAAGATTGGGATAATTTTCTTTTAAAATTGCAAAGGCGTATAAATTAAATTGGTGATAGCCTATAGCTTTATTAATATTTTTTTCTTTATTAATAATCAAATTTTTAAATAACTCTAAAAATCTTTCAAAACTTTCTATTTTAAGCGGAATTTTAGAAACAGGATGCCAGATTAGACCACTTTTATAAATACCAAAATTAACTGGAAGTTTTTCAATAAATATTTTGATTTGATTGTGTATCTTGGGATATAATTTTTTATCAAACATACTGCCAATTGCCGCAAACCATAGTTGATGATTAAATGTCCAATCTATAGACAATATTTCTCCGTCGATTTCTCTTCTGTGCCAAAGTCCCAATTTTTCATCAAATTCATGCAAACAAAAAATATCTGAAGCCAAATCAGATAAATCTCTTCGATTTATTTCTTTTGATGCAATTAAGAAAGCTTCCATTACCCATGCTGGTCCAATTAATCCATTACATTTATCTTTCCCTTTGAATGTGCGCTGACAATAATTGAATTCTGGCTTATTTTCAACAAGATAATTTATGCATCTTTCTGAAGCTTTTAAATATTTTTCTTCACCTGTAATATTATATGCTTTTAAAAAAGATACCAGCCAATGCGAGGTATTTCTAATTGGAGTTTCCGGATGGAAATATGGCCCATTGTATCCAGAGAGCATTGAGCCATCTTCTTTTTGTTCCAATAGCGCCTTTTCAGCGGAATCGGTTAAAACATCGTTCAAATTAATACTCATGGCCTTATTTATTTTCATCTAAAATACGGTCTATCAATTTACTAACTCTTTCGCAAGACTTACTGTCTTTATAAAAATGCACTCTGTCGCAAAGCTTCCTTCGCTTATCAATATATTCATCAATCCCTCTAGATATAGCTTCGATATTATTGCAAAAATCTTTAAAATTTTTCAGAGCTGGACCTGGGAGATTTTCATAATAATCGTATAAAAAACCATTTTGCTTGTTATAATCATCAAAATCATAAGGAACAAACATTAAAGGACGATCGAGCAGAAGAAAATCATGATAAAGCGCAGAATAGTCCGATATTAGCACATCAATAAAAGGAAGTATCGAATTTACATCAGGAAAAATATCATGAGATACGAATTTTATATTTTCAGAACTGCTTGCAAGTTCTTTCAAAAATTTTGATAATGAATTATATCTTAGCAAATCGTTTTTATGTGGTCTCAAAAGTAGAATAATTTTTTTTGATTCTAAAAAATTTTTCAGCTCATTTTTATCAAAATCATTAAAAGGGAAAAATCGCGTAGCCTCTCTGCCATGGCGCCAACTAGGACCATAAAGAATTGCCTTGTTAAATCTTACGCTTTCTGTAAATTTTTTCCATTTATTTTTATTCTCTTCGGAAGGATTGAATAATTCATCGTTTCTTGGATAGCCAGTGACAATATGTTTTTCCCTTCCAATTAAAAGGCACTGCTCTTGAATGTCAGATATAAATTCGGATGTTGAAATTGCATATTTTATGTGATAATTTTCTTTTTCCCTCTCCCCTTTTTCCTTTTTTAATATTTTGCTCCCCTCTATTGCAAAACGCACTTTTTTAACTGATTTTCCATGCCTTAAAGCGATTAAATTCAAAAATTTAGGCATTAAAAAAGGATTTATTGCTAAGTCTCGCAAGCTGTTAGTGAATAATCCTACGCTTGCCTTAAATAATAATACCACTCCTTTTATGCTGTTAATTAATGCTACTGGTTTTTTCTCTTTTCTTAGCTTGTCAAACACTGCCCGATTCCTTGTCAGCCAAACTGGTTTTATATCATTGCGATTTTTTAAAATCCATTCAAAAACAAACATACTATTATCGGAATAGTATTTGCCATTGCTACTTCCAAATAAAACGATCCTCTCTTTTCCCTTATTCATAAAATTTATATCCGCGTAGGTTAATTTCCTTGTTAAAAATTTTTTCTATTCGCTTTCTCTGATTTACATTATAAAAATTACCATACGAAACTTTTGCGCCAACATTGAACTTAGCAAACACATTCAACTTCCCATCAGTTTTCATGTCAAGCATTTTTAATGTAGAAAAAAATTCTTCTTCTAAATTTTCATAGCGAATTATTTTATCAACTAAAATATTTTCGGTGATTGGATCAGTATAGTTTAAAAAATTATACGGGCAAACACCAACACCGCGAATTTTTTGTTTGACTCTTTTTTCGCAAAAATCAATATACTCATCTAAGCCTATTGGGCTTTTATATTTTTTATTATACCAATGCCAGCCAGAAATTATTTTCTCCCATGGGTTTCGCTCCACACAAAATTTATAATAGTTATTCCAAATATTCTTCGGTGTCCTTGCTCTTATAAGCCAAGCAGGAATATGACAATGGAATTTATTTTTATTATACAACTCATGGAAAGTTCTCCAGATATTTTGATTATTTGTGGAATCAAAAATATTTAGATTTTTATAAATTTCAGGAATTGGGTTGAAATAACCTTCATAATTTCTTGGTTGATGATTTAGCTCTTGCCGAGAAAAGGGCGTAAAAACGTCTCCTGAGTCACAATATCTATCTAAAAAAATCTCGATACTTGTACCGGCAGTTTTGGCTGTTTTCACAAAAATAAATTTGTATTTGTGAGATATAATCATTCTTTTCAGAAAAAATAACTGCTACATAAAATCCAAGATCCTGCTTATTTTGGTTGAACTTGTAGTTTTGGTATATTGAAAATAAATAACTTTTACGCCTAATTTTAAAAATTCATCCTCCAATTTTTGCCATTTTTCCGAACCCTTCCAATCGTTTCCTTTGAAAATTACATCGAATTTCAACTTTTTACAGGCTTTTATTTTGTCATCGTAAGTTTCAGGCACTACCTTGTCTACAAATTTTATATTTTTTACAATTTCTATTCTATCTCTAAAAGAAATTACCGGTTTTTTACCTTTTAATTTTTCAGCTAATTCATCTGTGGTAACACCGACAACTAATATATCGCACTTGCTTTTTGCCTTTTTAAGAATATTAAGGTGACCTATATGAAATAGATCAAAAACTCCCGTAGTGTAACCGATAATTTTTTTCTTACTCATTTTTTTTATAAATTATCTTTTAAATATTTCCCCTATTTCACTTTTCATCATAAAATAAATACTAAGCATGTAAATCACAATGCTAACTGCTATGCCGATTATATAATATTCCCATGCATATATATCAACATAGCTAGAAATTAATACTAACAAAATAATAGGAATTATGGAGGCAAAAAATGGTTCTTTTAAAACATTCAGTATATCTAATTCTGAAACACAAATAATCTTTTTCATATAATATTGATGTATAATTCTTCCTATTGATTTATGAGCAATAACAGCTATTGCCGCACCATTTATTCCAAAAAAATAAATTAGGACTACAAATGAAGGAATGGTAATAATAAATATTTTAATCAAAGATATCTTAAATGTTATATTGACTTTGCCAATTCCTTTAAATACGGAATCAGTCGTACCGGAAATACCATGAATAATTGAAGCTACCGCCATAGCTTGAATTGGGAATTCTGCCAAAATCCATTTTTCACCAAAAATAATAAGGATCAACGGCTTTGTGCAAATTATCAATGGCAACAAAAATGGCAACAAAAAAATTGTGTTGAACTTTATAACTTTCAAATAATATTTTTTAATTTTAGAAAAATCATCTTGCATTATTCCATAAACTGGAAACATTATTTTATTTAAAATTCCCATGATTTGCTGTCTAAATATATCGGTTATCGTAAAAGCCATTGTATATATTCCAAGAAGTGAAGCGCCAAGCAATTTTCCCACAATCAAATAGTCTATATTTCTAGTAAAATAACCAAGCATATTTAGCCCTGTTTCATATAATCCAAATCCTAGGATATCTTTCAGGGCTTCTTTTGAAAAATTAAATTTCGGTTTCCAATCAATAAAATACCAAAAAATAGGAATTGAAATAAATCCAGAAATTAAACCTTGTAAAATAATACTCCAAACGCCTGCACCTAAAAAAGCTAAAATAATCGCAATGATTCCTCCAAATAAATTTGAAGTTATACTAACGATACTAAGTGATTTGAAATTTAGCTCTCTGGAAAGTATTATTTTTGGTATAATATTAAATGAATTTAATATCAGAGAAATACCAATAACTGGAAGAATTATACTTAGAATAGCTTCCTTGTAAAACCAAACTGCAAAAGGAGTTATCCCAAATATCAAGATAAAATAAAGTAGCCCGCTAAAAACAAGGCTAGACCAAAAAACTGTTTGATAATGAATGTCTTCCAGTTTTTCTTTTTTAAATCTAATCAAAGCAGCCCCAAGCCCAGCATCGCTAATCGCGCTAAAAAAACCCGAAAATATAATGGCCATTCCAATTATTCCAAAATGTTCTGGCAATAAAAGTCTAGCGAGAATAATCTTGACCAGCATACTAAATCCTTGATCAGCAAAAAGTTGAAACACATTCCATGTTATTCCTTTTATTATTCTAGTTTTCATTTAGCAAAATTTCTTTAATTTTTCAAAATTCTTAAATTCTATTTCTTTGCTTCCTTTCTCAATTTTTCCGCCAGATCCGTTTTTTCCCAAGTAAAATCCTTGTCTTGCCTTCCAAAATGTCCGTACGCTGCAGTTTTTTTGTAGATTGGACGACGCAAATTTAGTTTTTCAATAATACTTTTCGGCCGAAAATCAAAATATTTTTTGATAAGTTTCAATATTTCTTCTTCGGAAATTTTGTTTGTGCCAAAAGTGTCCACATAAATTCCGACTGGTTCGGCAACACCGATTGCATAAGCGACTTGAATTTGACAGCGAGAAGCAAGTCCGGCGGCAACTACATTTTTTGCGGTGTAGCGTGCCATATAAGCTCCGCTTCGATCAACTTTGGTCAAATCTTTTCCTGAAAAGGCACCGCCTCCATGAGGTACGGCTCCGCCATAAGTATCAACAATAATTTTTCTTCCCGTAAGCCCGGTGTCAGCTGGTGGCCCACCAAAAATAAATTTTCCAGTCGCATTAATATAAAATTTAGTTTTACTGTCCAAATATTTTCCAACTATTGGTTCAATAACTTTCTTTCTAATATCATCTCGTAACTTTTTAATAGAAACATCCTTGCTGTGATGAGCGGCAATAACCACCGTTTCCGCTCGTTTGGCAATTCCGTTTTCATATTCAATTGTTACCTGACTCTTCCCATCCGGACGAAGATAAGGCAGGGTTTTATTCTTTCTGACCGCTGCCAAGCGTTCTGTTAGTTTATGGGCCAAGAGAATCGGCAGAGGCATCAATTCTTTTGTTTCATCTGTTGCATAGCCAAACATAAGTCCTTGGTCGCCTGCTCCCAGTTCCTTATGCTCTCCTTCGCCTTCATTTACGCCCTGGGCGATGTCCGGGCTTTGTTCGTGAATAGATACCAAAACTCCCACATCATCACAGCAGAAGCCATATTCTTGCTTATCATAGCCAATGCCACGAAGAACATCGCGAACAACTTTGTCCACATTCACATAGGCCTTGGTTGTCACTTCCCCGCCAACCATAACCATTCCGGTCGTGCAAAAACATTCCACCGCGCTACGACTCATTGGATCAACTTTGAGCATTTCATCATAAATTCCATCGCTAATTTGGTCGCAAACTTTGTCTGGATGACCTTCAGTCACGGATTCTGAAGTGATGAGTCTAATGTTTTTTTTCATTGATTTTATATAAATTTAATTAAATTACTTTACTTTGTAGTATTCCTTATACCACTCCACAAAATTTGCAATTCCTTTTTCAATTCTCGTCTCTGGTTTCCAACCGAGCTTTTTAAGTTTTCTAATATCTGCAACAGTTGAAGGGACATCACCTGGTTGCATTGGCATCATTTTTTTCTTTGCAATTTTTCCAAGACAATTTTCTAAAACCTCAATGTAACGCGTAAGCTGTTCTTCCCGATCACCACCGATGTTCATAATTCCAAAATTTAAATTGGCATCCAAAATTGTGATTACACCAGAAACTATATCATCAACATAAGTGAAATTTCGACTCATCTTTCCATAGTTGTAAACTTCAATTTGTTTTCCGGCTAAAATATTTTTGGTAAATTTGAAAAGCGCCATATCCGGCCTGCCCCAAGGGCCATAAACTGTAAAAAAACGAAGGGCGGTTATTTTTAGACCATAAAGATGGGCATAAACATGAGCAATAAGTTCATCGGCTTTTTTGGAAGCAGCATAAGGTGAAATTGGCGTATCCACCGGATCACTTTCCGAAAAAGGCATTTTCTTATTATTACCATAAACTGACGAGGATGAAGCGAAAACAAAGTTTTTAACTTTATATTTAACGGCAGACTCCAAGAGGTTAATACTCCCCATCACATTCACATCAAAATAAAGTTTTGGATATTTTATAGCGTAACGCACTCCTGCCATCGCCGCCAAATGAATTACTTTGTCTATTTTTTCTGTCTTAAATATTTTCTCCACTAATTTTTCATCTCTGATGTCGCCTCTATATAATTTGAATTTATATCCTTTTAGGAATTTCTTGATTCTCGCTTCTTTCAAACTCGGATCATAATAATCATTAAAATTATCGATTATAATAATTTTATCTCCCCTATCCATCAATTTTTTGGCGCAAGCGCTACCGATGAACCCCGCTCCTCCCGTGATTAGAATTTTCATAATTTAGATTTTAGGTAATTATAATATTCTTCATTATGGCTGTTTTTATTAGTATAATCAAGTAAGACTTTTTCGCGCGCTTTTTTGCCCATTTCGTTTCGCAAATTTTCGTTTTCAATTAACTGACTTATTTTCCCCACCCATTCATCAGTATCGCCCGCCAAAAATCCATCTACTCCATCGCTAATCGTTTCACGATATGTTTGATTTTTTACTGCTACTGTTGGAATAGCTAGAATTCCTGTTTCAATAAACTTAAGCGCTGACCGAGATTCGCAAAATGGATTGCCAATTTCCAGTGGTGCTAGATTAATATCACATTTATAAATATTAGTGTAGTATTCGTCGCGCGGAACTCTTGGTAAAATTTCGATCCGATCCCCAAACTCATTTAATTTTTCTTCCGCATCTAAAAGCCCGGCTAAAACTAGTTTTACATTTTTATATTTTCGAAGTATCTCAACAAGAGCATTTGCAATCGTAGCAAAATCCTTATTATGCGAATATGTTCCGCTAAAATATCCAATCCGCAAAAATTCATCCGATTTTTTTCTTTTTTCCAAGATTTTATCGGCAATTTCCAACTCATGATTGGAAATTTTATTCGGCACAATTATCACGCGCTTATTTTTTTCCTTCAACTTTTCCGCCAAATAGGAAACTGTTGTTGTGCATGTTTTAACATACGGATCATTCAAAATTTCTGCGCCAATTCCGTTTTCGTATTCTTTTTTCTCTGTCGCTGTTATCTTTGAAAAATAATCCATATGCGATAAATATTTCGGATCAAAATCTAAATCATCCGTATCAAAAATTATTTCTTTTTTTTGTTTTTTTATTTCCGAAATAAATTTGGCGATTTTGGGGGTGTAAGTTGTCTTACTGAATATAAAGATTTTCGTTTTATCAGCAAATTTAAAAAGTCTGGGATTATTTTGGTTGGTTGCAGAACAGCCAAGCCCATGTGCCTTCAATTCTTCCGCTATGCCAAAAGCTCGATAATGCGCCTTGTCACCTACTCCGCCAGCAATAAATAAAATGTCCCTGGCTGGAACAAAAAAAGATTTGAGATAAATTGTTAAATATCCCACAGCTATTTTTCCACCGATTCTAAATCCGCTTTTTTGAATCATCCGGATCACCTTATTCAATTTTATCAAAATAGACTTCATATTTCACGCCTATGGTTAATCCGCATTTTGAAATTCAAATTTCAAATCCTTATCCATCGTTTGTTCTTGATCATATTCCCCCTTGCTATTTTTGAGATGAACTTTGACTGGAATGTTTTCCACGCCGGATTGTTTCTGAATCAAAAGCCGGTAATTATTGACATCGAAACCGTCCGGTAGCTGATATTTTATCATTGCATTTGTTTCCCGGCCGATAAGCACATGGCAGATAAAACCGAAATATGTTTTTTCAAATTCCTCTCCTCGATTAGCCAAGCTCACCATTTTGCTTTCCAAGAAAGTTGATCCTTTCGGAACATAAACTCTAAGATAGGAATGATAATCGCTTGTTCGCCAATCTCCAAATGTCGCCGTATTTTTATATATAATATTTAGCGTTACAGTCGGCCTTTCCGCAGTTAAATCTATATCATAAGCCACTTGGCGCTTCATATAATAGTCAGTTTTCAGCGCTCCCATATTCGCATCTACCATCATCAAATAATCCGAACCCCAATCCTTAGCTACTTTACCATCCCAATAAACACTTTCAATCGCTTTTTGCAGTTCCGGATCTTTAAAATTAACCATTATATTTCTGTTTTCAAATTCTTTGTGGACTAAATCCGCTATCTTGGTGACATTTCCAAGACTGAAAAGTTTTTCAACCAGAAGGGGCGCCATTTTTTTCATAATCATTTTTCGGTTTTGCGTATCCACTTCCGGATTCATAATGTAATATTTTTCCACATATTCTTCAAGTTTCAGCGCGCCGTCTTTGCTATTGAAAGAAACATTATAACCCGGAACAGTTATCGGACCAGTAAGTTCCAAGATATCATTAAAAACATTGGCATTAACAGCAATCACTCCGTCAAAATTACTGTTCCCTCCGGCTAATCGATAAAAATATTTAGCCTTATCAACATTCATAGGAAAATCAGGCGAAAAATTTGAATCTCGAAATTTCCATTTCTTAAGTTGCATCATCTTAGTAAAAGGAAAAGGCGGGGCAACTTTAGCAGTTATTCTTTGATCCAAAAGATTAGCATCTTCAAAAAAAGTTGAAAGAACTTCCCCATCCTTAACTTTTAAAATGGCATATTGGCCCAAAAAACCTCCTCCGGGGCGAAGCTCCATATTATTTTGAAGAAGCAATAGAAAAGTTCTGGTCACTCCGTCCTTTTGAGTAAATTTTTCCACTAGCGTGTTCATCACATCCAATTCTTTTTTCTCATCATCCGTAATCGGCAGAAGGCCTGAAAATTTATTAATCGCCGACAAGGACTTTATTGCGATGCTCTGCTTGTTATTTTTGGCAAAATTAAACAAATAAAAACCCCCCGCTGCCAAAATTAGAATGAGTCCGATTATTATCACCATTCTTCTGTTAAAAAAATTTTTCATTTATTTTTTTACTAATTTAAAAAATTACGCGCTATTTTATTTTAACTTAAATATTAGATATTGGCAAAAAGGATTTTAAATATTATAATAGATTATATGTCAAGTTTTCAAAAAATTAAGAATTTTTGCAAAAAACCAGGCTTCATCCTGGCTTTGATTTTACTGATTTTTCTTCTTAAGGAATTGGCGCTTATCGCTGTTCTCCCAATTTTCAATGGCTATGATGAAGCCCGCCATTACAATACCATTCAATATCTAGCCGAACCAGAAGAAAAAAATTGGCCAAAAAATGAAAAGAAAGAAATCAAAAACGGAGATTTGGTCCAACGTTTCAACTATACAGAGGAGATTAAAAAAACTGCCGAAAAAATCCGTTGTGTAGGCGGAGAAGATAAATGCGATCTTTATAAAAATAATCTTTTCGGCGAAGGCTTTGCAGGAAAAAATGAAACCGAAATAAACAGCCGGCCATGGAAGCAATATAATACTGACTATCCTGTTAATATGGCTTCTTCCGGAAGAAGCTTTTATCATAAGTTGACCGCCGAAATTGAAAAATTACTCGGAAAAGAAAGCATCCTGATTAGGTTTTATGCGCTTAGAGTTTTTTCTGCCCTGCTTGGAACAATCGTTATTTTTATTTTTTACTTAATTTTGAAAAATTCCGGTTTTTCCCAAAAACATAGCTTTCTTCTTACTGCAATTATATCTTTTCAGCCCCGATTTTCTTTTTATTACGCTTATATAAATTATGATGCTTTTCTAATTCTTTTTTTCGCTCTTTTTACCCTGGGTGCGGTGTTATTTATCAAAAATGGGTTAAATTGGAAAAATTTATCCTTAATGCTTTTGGCTATTTTTTTAGGAATCTGGACCAAGGGAACCGCGTTTATTCTTTTAGCCGTTTTTATTTTTATAATCCCTTTCCTTCTTTTTTATAAAAAAAGATTTTTTGAAAATTATTCAAAAAAGTATTGGCTGTATTTTCTTTTGGCAATTTCCCCTATTTGTATTTTGTTAATTTTTCAGAAATATTTGCCATTGGCGGGAAATTTCAATGAAATTATTTCTAGTTTTACTCAATATTTTATGAAAAATATTGAACCGGGCTTATTGACTCTATCTTCAAAAACTTATTGGGGAGAATTTCCTATTAAAAGCTGGACTTCCAATTATTTGCTTAATATAATCTGGAGTATTCAGTTTATTTCCATTATCGGGCTTTTTATTTTCATTTTTTCCAAAAAAAGACCTGAATTTTTGCCGGAAAAAAAATATGTTTTGTTTTTCATCCTGATGCTTATCGCTCTTCAAGCTGGCATTCGAGCGGCCGATTGGAAATACTTTGCCAAATTCGGAGAGTTAGAACTACAGACTCCCGGCCGTTATTTTTTTCCAAATTTAGCTCTGCACATCTCCCTTGTTTTTGTCGGCCTTGGAATGATTTTGAAAGCAATTAAAAAAGAAATACATTTTGACTTTGTTTTGTCCGTCGGACTAGTTTTGATGTTCGTATTTTTTATGCATTATTTGTTTAATTTTATAATTTTGGATTTTTATCTATGAAATTTTTTGCATCAAAATTTTCTGGAAAATTACTATTGCTGATAGCTTTAGCGGTTTTCTTATTTTTTATCTTCGTTCGCTTTGAAAAAGAATTGATTTTTTTTGAAGACAGCCTTGAAAAAAATTCTGATATAAAAATTTCGCCCCAGCAACCATTTTCAAGTAAATTTATTTCTACTCGCTCCAATTTGGCCGAAATTGAAATTTTGCTTGGTGGAGGAAAAAAACTTGGAAATCCGAAAGCAGTCAAATTTAAGTTGGCGCAAGAAAACTGCACTGAAATTGAGAGGGAAGGTTCGGCTGAATTTTCTTATTTAGGGAGAAAAGATCTCTATAGACTTAAATTTTCAAAAATAGCTGATTCGAAAGGCAAGAAATACTGTCTTATTTTAGAATATAAACCCCAAGAAACAAATGCTAAAAATCTTCAGGTTTACACACTGAATGATCAATTAACTATGCGACCGGGATATAAAAATACCAGCATTTTAGAAAATTTTTACGAACTCAATCAACGAATTTCCCAATATAAGCCTTGGTTTTTCAAGCATTATTACCTTTGGGCTATTTTTATTAGCTTTATTATTCTTTCAATTTTTTTGGTAGTTATACTGATTATATTTTAATTTTTTATTTAGGACTTGAGACTTTTAAAATACTTTGTCAAAAGCAGAAAATAACCTTATACTATAATTAATTATGTTTAAAAATTTCCTTTCTAAAAAAGAACTGCTTTCCATCTTTATTCTTTTGTTTTTAGGTTTTGCTTGGCTCTCTTTAATTTTAACTCTTCTTGGCTTTTTTTATAAAGTTATTCTCTTGACCTACATTTTTTTTGCTGTTTTATTTTTTGCTTATTTGCTTTGGAAAAATTTTGGAAAAATTAAAATTTCAAAAAACGAAATATTTTTTATAGCTTCCGCTTTAATTTTAATCGGAATTTTCTCCTTCTTTTCCAGCCCAACCATTTTTTCCGGCCGTGATCAAGGATCACTAAGTGAGGCCGCTATCCGACTTTCCCAAAATCATCAGCTGACTTTTTCCTTTCCGGCCGAAAAAGAATTTTTCAAACTTTACGGCCCTGGCCAAGCTTTGAATTTTCCCGGTTTTAGCTATACCGAGGAAGGCAACTTGATAACCCAATTTCCACTTGGCTATATCGCTTGGCTAGCTACTTTTTTCGCTCTTTTTGGGCTTTCTGGGCTAATAATCGCTAATGGAGCTTCCTTTTTTCTTTTTTCTTGCGCTTTTTATCTTTTAGCTAAGCGTTTTTTAACTTCATTTTCCGCCTGGCTAGCCTGGCTTTTGACCGCTACTGCCTTTACCTCCTTTTGGTTTTTTAAGTTCACCTTGAGCGAAAATTTGGCGCTGGCGCTGGTTTGGCTGGGTCTTTATTTTTTCGCTGTCTTTTGGGATGATCCAAAAAAACTTTATTTTATCGTTTTTGTTTCAGCTTTTGGATTGCTTATTTTTACTCGCATTGAAGGTCTGGCTTTTTTAGCAATGACGATGCTTTTACTTTTTTGGAAATTTAAAAAACAGCCAGAAATCAGAAAAGTTTTAGATAAAAAAATAATTTTTTTGATTTTTGGAATTTTTGCCTTATATATTGCAAACATTTTTATCGACTGGCAATTTTTCACATTCCTAGCTAAGGCTGTTTTGAAACCTTTTATTAATTCAGGAGAAAAAATTTCTTTCTCATCTGATATTTTTTCAGCTTGGAAAGTTTTAGGTATTTTTTATCTTTATGGGCTATTGACTTTTTTTCTCTTGGGACTGGCTGGATTTTTCTTTGCTCTCCGCCAGAAAAAAATCGAATTGCTCATCCCCTATCTTGTTGTTTTGCCCGCTTTCATTTATGTTATTTTCCCCAACATTTCCAGCGACCACCCTTGGATGCTCCGTCGCTTTATGTTTGCTGTAATTCCAATCAGCATCCTCTATTCCGTAATTTTTTTAGAAAATTATTTTTCCAAAAAAATATTTTCCCGCTTTTTTTATGCTCTGCTAATAATTGTAAATTTGGGCCTGCTTTGTTTTTTTCTAGGTTTTATTCCAAATAAAAATCTGCTTTCACAAATTGGAAAAATCAGTGATAATTTCAAAGAAACCGATCTCGTCCTTGTTGATCAAAAAGCAACTGGCGACAATTGGTCGATGATGAGTGGTCCTCTAAATTTTATCTACAAAAAACAAGCAGTTTATTTTTTCAATCCAAAAGATTTAGAAAAAATTGATCTTGAAAAATTTACTGGGGTTTATTTCATCATCCCCAATGACAATTTGGAATTTTATTCGAAAAACGGTATTATGGAAAGATTAATTCCAGTTAAAGATTATTCTATAGAAAATAATATATTGAAAAATTTTGCCAGCAAAAACTTACCTAAAGTTGAGAATCAATTAGTTTTGGGCAAAATTTATCTATTAAAATAATGCTTGATTTTACAAAAAACATAAAGCTGGAACCAGCTTGGCAAAAAATTTATCTTGTCGGGCGAATTCTTGTTTATATTATTTTTATTTTTTCTGCCATATTTTTTCTAAACCGCACACTCTTTCCTTCCTTAGATTTTTCTATTAACTTAAATGGCCAGCGCGTCAAAGAAAATCCGTTGGGTTATGAAAATACTTCTTCCGATGAAAGTCTTTTTAGCGCTTATACAAAAGAAAATTTTTCTATTATTGATTTTCAAATAATCACTAAAAAAAATCAGTCTGATTTATCCCAAAAACAAATAGCTATTCGAAAAACCTATAGCGCTTTTTCTTATCCGGAAGATGAAAGTCCAGCTAGTTTTCCAAACGGAAGTTTGCTCAAAAATTCCAAAAATTTTTTTCTAGTATCAGATGGGAAAATTCGAAAATTTGCGGGAGCTAAAATTATAAGCGCGCTAGGTTATACCGAAGAAAATTTCCAAGATGCCACGACTGAAGAAATCGAATATTCCGAAAAGGGCGAAGATATAATTAGTGCGGAAAAATATCCAAGCGATTCTCTGTTTTTGATTGACAATACTTATTATAAACTTTCTTCTGATATTCTTCATCCGTTTGTGAGTGAAAAAGCTTTTCTCTCATATTTTGAAAAAAGCCAAGCGCTAACCAAAGATGAAGAATTTTTGAAAAAATATACCGTCAATCAAGACAACCCGATTGGATTTGCCAATGGAACGCTTCTTTCTTTTGATATTGGAGTATTTTTAGTTATTGATGAAAAAGTCGTTCCCTTTAACAATCCAGAAACTTTTCTAGCCCTGGGTTATAATTGGGAAGATATTATTCCTGCTAATGAAGAAGAGATCGGCCTATATCAGCGCGATAAAGTATTCTCAATAAGTCGCCCTCATCCATCCGGAACAGTATTTTTTGCCCAGGATTCAAATAAATATTATCTGATTTTCGGACAAAGCAAAAAAGAAATAAGAGGAGAAAATATCTTGAAAATTTATTCAAAAAGAAAACCAATTATTGCCCAGGAAAAAAGTTTGGAATTTCAAACTGCTTGCGCGCTTCAGAAAAAATTATGGCCATTCAATTCCTATGGTTGCAAGTCATTCATCGAAAATTTAGGCCAAGCCCCAGGAAAAGATTATCAATTTAAAATCCAATCCTCTCCTGATTTGGAAATTTCTGCTACTCGCGCTGTTTTTTCCAAAAAAATAAATTGGCTCAATTTGCGCGATACGCTTTCGATTATTAAACAAAGATTTCTAACAAATTATGGCTATGGAACAACGAACTAAAAAACAGCTTGGGTTGCTGTCATATAAATTGCTTTATGAAATTTTGATCTTGTGGCTTTTGGCTATCCTGGGGCTAACCGTTATCCAAGTTATAATGCCAAACTTTTTTTTCAGCAGTTTTTTTCTGGCAAAAATTATAATTGCTCTTTTTGTTCTTCTTTTGCTGATAAGTTATTTGGGCAAAATAAATTCGTCTGATATCTTGCCCGCCCTTGAAAATAGCGATAAAATTTGGAACAAAAAAGTAATATTTTTGTTTATTATCTCTACCGCCTTGATTGTGAATTCTTTCAGAGATTTAGGAATGTTTCTTTTGATTCCCATCTCCGTCTTTGCTTTAATTGTTTTATTTTTTCTATTTCATCAAACAATTAATTCTTCAAATAACCAATAATCAGCTTTTGATATAATCTAGGGTTTCTCGCGCGCACTTTTCCCAAGAAAACTTTTTCGCTTGCTCCAAGCCTTTCGCAATCAAACTATTTCGAAGTTCTGAATCATCCAGAACTTTTTTTATTTGTTGAGCTAATTCAATTTGATTTTTCGGTTCAAAATAGAGCGCCGCTTCTCCCGCCACTTCCGGAAGCGAAGAATTTCTAGCGCAAATTACTGGAACTTTTGAAATAAAGGCTTCGAGAACCGGAATGCCAAAGCCCTCATAAAGCGACGGGAAACAGAAAATTTCCGCTCCACGCATCAGATGCCCGAGATCAGAAAATTTTATTTTCCCCGGAGTAATAATCTCTGAAGCAACCGGGCTATTTTTTATCTGTTCAAAAATTTCTTTCCAAAGCCAAGCTTTTTCTCCGGCCAAAACCAGTTTTACATTTTTATACTCTTCTTCTTTTTTAAGCTCTCCGAACGCACTTATTAATGTTTTCAAATTTTTCCTAGGTTGAAGCGCGCCGACATACAAAATATATCTGCCTTGAATGTTAAATTTATTTTTTATTTCTTGTTCTTTTTCTAAATCCCTCTCGCGTTCAAAAATTTCCTTGTCAAAGCCATGATAAATAACTTTGATTTTATCTTCTTGAATTTCCGGATAAAATTTCAAAATATCTTTTTTTGATGCCTCAGAAATCGCAATTATTTTGTCGCTTTTTCTTATCGCCCAAGAGGCTAAGAGATTGAGTTTAATTAAATCGAACTTTCTAAAATGATCAGGAAAATATTTGAAAGCCAAGTCATGGATAGTGACTGTTGTTTTTACCTTTTTGTTTCTAAAAATTGGGATGTTGTGCATCGGCATCCAAAGCGCATCCGGTTTTTCCCGAAAAAGACTGTAGCACAATTTGATTTGCGTCCAGAAAAGCGGGAATGGTTTTTCTAGAACTTTGTAATTTGAAAAATCCGGCGGGGTAAGCTCCGGATTGAAATTTTTCTTATGGTAAATTAGAAACTGGCTTTCTGGATCAATCTTCCCAAAATATTTCAAGAGATTCAGAATATAAACTCTTGTTCCATCAATTCGCGACCAATCCAAATCCGCCGCCTGAATAGCAATTTTCATGTTAACAAATTTTCCCTTTCTTAATTTTTTTAACAAATTCGAGAAAACCAGGTTGAGCATCCTGCTCAAAAACAGCTCTAATAGCTAGTGAAGTAGTTGCCGGCGATTTCCAGCTATAAATTGGTTTTAAATTTTTTCTCATAACATAAGCAGTTTTGACTAAAAAATTGATGTTGCCCTGAACTGGATTAGCATAAATATAATCCTGTTTATCACCGCTTTGGTTATAAGCGCTTTTTACTTCAAAAGAGATTGGCAAACCTTTTTCTTTGAGAACTCTAAAAGATTCAACAGGATTTGGATAATGATTAAAATTTTTGTTAAGATGTTTTATATCTTCATTTTTTATATTTTTCAGTTGGTTGGTCTCAATCATAACTACTCTTTTGGCTTTTTTATCAAAAAAACAAGCTCCACCCTTTTGTGGCTTTATTTGATTTTGAGCAACAATTTCCATGACCATATTATATCCCTTTTTACCCAAATCAAGCGCCAAAGAAAGGCTAGGCAAATCAATTGAACAAGTCAGATATCCTAAATCTTCAACATTGTAAGAAAGCATATCGTCGTGAAAAGCTAAGAGTTTCTCAAATTCACCATTTGATACAAATTCTCTCTTGCTGGTATTTTTTTGATCGACTCGAAAAATAACATTGTCATGAATTTTTTGCATAACCATTTGCCCATGATTATGCAATCGCTTATTTCTTTCTGTCGTTTGATCATAGTATAAACTGCCTTCTTTTATATAAATTCCATGAAAACTTCTCTGAATCATAAAGTATACATTCTTAGGTTTCAGCCCAAAAAAATTAAATTTCTTAAACTCTTCTAATATTTCCTCGGCTGTTTGTTCGTTGAGAATCATGATAACACTCTGCTTCTCCAATATTTTTTTGGGATTTTTATTATTTCTTTTAGCAATTTGACAAACATCATAAGCCATTTGTATCATATGTCGGTTGCCCAATGATAAATTCATTGATTTTCTAGGATCTTGACCGGCAATTTCCAAAATATTTTTTTCATTTATTTCCTTATTAATTTTTCTTTTTCCCTCAAGAAGTTCTTTGCTGTTTAAATTCTTTTTCTCTAACTCCCTAATCGCTTCCTGACGCATATGATAAATCACTTCTTTCAATGTAAACTGATTGAGATTTAGGAGATATTTTGTTCCTAGGCCCAACCGAGTTGCTTCGCCAGCTGCCGTATGTTCCCAAAGAAATTTTCCATCTAGTATTGCTTTTTCGGCCATAGCAGAACTCATTTTGTCATCATCCAAAATAATTATCCTTTCGGAACTTATCGGCTCCAGATAGTCAAAATTATCATAAGCATTTATTTCTTGTTCGTCTTTTTTTATGTCTTTTATTGTTATATTTTTAACATTTTTATAATAATGCTTAAGCATCCATTCTATGTGTCTTAGAATAGAAATTCGATATTCCTCAAAAGAATCAAGATGAATTTTTGGTTTTGTATCCATTATTTTCGTAAAATTAAATTATGTGCTTCCAAGGTCGCTTTGGCTAGATTTTTCAATCGCAGATCAAATTCTTCAATCGCTTCATTAATTATAGGATGGAAATTTTGAGAAATTCCTTTTTCCTTAACAATATTGCTAGCTTCCAGAAGTGCGTCGTGCGTTCCGGCATCAAGCCAAACGCCATTTATTTTATTCACGATCAATTCGCCTAGTTTCAAATATTCATTATTTATATCAGTGATTTCAATTTCTCCCCGAACAGAAGGTTTTAGGTTTTTGGCAATTTCAACTACGCGGTTATCATAAACATAAAGTCCGGTTACAGCATAGTTGCTTTTAGGATTTTTTGGTTTTTCTTCAATAGTCAAAGCTTTTCCCGACTCATCAAAATCTACCACTCCAAATCTTTCCGGATCCGGAACTTCTTTGGCAAAAACCATTCCGCCTTTTGAAAAATTGCTAATACTTTCATTTAAATCGTCTTCAAAAATATTGTCGCCTAAAATCATAGCGACATTATCTTTATTGATAAAATTTTCTCCCATGATGAAAGCATCGGCAAGACCGCGAGGCGTTTTTTGGACTTCAAAGTAAATGTTAACACCATGATTTTTGAAAATTGAACCTAAAAGATTCAAATATTGACCGGAATGTTCCGGCGCCACAATTATCAAAATATCCCTTATTCCAGCCTTAATTAGCGTGTTAAGCGGATAAAAAATCATTTGCCGGTCATAAACCGGAAGAAGTTGCTTTGAAGTTGTTGCTGTGAGCGGAAACAGTCTTGTGGCTGTCCCACCCGAGAGAATAATCCCCTTCATATTATTATTTTTTTCATCCTGAACTTGCCGTGCCTGCCGGCAGGCAGGTTTCAGGATCTAATTTATATAGATTCCGGATCAAGTTCGGAATGACATTAAAAAATTATTTAATATTCTTATATAACGGAAATTTCTTACATAGCGTTATTACCTCTTTATGCAATTTCTCTAATTCTTTTTTATTATCCTTATTTTTAATTGCGTCATTTATCCACTTAGAAATAATTTTTATTTCTTTCTCTTTCATTCCGCGAGAAGTAATGGCTGGAACTCCAATTCTAATTCCACTTGGATCCATTGGATTTCTTGTATCATTCGGAATCATATTTTTGTTTAGCGAAATTCCGATTTCATCCAGCGCTTCTTGCGCTTCTTTTCCGCTAACATTTTTTGAACCCCAAACATCAACTAGCACCATATGATTATCCGTTCCACCAAAACAAAGCTTAAATCCATATTTTCGAAGTTCTTGTTCCAGCACTTTGGCATTTTTGATTATTTGTGTGGCATATTTTTTGAAAGATGGCTTCAAAGCTTCGCCGAAAGCCACGGCTTTAGCGGCAATATTGTTTTCATGCGGTCCACCCTGAAAACCTGGAAAGGTTGCCTTATCAATCGCCTTAGCATATTTTTGCTTGCACATAATCATTCCTCCACGAGGCCCGCGAAGAGTTTTGTGCGTCGTTGTCGTCACAATATCAAAATATGGCACTGGATTTGGCAGAGCTTTTCCTGCAATAAGTCCGGCAATGTGGGCAATGTCAATCATTGTGATTGCCCCGACTTTTTTAGCAATATCGGCAAATTTTTTATAATCCAACTGTCTTGTATAGGCAGAAAATCCGGCCAGAATCATTTGTGGTTTCTCGCGTTTTGCCATTTCTTCCAATTTTTTATAATCAATTTTGCCGTTTTTTTCAGTTTTATAGCGGATGAAATTATAAATCTTGGCAGATAGTGTCACTGGATGACCATGAGTCAAATGCCCACCATGCGCCAAATCCATGCCCAAAACTTTGTCACCAGGCTTGAGAACTGCGCTATAAGCAATCATATTAGCTGGTGCGCCGGAAAGCGGTTGGACATTGACATGCTCCGCGCCAAAAAGTTTTTTCGCGCGTGAAATTGCTAGACTTTCCACTACATCCGTATAGGTTTGTCCACCATAATAACGATGCCCTGGATAACCTTCGCTATATTTATTAGTAAAAACCGACCCTAGCGCTTCCAAAACAGCTTCGGAAACATAATTTTCCGATGCAATAAGCTCCATTCCTTCCTGCTGACGTTTTAATTCTCCCAAAGTCGCCTTATAAACTTCTTTGTCCTGGTTTTTTAAATTTTTCATATTAATTCATTAGCATTGATTAATTTTTTATAGTATCTAGCGATAAAATACATCTTCAGATTTTCGTAAAAACTCAACAATATCTTCGTGCGAAACAACAAATTTAATGCTCTCGGAAAAAATTTCTAGTGGCCGTTCATAATTAACACTTTGCCCATGAAATGTATAACAAAATTTGACTATGTCTATTCTAGCGTTTCCTGGAGCACGCCAATTTCCCCAACTATTTATTGACCAATTAGTAACAGAAATTATTTCATATTTTTTTTCTCTTTCCGTTCCGGGATTTTCAATTATGACATCGCCTTTTTGTGGATTATTTATTATATTATCACAAAATTCCCTCTTTTGTTTTTTTATTATCTCATCAAGAAGTTCTATTTTATGCTCTTTCTCTTTTTTTGTTAATCCTGTTTTTTTGTTTATTTCTTCTGATGCTACTTTTTTATCCAATATCGGCATTAAATTTTCTGACATAGCTTTATGCAATATTAGTTTTTATAACCAAGATCACTTCTTTAAATATTCTTTCAACGCTTCTTTCCAGCTTCTCATCGGATTAAGCTTAGTATTAACCAAAACCGAATAAAACGGCCGTTTGGCTGGACGAGGAAATTCGCTTCCTTCAACCGGAATAACTTTAGTTTTAATCTTAGCCTGCTTATATAATTCTACGACAGCTTCATACCATGTGCAAGGACCGCTATTCACAATGTGATAAATCCCAAAAGGCTTCTTGGCATCAACAATTTCCTTGGTTTTTTTGGCTAAATCCGGCGCATAAGTGAAACAAGCATTTTCATCCTCTACTGCTTTTACTTCTTTTCCGTCAGCTGGCGGATTTTTACCAACTTCCAACATTATATCAAAAAAACTTCTTTTAGCATCCTTCGAGATAGCCGGTTTTCCAAAAAGCCACGATGTGCGTATAATATAATATTTTTTTATATTTTTTTCTACTTCCTTTTCTCCTAATAATTTAGATTTTCCATAATTATTAATCGGGCTAGTTTTAGCATCTTCATTAAAACCGATCTCCGGTTGAAATCCTTGGTGAAGCGAACAAGAAGCACAGGAATGAGAGCAACCTGCGGGCTCTGGAATTTCCGGTTCGCCATTAAAAACATAATTAGTAGAATAATGAACCAGAATAGCTTTGTTTTTTTTCGCTGACGCCGCCAAATATCCTGGTGCCTTGCCATTTATATCCAAAGCTAATTTATATTCCTTTTTATCAGACTCGCATTTATCCACTGCATTATAAGCCGCCGCATTTATGATAACATTCGGCTTAGTAAAGCCGATTTTTTTAGAAACTTCTTTTTCGCGTGTGATATCAATATCTTCCCTATCCCAAGCAATTACTTTATAATCGCCGTCTTTTTTAAAAGTTTTAACCAGCTCTTGTCCCAGCATTCCCTTGGAACCTATTATTAGAATCTTTTGCATAATCCTTGTTTTCTTATTAAACTTCTTATATGATATACTAAATATAGCACAAAATAAGCTAGGAATAAATATTGTAATAACTTGGTATGAAAGACCAAATTGAGAAGATTAAAAAGGAATATAACGAAATTTCAACCGAGCTTAACAGCCCCGAGGTTTTTAATGATGCCCAAAAAATGGCGCGACTTGGAAAAAGACAAGCCGAACTCTCTGATGTTATGGAAAATATAACCGAGCTGGAAAAATTAGAAAAAGCCATGGAGGAAAATGCCGGAATTATAAATTCTTCAACCGAAGACGCCGAAATGAAACAAATGGCAATGGAAGAAAATATTTCGTTATCTCAAAAAAAAGAAATTTTTGAAAAAAAATTGGAAAAAGCACTTTTGCCCAAAGATCCTAATGATGAAAAAAATGTCATCGTAGAAATTCGCGCTGGCGCTGGTGGAGACGAGTCGGCACTTTTCGCTGGTGTTCTTTTTCGAATGTATTCGCGTTATGCTGAAAAAAATCGCTGGCAAACAGTTTTTTTGAATTCTAATGTCATTGGAATTGGCGGATACAAAGAAGTAGTTTTTGAAATTAATGGTTCGAATGTATATGGAAAAATGAAATATGAATCCGGCGTTCATCGCGTGCAGAGAATTCCCGAAACTGAAAAAAACGGTCGGGTGCACACTTCAACAGCTACCGTGGCCGTTCTACCAGAAGCCCAAGAAGTTGAGCTTAAAATCGAAGAAAAAGACCTAAGAATCGACACTTTTTGCTCATCGGGCCCTGGCGGACAATCAGTAAACACAACTAAATCTGCCGTTCGAATTACGCACATTCCAACTGGCCTCATTGTTTCCTGCCAAGACGAAAAATCCCAACTCAAAAACAAGGATAAGGCCATGAAAGTTCTTCGTTCCCGACTTTTGCAAATGGAAGAAGACAAAAAAGCCAAAGAATCAAGCGACGCGCGAAAATCACAAATCGGTACCGGAGACCGAAGTGAAAAAATCAGAACCTACAATTTTCCGCAAGATCGAATCACTGATCACCGAATCAAACAAAGCTGGAGCAATATCAAAAATATTTTGGAAGGAAATATAGATGAACTAATTTCCGCGCTTCAGGAAGAAGACATTAAACGGAAGCTAGGAAAATAATTAATTTTCAATGATCAAATAATTGTAAATTGAAAATTGTAAATTGGTTGTGATAATAAAAGATTATTTCAATAAATATTCTTCAAAATTAGATAGTTTAGATCTTGAATTAATTATCGCTCACGCCCTAAAAAAGTCTCGTGAGTTTATTTTGGCGCATCCGGAATACAATTTGAATAAGAAGCAAGAAGAAAGAATTAAGAAGTATGTAAAAAGACGGCTAAAACACGAGCCGATTGCCTATATTTTGGGCCAAAAAGAGTTTTATGGCCTTGATTTTAAGGTGAACAAGCATGTTCTTATCCCTCGACCAGAAACAGAACATTTAGTTGAAGAAGTCCTTAAAATAAGCCCAAAAAACAGCACAATAATAGACTTAGGGACGGGTAGCGGAAATATAATAATTAGCTTGGCAAAAAATTTAAAAACTAGAAATAAATTTATTGGAATTGATATTTCTAAAAAAGCATTGTGTGTTGCCGAATATAATGCGAAAAAAAATAAAGTTGATAAAAAAATTAAATTTATTCAATCTGATTTATTGAATTATTTTTTTACTAAAAGCCAAAAGCTAAAAGCTAACAAACTAATTATCGTCGCCAATCTTCCTTATCTCTCTGAAATAATTTATTCCAAAACTTCTCCCGATGTTAAAAACTTTGAACCAAAATCAGCTTTGCTTTCCGGAATTGATGGACTAAACCACTATGAAAAATTATTCCGACAGATTAAAAAGTTAGAAGCTAAAAGCTACCCGCCTGCCGGCGAGGCAGGTAAGCTAAAAGCTATCTTGGAAATTAGTCCCGAACAAAAACAAAAAATTTCAAAATTAATCAAAAAATATTTTCCTAAAGCAAAAGTTGAATTTCAAAAAGATTTAGCCGGAAAATGGCGCGTTGCTTCCTTTGAAATCTAATGAAAAATTGCCTTTTATACAGCAAAAAACCGCGATTTCGCGGTTTTTTGTTTTTGTTGATAACACTTAAGCGTTAAGGAACAAATCAAACCCGAACAAATCGGGTCATTATTTAGAAAAGACTATTTCTTCTTCTTCTTCTTTGCAGCCTTTTTCTTTTTTGCAACCTTTTTTTTCTTTGCCATTTTAAAAGTCACCTTCCTTTCTATTTTTATTTTTTGAATTTATAATAATTTATAATTTTTGTTTTCGACCTTTTTGTTTTCAAAAAATTATTTTTTCGAACGTTATCGAATAAAAATAATTCTCTTGATGTAATTATACAATGAATTATTTTTATTTGCAATAGCAAAAAGTTATCCACAGGCGAAAATTTTCAATTTTATAATTTTATAATTTTTAAATAATGCTTAAAATTATAATTTTAAAACATTAAAAGATTTAAATTTATTTATAAAATTAAAAATTCAAAAATTAAAAATTATTTTAGCACTAAATGACAAATTATAAACAATTTATAAAATAAGCGAATTAATTTTAAAACTAAAAAAACCTTTATTATGCCCTAAATAAGCCCCTCTGTCTAGTTGACGCTTCCTCGGGCTTTCGCTAGAATTTAATATACAGAAAGCTTCAACGAAAGCACGTTAAAAACAATAAATATTAATAATAGAAAGGAAGGTGAAAATATGGAACAAAATCAAGAAGTAGAAGAAAAAGATTTAGATCAAGAGTCAACTACTCAAGGCAAGATTAAGGAATGGTTAGAAGACAACATGCGGATAATCGTGAGCATTCTTATTGTAATTTTGATTGCTGGAGGAATATATTCATACTCAAAGCGAACGGAATCCCCACGATCAAGCGAGTCTAATATAGCTATAAGCGAAGAAGGCGTTTCTTCTGAAAAAAATGGATCAAATGCCATTTCTGAAAATAAATCCAGTGAAGAAAAAACATCTTCAATCGCGACTAGCCAAGAAACAGAAAACTCCTTTGTCGAAGCAGCTGGAAAAGGCGACAGCCAGACAACATTAGCAAGAAAGGCGCTAGCTGATTTTCTAGAAAAAAACCCTGATTCAGCACTCACCGCAGAACATAAGATTTATATCGAAGATTATTTGCGAAAGAATGCAGGACACAAGGGCAAAGTTTTAGTAGGCACATCAATAGAATTTTCCAAGGATTTAATCAGAGATGGGATTTCAAAATCCAAAAATCTTAATGATAATCAGCTGAAAAATCTGCATAAGTATGCCGTCAGAGTACCGTCGTTGTCATGATGAAATTCCCTAATCCATAATCACTTTGTTCTTTTTTGAGATAAGTATATTATTACTTTCAAAATAACAAAAATCCTCCCCGCTTAGGCAGGGAGGATTTTTGTTTCATGAGCTAGAAGTTTTAATAGAAAATTTTCACACTGTCCCCTATTTTGAAGCCGAATTTATCCGCCATACCGGCTTTGATTTCCAAAACTTTATCAGCCTTTATTTTAGGATCAATTGTTTCCAAGGAATTATACGCTATATTTTTAGCAATATAAGCTATTTTCCCCTCTTCTATCCAAAGGATATCCAAATCAAATTTCATCCCTTTCATCCAAAAAGAATACTCCCCGCTTTTCTCAAAGCTAAAAAGCATGCCTTCATTTTCTTTGATATCACTTCGCCAACTCAACCCTAGCGCTTTTTCTTTCGGCGTTTGGACTAATTTCACAAAAAATTTTTGTCCGCCAATTTCAACTGTTTTGTAATTTTTCAAATTATAATACCAAAGCCCAGCCAGAATCAGAGATGCTCCAAAAAAAACTATTGAAATAATTTTTGCAATATTTTTTGATTTCAAGCTAATTTTTTATTTTTATTTAAATCAGAAATTTTTTTATTTATCGCTAATGTCGCCACTATCATGATGATTGCCACTAGGAAAAGAGTAATTCCCTTCCCGATCATTCGAGTATTCAGAGCAACGGTGGCGACAACGGCAGTGAATACCCAATAAACCAGCACTATTTTTCTTTGCGACCAGCCTAATTCCATCAGTTTATAATGCAAGTGGTTCCGATCTGGAACAAACACGGATTTTTTATTCCTAATTCTTTCGCCGACTACCCAGAGCGAATCGATAACTGGAACAGCTAAAACCAAAAGAGAAGTTGCGATTTTTGTACCGGCAAAAATCGCGAGCACTGCCAAGGAAAAACCCATAAACATAGCGCCGGTCGTGCCAGCAAGAATTTTTGATGGATAAAAATTGAAAGTTAAAAATCCTAGAATAGTTCCCATTAAAATTGCACAGGCTATAGCAATCGGTGGTTGATTGACTTCCGAATGGAAGCTTAAGAAAAATATTGTTGCCACTGTTATAAAAGAAATTCCACCAGAAAGTCCGTCAATTCCATCTGCCCAATTAATCGAATTCATCACTAAAATAAGCCAGAAGATAACCAGCGCGACAGAAAAAATCACTCCAATTCCAGAATCTAGTTTTATAATCCCCCCGTTTAGCGGATTAGTTATATAATAGATTCTAATCCCCATAATAAACACAAAAACTGAAGTTGCAATTTGTGTAAAAAGCTGGATTTTCCAGCGAATTTCTTTGAGATCATCCAAAAAACAAACCAAAAGAAGAATGATGTTTCCAATCAAAAAGCCATAAAACTGGGAATTTAGAAATAAATCTTTGTTTATTAAAATTGCGAGATTAAAAACAATCACCATCGCTAATCCGCCGAGCCTTGAGATATTATTTTTGTGGATATGGCGGAAATTTTCCCGGCCTAACCATTTTATTTTTTTGGTAAGCGAAATAATTACATAAATCAAAATCGCCGTAAGGGAAAAAGAAATCAGAAATGGCATCAAGTATTTCATATTTTTATTTTCTCATTTTTTCCGTTACCCAAAATTCTCCGAAATATTTTCCAAATAAAATTCTTGTCTGTGAATCAATAGATGGCAAAGATCCAAGAAAAGGTGCGATGATTGGCACTAAAACCCATTGAATCAACATATAAAAGTTCCTCCATTTGGAATATTTTTTTGGACGAGGTGGCATCAAAAGAAAACTCAAGGACATTGAAATAACAAGGCCAAACATAGCCAAGGTCATAAGAAAACGCGTTATATAGGGCAAATTGTGCGCTAGAACTGATTGATTGAAACTATCGCCTCCAAAAATAAGTGGTAACCACCCTAAAACTGCCAAAATCATACTGGCCGTCGCCCAGCTATGATGGCCTTCGAGCATTTCAAAAGCTACTTTGAATTTTTTCAATGGACTTATTTTTTTATTTGGACCAATCGCTCTCATAATAATTGGAAAGTTTTCGATTCCATAAGCCCAGCGTCTTTTTTGTTTATATTGATTTTTGATCGTCTTCCAATAAGTTTCCGCCAAAACTGCGTCTAGTGAAATTGGCAGATAAATCGGTTTGACTTTATAATCGCCGTTATAATACGTGTAGCATTTCCAATATATAATCGAGTCTTCGCTGATCATATTTATCGGCCAAAAATTTACTCGATAAAGCGTATCAAATGGTTCGCTATGAGAAGAGAAAGTTACCATGCCTTCCGTTCTGGTGCTTTGAAAAATATGCCAGAAGCTTGAACCGGTAACAATCACTCGGACAAATGCATTAGTATCCCACAAATTATTATGATACATCGGGAGAGGCTGATAGCTTCTCTGCAATCTTTTTGGATCAATTATGTATTCATAAGTGAGCGCGGCAAAATATTCCTTATGAGCTACGCTGTCGCAGTCAAAATTAGAAAAAATAACTTTTTTAAAATCAATATTTTTTTCTTCTAGATATTTTGCCAAAAAATTTGCCGCAAAAGTAGCATTTGATCCCTTGGCTTTCATTTCATCATCTTTCACTATATGCGTAGTCACAATAAAATCGCGGAAAACTCCCTGAAATTTATTTTTGAGATAATTAACTTTTTGAAGTCTCTGTGCTTCAGGTTCCCGCTCTTCTGTCGCCAAAAGAATAATAAACTGCTGATTGGGAAAATTAGAATCAGCTATCGCTTGAATAGCTGGCTCGATAACTTCCGCCGGTTCATTAGCTGTTGGAAGCATAATCACATGAACAATTTCCCGCCAATCTAAAATTTGTTCTTTTACTTTTGAAATTTCATTCACTTCTTCGAGATATTCTTTGCATCGGTCAATTTCTCTTTCCAAAATTTTTCTTTCTTTTCTCGGCAGTTCAGCACTTTCTTCCAAGCCTTTTTCCATATTTAAAATGCGTTCCTTTATAATTTCAGCGTATTTTCCAGGATCCATAATGTTTTGGCATCTATCCCACCAGTTTATTTCTTTGCCTTTTTTGAGTTTTCGATATCCCTCTACGGAATAATAGGCGATAAAAATAGTTCGATAAATCCAATAGATATCAAAAACAATGATAAAAATAGCCACATAAATTGGAAGCAAAAAAGAGAAAACAAACATACCAATAAGCGTTGTCCAAGTCAAAATTCCCGGAATAACCTCGAGTATTCGTTGGATTCGTCGCTCCTTGGGATTTTTAGTTTTAGGATCGGGAAATGTAAACATAATATTAATAGTTTATTAGTATAACACTAACTGCGGCAATTATCAAGCTTAGTTGAGCCATGAGTGATGCCAGAAGCAAAGTATAGCTCGCGATTCTTTCTTTATTCTTATAGAAAAAAAATGACAGCTGAAAATTAACTAGAAACAAAAACAGGCCGATAGCCGGCATCAAAAAAACCTGTTTCCAATTTCCAAAATTATCCACACCGAAATATACATTATAATGCAAGATTATATCCCCTTCGGATTTGTTTATGAAAATCGCCAAGACCAACCAGTTTGCCAAATTAGCCAGAAAGTTGAAAACCAAAAGCCAAAGAATGATATGATTTTTGAAAAAATCATTATTGAAAAAAAGCTTGAATCTAGAAATCAAGCCTTTCTTGCCGGTATCATTTTCTTTTTGCATTTCATAATTCATACTGCATAATTCCTAATTCTTACTCCTCTTTAGGCTTTTCCAAAACTAACGGCTCGATATTTTTTTCTCCTTCCGTGATTCTCGCAATATCTTTGTCGATTTTTTCAAATTCCTTGTGAGCTGAATTGAAATGACTCACAGTTGTTCCCAAACTATTGCCCATTTTTTTCAAAAATTCTTCATAAGAAATCAGGTGTTTTCCTAGTTTTTCAACATTAGTTCGAATCTGCTTGGCGCTTTCTTCGATCTGAAGCGCCCGAAGCCCCTGAAGCACAGTTTGAAGATAAGCTAAAAATGAGGTTGGGGAAACAATGATGACTTTTTTGTCGCGAAAAGCATATTCAATGAGATCGCGCGTATTAACTTGCACTGCTCCAATTTTGTTTATCAGAAGATCATAATAAATCGCTTCGGATGGAATAAACATAAAAGCAAAATCCATCGTGTCTTCTTCCGGCTTGATATATTTTGAAGTTTCGTCAATTCTATTTTTCAAATCTTGCTTGAAAAGTTTTTCTAGTTTTTCTTTTTCTATAATGTCTTTGCAGTTTATAATTTTTTCATAATTTTCCAAGGAAAATTTGGAATCAACCGGAATAATTTTCTTTTTAACAAAAACCACCGCGTCCACAATCGAACCGTCCTTGAAAGCATATTGCATTTGGTATGAATTTGGCGGCAAAACATTTTTCAAAGTTTCTTCCAAAAAATATTCGCCCAGCACTCCCCTTTGCTTTGGATTTTTCAAAATATCCTGCAAATTTTGAAGTTGCGCCGAAAAATTGACCACCTGCTTGTTTGTTTCTTCAAGCTTAGTGAGTTTTTCAGTTATATCAGAAATTGATTTGACCGACTGATTGGCAATCCCCTGCGCCACTCTCATTGATTGGCCCAATTGTTCTTGGGTCGCGCGATGAGTTTCAGAAAGCTTGGAATCTATCGTCCGGCGAAGATCGCGATTTTGTTCAGCCATCATAGACAAACGCTCCAAAATCGCCACTGATTTTTCATTTTCTTTGCTTCCATCCATTTTTTTGCGCATATCAAAAACAAAAAACAGCAAAACTGCAATTATTAAAATTAGTATAGTTAAAAGTGTATAAAGCATGTTTTTTTACAAATTTCGTATTTCGCTAATTTCGTAGTTCGTAAATTTACAATTTTCTCTGCGCGATAAATCTTTTCAGTCCCTGAATTTTATTAATCACTTCCTCGTGTGGACCTTCCAAAAATTCCAAAATAAATTTATCCAGCATATTGAGGCGGTATTTGAATTCATCCATCGTCATAAGCATAAAATTTATTTCTTTTCCGATTTCCGCTTCCAATCCGCTCATAAGATTTTTGAGCTTGGCCTTGCTCACTGCGTCTCCAACAATTATCATATCCGCTTTGCTTTTAGCATAATTGATAAACACTCCGCTAATCACAGCGAGTTTGATGTTTCCGATTTTTCCGACTTTTGAAAGACTTTGGCATTGCGGATAAACATTCGATTTAGCAATTAAATTTTTTAGTTCCGGATAAAAATTGAAATCTTGGTTCAGCTGATAAAAAGTTTTTCCGCCTTTGGTTCTTCTAAGAACAAATCTTATCTTGGCTAAATTGGCCAGCTCATTTCTGGCTTTGCCGGATTTAAGCATATTTTTTTTGACGATTTCGGAAAAACTGAAAATCGGTTCTGGATTTTGCAGAAAAAAGCGCAAAAGCCGAGCGCGTTCTTTGGAACCAAAAAGACTTTCTAATATTTCTGACATAGGTTTTACTTAAATAGTTAATTTGCTGACTAATAAACCAGCAAAACAAATGCTTTTAGGAAGTGGGAAAGTAGTATTTATATACTCTTTCCCGTTATCAATTGTTTATTTGCAATAGTCACGGTTTTTCCGTTTCTCCTGGTTTTTGAATTCCCAACTTTCCTTTTTTTAATGATAATCTGGAAAAACTTGCCAGATTGGTATCTGGCCGCCCAGGACAGCTAAAGCAAGTGAATCTACCGTGGTCATCTTGTGGAAACATTTCCCCTCCGCATGTGGGACACTTCGGATTTTTTCCTCCCAACCTTTTCTTAATCTGGTCTGTAGCGATCCAATAGTTATCGCCCATATTATTCACCTCCTTAGTGTAGTTTTTTGAGCTTCCTAAAAGTATTCGTTTCAAAGGACAATATTTTCGATAACTTGCTGATATCAGTATAGTATCAAGAGGGCAAAAAGTAAACCCCCGCATCAAAATTTTGATGCGAAGGTAAAAACGCTGAAATAAGCTAATTTTTATTTATATTTCTTTATCGCTTCTCCGATTTTAGCAGCAGCACCAATTAAATTTACCTTTTCTGCAACATTCATCGAACTTGGAGTAATGGAGATAAATTTTTCCGGACCCAAAACCAAATAAACTGTGCCATTTACTGCTTTTGGTCCTTTATACAAGACTAAATTTTCCATCGGGATTTCTGGACTCTTTTCTATTTTGTCTCCAAATTCCTCATAAAACTTTTTTTGATTTTCAATCTTAAGATATTCGAGGTTAAAAAGCAGGTATTCCTTTTCATCAAGATAATAGGTGCAATTGTACAGACTGGCAATTTTTGGCGGTTCGGTTTTTATTATTTTTTGACCCAACGCATTTTCCACAAACTCCTTGGTGAACTGCCCGCAAATATCTTCAACAATATAATAACTTTTGTCTTGGCGCGATGGTTCGCCAGGATATTCTACAAAACAATTTTTGAGTCTTTTGCCTTTGTCGCCATAATTTGGAATTTCCACTTTTTCTTCTTTGCACGGACCACTTACATTGCTGGCTGTTTTATTATCTGCTTTTGACGCATCACCATCTCCGTTTCTTGCGCCACAACCGGAGAGCGCCACAACCGCAAAAATAACAACTGTCATTAATAATGTTTTTTTAAGCATAGTATTTAAAAATTTATTAATTATCTTTTTATCGAATGTGTCTTTTTTTCCGCCATCTCCGAAGCAAATTTTTCTTCGCCAACTTCTTTTATTCTGCAAATACAAGCTTTTCTGTTTGATCGGAAAATGAAACCGAAAAGTTTGGAGAAAAAATTGTTGAAATCTTTGCACTCATTGACATCTTGGAATTTTCGGCAAGCTGCGCAATTGGAATAATTATTCGCCATGCAACATTTTCGTATTCCGCACCAGCTAGCTTTCTCGTTTTTTTGGCATCCTGGGCATTTTTCGGCGAGATATCGCTTGCACGCTCCACAATACAGTCCGCAAAAAGCGATTAAATTTTTGTCTTTCACAATTTCCTTTGACATAGTTTTTTAGGTTAAAAAATTATTAAAATGCAAATGTAAGAAATAAAACAACTAGAAATATCAGCATCCAGCCAAGAATGTAGCTAAAAAGTTCCATCGCTTCTTTTTTCTTGCCTTCCAAAAATAGCATGGCTGGCTTTCCCAATACAAATGCTCCACTTACCGCTGCTGAAAAAACAAAAAGCAAAAGAACAACGATAAAAGAAATCATGGAGTTATGTTCATTTGCAAAAAATTTGTCATTGCTCATAAGCAAAGATAAAAACAAAAGATAAATTATTTCTCCCAAGGACAATAGAAGGCTTTGGATTATAAGTTTTTTTCGCATAAATTTAAGTGTTATATTTATTAACCATATTATACCCGATATTTTCCCAAAAAACCACTTTTATAAAATAACAATTCTATTATTCATTTAAAGATTTAAACAATAATTTAAATATACAAACATTCTGATATTCTGCAGAATGTCAGAATGTTTGTATGAATTTTAGAAAGCGTTTGCCGTATGGAGAAAGAGAATGCTTCACTTCCCTACCTTTGTAGTTTTTATTTACCAATCCCGCCTGAACTAATTTTTTAGTATGTTCAGAAATAGTTTTAACATTACAGCTTAAATCTTCGCAAATACCATCTAATGTGATTCCTTCTTCTCTAGCAATTAGAAAAAGTATTTCAATCCGCCTATGGTTAGCCACGCCTTTCAAATGTCGCTCCATTTGTTTTGGGGTTTTGACATTTTTTTGAAATTTGCGTTTTTTAGCAAGCATTTTTTTGTAATTTATTTTTATTAATAATTTAAATATTCAACATAGTAATATTCTCATATTCTGCAGAATATGAGAACGTTGCATATAATAAATTTTAATTGTGAAGATAACATTTATCGATATAACGCTAGTATCTATTCCGGTCGGATTTCATTTAGAAGTTCAATAAACAAAATTTGTCCCTTTTTTGAAATGGCGTGATTTTCATTTTTTTCAACATATTCAATGAGAAGATCGATTTTGGAATTAATTGATTCTTTTACAACGCCAATCAGCATTTCTTTTTCTCCCGCGCTTAACTTTTTCTTCTTTTTTATCGATTCTATCTTTCTGAAATCATTTTTTATTTCATTAAGCGGTTTTTTTATCGCCATTTTCCCAGGATAATTCTTGATTAGATTATTCTTTTGATAATAATCTAGATTCTTAATAAATGTATCGATGTCGGTTGTGAGCTGAAATCTCACTTCTTTTTCGGATAAATTTTGCGCTTCGTCTTTGGCCGTAATTTTCACAACATGTTCGCCAATAGACTCAAGATATAAATTTATTTTGGAATCTTTAAGTTCTTTTCCATCATAATATAATTTTTTTTCTACTTTACTTGTTAAAAATATATCACCTTCTATGAAATATAGTATTCTCATTATTTGGTTATTTAAATATATTTTTTCTTTTGGAGAAACAATATTGATCTTAGGTCCCACAATATATTGATCTCCGCCACTCGTTACTTCATTACCGGAAACTTCTACGGTTTTTTCTTCTTGCACTCCATCTTCGGCTGTTCCGGTCATGCTAACTATTGATTCCGCAACATTTTCCGGATTATTTTCATCTTCGGAAATTTTCGTCGCTTCAATTTTATATTCGCCATCCCCCGTCCCTTCCGTTAGAATTTTATATTCTCCGTCTTCCGGATTAGGAATAGTCAAAAATTCATTGTCTGTATCAAATCCGGTATAATAAGCGCCGTCAATTTCATCGTATATTCCTCCTGTTTCAAAATTTTTCCCAACCTTTTTTCCGGAAGGAGAAATTATTTGAATATCGATGGGAGAGAAAGCAGAAAGAATAAGAATTTCATATGTTCCAATAAAAGGAACTTCTTCTTGAACAGAATTTCCAGTCAATTCTTTGAAAACAGTTTTCGCTGTTTTTCCTGGTAGATCAGAATGAGCAAAGTTTGTTTCTATTTGTTCATCTGAAAGAATATTCTCCGATGACTCTTTTGGAACAGTACCATCCCCCGCTCCATATTCTAAACCGTGATCTCCGGAAAGCGAATCAAAACCTTTAGGATATCCATGCGCCCAAAGGGAATTTTCATCAACCGAAGGTTTTTCAACTTTAATTTTTTTTATTGTCTTATTTTCCGACAACTTTCCTGTGATGTTCGTCACTATTACTGAATTCATTTTTCTGGCATTCTCGATAAGATTCAACTTATCTAAAAAAATATTTTTGGGATAATGTTCATTATTCGCGTATGATCGCATTTTTTTCGATTCAATATCATATAAATAATCATAATTAGGAAGAAGTTCTTGAACAGATTTTATCGGCTGTTTATGCAAATACTCAAAAATACTACTAAAACCCGCCTCTTTAGCTTCTTGCTTAAAAATAAGCTTAAAGAATAAATCTGCTATAGCTGAACTAGAAGGAGGATTTTTTCCTCCTTCCCACATTAAATAATCTTCAGGCGCTCCAGCGTTGGGAGTTCCAAGTAAAACTAGCTGGTCGACATCGTCTTGATAATTTTCTGATTCAATATATTCTCTTGTCAAAAGCCCACCCATTGAATGAGCTACGATGTCAACTTTTGGCCAATTATTTGCTGTTTTTATTTCTTGAATTTTTTGTTTTAACAAAACAGCATTATTGACATTACTATCGCGCCATTGATACGGAAAAGCAAATAAATCTTTGCCTTCTTCATATCCATTTTCTTTGAAAGTTTTATACAAAGTATCATAGGTTTTGAAGATAGGATCAAGTTTCCATTTCCCGCCATCGGTTATTTTCCATGATCCCAAAATTCCCGGCACAATAATCACCGGGTCCCTAAAGTCCGGCTCCAAAAGCCAGCTAGAAGAATCGACGTTTCCAGAAATAGGCCAGCAAGCATTATATATCTCGCAATTTTGAATTGGACCATTTGGATTGCCCCACCAATTATAACGAAAATCGGCTAAACTAGGATTGCCACTTTGGAAAACTTCATATTGAAAATTATTCAAAAATTTGGAACGATTAACCTTGACTGACGAACCATTGCCTGCTATTGAAACAGCAACGACATTATCATGAAAATTTACATTTTGACCGGTGAATTTTCCCCCAACCACATCCACTGCTCCCCGCATAGCTTCCATTTCCGGATTTTCTTCATCACAAGGATAAACAGCTGATCCGCCCCCGTCCACTTCCACATTGGACATTTCTAAATTTCCGCCTGGCATAACTATAAAGTGAAAAGGATCATTACCAGTTTTTTTTATTTTTACCAAATCATTTAGCGTTCCTTTTACAATTAAATTTCCTTCGATCTTGATTGAAGCATTATTCATGGAAACAGTTATACCTTTTTTTATAACCGTAGTTGTTCCAACAGGAATTTCCATTAATTCGACGATTTCTATGTTTTCGCTTATTTCAGTATAATTTTCTTCGGAAAAAACTAATGAATTTTTTAGCGGGATAGGCGCTAGGGAAATTAGAATTGATAGAAATATAACTAGCGTTATTTTATTGTTTTTCATTTTTGTTTTTGAAATATTTAATAATTAGATAAATATTTATTATTGGCCAAAAAATAAGAGAAAAGTATTGAAACCATTCAACATGATATTCAAAAAAAATAAGCGATCTGGAAAGAGTTAAAAGAATAAAAAATAAATTAACTATTATGGAAGCGCAAGTTATTGATAAAATCAAATTTTTAAACTTAAAAAAAACAAACATTGCTATAATAAAAGTAATAATCAAAAAAAACACTAGCGCTGATAAATCGCTAAAACAATTTATATATGAACACATACCTTTTTTCTCCCCAACTTCCTGCAAAAATTTTATAAACAAAAAACTTTTGCCCAAAGCAGGTTTTTATTTTAATTTTTTACTTATTTTATTACACCACAATTTTAAAAAACCTGCAAATTAAGCAGGTTGGGGAATAATTGCGTCCTTAAACTTTTCCGCAATCATCTCGCCGACTTTCTTGGTCGTCTCGGTTCTTGAATAAAACGCAATTAAAATTTTCATAGTATTTTAAAATAATATTCTGACATTCTGCAGAATATGAGAATGTTATTTTACAATTAATCTTCTGGTTTTAATTTAACATCTTTTTCTAAAACTGTGCCGTTAAAAATTTGCGCGCATTTTTTTATAATATCCGGATTGGTTGTTTGTCTAATCGAAATTCCTTTTTCTCCCAATCTTTTATGCGTTTTGCTACTATGTTCTGGATCTTTTGCCCCGAATATCACATTCTTTATTCCGCTATTTATTATTACTGTCGTACAATCAATAATTTCTTTGTTTTTTCTCTGGCTACATGGTTCAAGCGTGGAATATAATACTGTCGAATTAGTTATATCCTCTTTGCCTTTTTCAATAACAATTTCTTCAGCATGAAGCTTTCCATCATCAGCGCTGGCCGATGAAGTAATAATTTCATCCCCATTAATCAGACATGCTGATACTACTCCGCGCGGATCATGCGATTTTTTTGCTATTTCAAAAAGATGATTAAAAATTTCTACTTCATTCATAACTTTAAAAATTAATAATTATTTGATTTTGCGCTTTATTTTATTTATTTTTAAATTTTTTTATAACAAAAACTTGATGGCGTCCGATAAGCCGGCTTCCCATTCTTTCCTCCGACTTTAGCGTAATTTTTCATAATAAAATTACTTATTTAAATATGTAATAGTAAGTTGCAAAACTGTTGCGAATGTTACCCAAAGAAGATATGGAATTTGGATGTAAGTTATCCAACGCGCATGAGGATAAATCGCAATCATCGCCCAAATAAGCGTTCCAAGAACTAGCAAAATATCTGCTGCTGCCAAAAGATTATTTTTCAAACCAAATTGGATTGGAGTAAAAGAAAAATTAAAAATAAGATTTAGAATAAATGGCAAAATTACCAAAAAAGGAATTTGTTTTTTCAAAAACATCCACAATACTTTTCCGAATGAAATGGCAATTAACGCATAGAGAAAAGTCCAGACTGGTCCAAAAACCCAGGCTGGCGGAGACCAGGTCGGTTTGATTAATTGCGAATACCAATTATATGCTTTCATATTTTTTATTTAGCTTTTTTAATTAATTCTAACTTTTGAATTCTTCTCAATTTTTTAATTTTAGCTTCTTCTTTGGAAGCTAGCGACCGACTTTTGAATTTTTTGCAGTAAACCAATTTTACTGGTCGGCGAAAAGCGGTATATTTTGCGCCAAGTTTCGTGTTGTTATGTTCGACAATTCTTCTTTCTAAGTCCGTAGTAATTCCGGTATATAAAGTTTTGTCAGCGCATTTGAGAATATAGAGATAATACATAATTAACACTTATCTGCTAAAAAATATCCAAATATTTTTTTACGATATATTGATATGGCTATAGAAAAATTTGCAATTAAAAGATAAATTTGAAAAGCAGAATTTTCAATATTCCAAACCGGAATAGATGGAAGTATAAGCAAAACACTTATTATCCCTGCTATGAAAGTCAGCCCGGTTTCAGTTTCTGGAAATTTCCATGCCTTTATTATAGTTGGAAAAGCAGCAAATCCATCGCCCAAAAGTGCTAAAATAATTGCTAGCCGAGGAGAATCAATAACTAGCCAAATAATAATTGCTACAGCAGAACAAGCGCCACATACTAAATCAAAAAATGTTATTTTCCAATAACTCTTGGGATTAACAAAAGATATAATAAAAATTATAAGCGGAATAAATCCGGCAGTAAAAACGCGAATGTTTGCCCAAAAATCGCCACCGCTTGATAGAGCTGCCCCCAAACTAATTAATGGGGCAAGCGACCACATAAGCCAAGAGACTCGATTAGGTTTTGTTTCCCCAATCAATGTATCACGAATATATTTAAAGGAGCCTCCAAAACCAACTATTACACCAGCAATCACTAACCAATGCGTGAAAATCATAAATTAAAATTATTTTAGTAAAATGTCATTCTTTTGTAGACTTCCCGCGTGCATTCGACATCTCTTTTGCAATATTCGCAGATTTCTTTAGCTTTTCCAGCTTTCCAAAAATCATAAACTTGCGAACCGTCAATTCCATCTTTGGGCGTTGGAATACCAAGCGCCAGTGCCAAAGTTTCCAATCCAACATTATTATTCGCCCATTTCACCCATTCTTTCATCGTGTCATAAATTGGATAACTTCTATACCTCGCAAATGACAATTCATAAGCTGGCTTCACTTTGTTGACAATTGATCGCTGATAAATAAAGCGCAAATCAAAATCCATCACATTGTGCCCGATAAATTGCACGCCATAATCTGGCCACTGCGGATTTTGTGCTGGCTTACTGATTGAATCTACAATTTCCCAAAATTTTTCGAGCATCTGGGCTTCATCGCCGTCGCCATTCAAAACTTCGACCGGTTTGTCATCAATTGCATAAGCAATACAAAGAATTCGGCCATAAGCGCCGTCAAAAGAAGTGCCCAAAAGATATTGTTCAAAATCAGTGCCATCTTCGCATCCGTCTTTTTTATTTTTCTTGGCTTTTTTCTTGTCAAAAAGAAATTTGAGTATTTCGTGATTTTCCTCATGCGCCGGAAGCGTTTCAATGTCCAAAAATAGTTTTCTCATAATTTTTTTATTTTAATTATTATTAATTTTATTTTTTAACTGCTTTGATTTTTAAGCTTTCAAGAGGCATATTGGAATATTGTTTTTTACTAATATCTTTGTCTTCTGAAAGCACTTCGATTTCAAAACCAGCTTTTTTCATTTTGGAAATATAATTGTCCTTTAAAAGTGCGCCAGCCACACAACCAGATAGAAGATCTTTATTATTTTTGATTTCCTCCGGAAGTTCCTGAAGCAAAACGATATCAGAAACAAACATTTTTCCTCCAGTTTTCAAAACCCTAAAAGATTCCTCAAAAACTTTGTCTTTGTCGGGCGACAAATTAATCACGCAATTACTAATTATTATGTCTATAGAATTATTTTCCACCGGTAAATTTTCAATCTCACCCAGTTTAAATTCAACATTTTTATATCCATATTTTTCAGCATTGGTTTTGGCTTTTTTCAACATTTCCTCTGTCATATCTACTCCAATTACTTTTCCAATTTCTCCTACTCTTCTAACTGCTAAAAAACAATCAAACCCAGCGCCTGATCCCAAATCTAAAACAACATCGCCTTCTTTAATTTCTGCCATCGCCACTGGATTTCCACATCCCAATCCTAAGTTCGCCTCAGAAAATTTTCCAATATCCTCTTTGGAATAGCCAATTTCCTGAGCAATTCTTTCCTGCTCCTTCTTTGCCCCGCAACAGGAGCAACCGCTTCCTTTGGCAATTTTCGTATAACTATCCTTTACAATTTTTTTCACTTCTTCTTTTCGCATAAAATAATTTTTAGATTAAATTAAATTTTTATAATTTATTAATCCACTCCTCAAGTTTTTCGAATATCGGATCTTTGTAATCTTCCGACTTATATTTGAAAATCGCCCCGGTTGTTTTTCGACAATATTCAAGTTCGGATTGATTATTTGTTTTTGTATAATATTTGAAACTATCCAGCGTATCCGCTACTTTCACTATCAGAGCATCTTCGCCAGTTTGAGCGCATCTTTTAATTAATTCTTCTATTCTCTCATCTGAATTTTCAATTGATCTATCTTTTGAATTCGCTTTTACAAGACGCAAAACATTTTCACCAAATTCTTCAGAAATCATTTGCTCTGTAATTTCACTGAATTCTAAAGCATCATGCAACACTCCCGCAAGAATAATATCGTGTGAATAATTATTTTCATACAAATGCATTCCGACTCGCAAATCATGCATCAAAATTGGCTTCCTAGAATTTTCTTTAGAAGGCAACAAATATTTTGCCAAAATTCGCACAGCTTTTTCAAGTTCAATATCAAGTGATATTTTCATAAATAAATTTATTTGAATATATTATACCATTTTTTAGAAAAATTCTCTCGTTTCGGGAAGTGTGAGCGCGAGAGCAAAAATCAAACAATAAAAGAGCAAGGTGGAAAGTCGAGAATCAGAATAAAATTTGAGCGCGCTTCCAAGAGATTGTTTGGGAAGAAGCGAATAGCCCTTGAGATTAGTGGAGGAATAGATTTCGTCTAAAATCAAATGCCCGATATAACCGATGGCGACTGATGCCCCAATAACAAGCTCTTTGCCCTCGATAATTTTGAATAAATGTGAAAACCAAATTGTAAGAAGCCCAAAAAGAATGGCCGCCGGAATAGAATGGAACATTCCTCGATGATGAGTAAATTTTTCAAAAATATATCCAGCGATAAAACGAACTGCAACAAAAGTCAGCGCCGGAATTAAAATTAATATTTTCAAACTCCGCTCCCCTTCCTGATAAAAGTTAAAAAATATAAACCCGGCAAATCCCGCCCCAAGAAGACCGAAAAGAATTTGAAATGGAACTCCGCCATCCAAATCAAGATCAGGAAGAAATGAACCCAAGAGCACGGCCGAAAAAATCCAGATGGCTGATTCTATTCCGGAAATTATAGAATAAATCAACCCGGCTACAACCAGAGCGACTCCGACAAAAACTCCCCAGCCCATATGTGTTTTGAATTTCGCCATATTTCAATTTTACGCCAAATATGTTTTAGGGTCAAAAACTAAAAACTCCGAGATTTTCATCCCGGAGTTTTTCATATCGGATTTCCTCCCCCGACCAATCCGATTATCTAAACTTGCCAAAATTTTCAATTTTTCTTCCAGGCCTCGCTTTGCCGGCAAAGAAGCTCCCTGGCCATTTCTGGTTCCGCCATAATTTCTTCGACTATTTTTTCCATTCGCATGCCTTGCGAACCCTTGATTAAAATTAGATCTCCCTCTTGAATTATTTCCTGAAGTTTTCTTCCAGCAGAAACTGAATCAGCAAATTCAAATATTCTTTCCGGGGCAATGCGGTGTTTTTTGAGTTCTTCCGTTGCAAATTTCATCCGCTCGCCTACGGCAAAAAATATTCCATTCTTAATTTCCAAAAATTTCTTAGCCACGCTTCGATGTTCGACCTGTGTTTCTTCTCCAAGTTCCAACATATCTCCAAGCACCGCAATCTTTCTCGGCGCTTCAATATTTTTCAAAACTTCCAAAGCGGAAAGTGTTGCGATTGGAGAAGCATTGTATGTATCGTCGATTATAAAAGTATTTTTTATCCCGGAAATTAAATTCATCCGGCCAGCCGGCATTGAAAAATTTGAAAGAGATTCGGCAATTTCCACCAGATTAAGTTTGAAAACCAGCCCGATTGCAACAGCAGAAAGCGCCGCATAAATATTATGCTCGGCTAAAATATTATTGAGCCGAACCGGAATGCTTGTGCCCTTGTAATTTAGCTTGAAAGAAAGGCCCTTTATTTCTCTGCCCCCATTGCTTTCGCTATTAGAATAATTATAAGAGATATCGGTCGCCTGGATATCCGCGTTCTCTAAAAATCCAAAAGTCAGAAAATTAATGTCATCTCTTTTGTTTTGTTCTTTCAGTTTTTTTATCTTTTGATTATCCAAATTTACCGCCGCAAAACCTTTGGGTTCAAGTTTTTCCACGAGCGTCCATTTCTCCTCGGCAATTTTTTCAACTGTCTTAAAATATTCCAAATGACTCAAGGAAATTTCCGTAATCACAGCTATTTCAGGACGAATAAAACTCGTTAAATATCTGATGTCTCCCGGTCGGTCAGCACCCATTTCTAAAATCAAAATTTCCGGATACTTCAAAGGCAAAATCAAAAATCCGAGCCACTTCAAGAAAACGCCGATCCACTTCCAAGCTGATTTTCCCCCGCTTTCCGCTCCGATAATAGAAAGTGGAAGCCCGATTTCATTGTTATAATTTTTTTCAGTTTTTCTCACGCGAAAATGCTTGAATAAAACCGCATAGATTGCCTCCTTGGAAGAAGTTTTTCCCACTGATCCGGTGATGCCGATAATTTTTGGCTTATATTTTTTGATCAGCAAAACCGCCATGAACTTCAAGGTTTTTTCGAGAAAAATAATTTTTTTTGCCTTATGGCTTTGCTCTTTCATCTTTTTTTTCTTTTTCCCTTTCTTCTTTTTCACTATTTATATAAAATTCGTTCAAATTATGGGTTTGTCGAAAAATATTTAAATCTTTTTCTGTATATTTTTCTGTCGGCTTGATATTTTTATAATCCAGCAAAAATTTCATTAGTTCCCCAAAGGTCGGCGCTGCGCTGGATTCCGCCCATTCAACTGCTTTAGGATTATCCATTCGAACTAAAATTGTAAATTGCGGATTGTCCAGAGGAGCAAAACCAGCGAATGATCCAATGTTTTTTCCCTCTTCATAACCCTTTTTTTCCCTGCTGGCTATTTGCGCTGTTCCAGTTTTTCCGCCCACTTTATATCCAGGAACTCCTGCTCTTTTTCCATGCCCATTGACGACAACACTTTCAAGTATTTGAGAAATTTGGCCGACAGCGCTTTGAGAAATAACTTTTCTAACTTCCTCGGGTTGAATTTCATCCACGCTTCCATCCGCATGAATAATTTTTTCTACAATTTGGGGCTTCATAAGCGTTCCCCCGCTAGCAATAGCATTGTAAGCAGAAACTAATTGAATGGGCGTGACGGATATTCCCTGCCCGAACGAAGCCGTGAAAAAATTTATATCACTTTTTACATTTTTTAAATTGGAAATGTTTCCAGCACTTTCCCCAGGCAACCCAATCCCAGTTATTTCGCCAAAACCGAATCTTTTTACATAATCAGAAAAATTATTATTGCCTAAAAGTTTCTGCGCATATATCGCTCCGGTATTTAGCGATTTTTCCAAAACTTGCGTCATTGTTTGCTTGCCATAAGCTTTGAGATCAGAATTTTTTATAGCATACCCGGCTTCATTTACTGTTCCGGTATCCGTGAAAGTCGTGTCAGGAGAAATTTTTCCGTCATCTATCGCCGAAGCTAGGGTTATGGTTTTGAAAACACTACCGCATTCATAGGAATCACTTATTGCAATATTTCTGAATTTTTCCAAATCTTCGCTTTGATAATTATTTGGATCGAAGAATGGATAACTCGCCAGAGCAAGAATTTTTCCAGTCGGCGGATCCATCACAATTATCGTTCCTCGGTCCGCTTCGAATTTTTTTACCGCGCTTTTTAGAATTTTTTCTGCTCCATATTGAATGACTCGATCAATTGTCAAAACTAAATTATCACCGTCTTTTGCCAAAGTTATTTCTTTTTTTCCGGTCGGAATCCATTTTCCGGAATTATCTTTGTTTTGAAAAAGTTTTCCTTCCTGGCCACCAAGCTCTTTGTCGAAATAATTTTCAATTCCATAGCGTCCACCAAAACTATTTTCTCTCCAGCCAACAAAACCCAAAGCTTGCGAAGCTAATTCTCCTCCCGGATAATAGCGGAAACTTTCATCTGACAAATGTACTCCCTTAAGTTTTAAATTATTTAAATCTGAAATTTCATAATCATTCAAGCGATGCTTCAAAACTTCGTACATATCCTCGGGATTATCTAATTTATCCTTAAGTTCTGCTTCATCGAGGCCAAGCACTTTCGCTAAAATTTCCGCTGTGCTCCGAAAATCTTCTATTTCTCGTGGAACAGCAAAAGCCATTTTGGTATTTTTATTCACCGCTACCGGATAAACTCCTTCTTTGTCTTTCAAAAATATTTCACCCCGTTTTGGGATTAAATTGGCAAAAATAGAATGCTGGCCTTCTGCCAGCGATATATAATAATCGCGCGATAATATTTGAAGATTATACAGCCGAAAAATTATCAGAGAAGAAAAAAAGAAGATTATGAAAAATAACAAGTAAATTCGAATTTCAGAATAATCGCTTATTTTACATCGGCTGTTTCTTAGATCCTTTGAAGCCATAGCTATATTTAGAAAAGTTAGTGCAGAATTTATTTCATTGCTACCGGACCATTGAGATTAAGATAAGTTATGCCTTTTGAGCTAACCAGATTCAAACCTTCTGCCGTCTTTTCAATATTATACATTGACTTAAGCTCCACTTCCTTGATCCGATTATTTTTATTAATTTGTGAAAGATTGGCAATTTGTTTTTCCATTTCTTTTATCTCATATCCCTTGGTTGCCAAATCGTTCACTTGATACAGATAAAAAATTCCTAACATTAAAACCAGAGAGGCTAAAACAAAAATTGTGCTTTTAAAATTAAAATCAAAACTTCCTCGAAAATTTTTGGCATAAGTGCGCTTTGTTCTGGAACATTCTCTCATGCTAAAAACAGAGCAATTCGGAGATATGCTTTTTGTTTTTCCCCTTCTGAAATTGGAAGTAAAAAATCCAAATTCAGTTTTTTTGATGGTTAAAACTCTTGACATTAAATTCCAGTCCCCCTGAAATTTATTTGTATATTTATCTTTATTTTTTCTCAATTACTCGAAGCTTAGCGCTTCTAGACCTTGGATTGTTTTTGATTTCCGCATCACTGGCCATGATCGGCTTTCTCGTGATGATTGAAACCTTCGGACTTTTTCCGCAAATACACTGCGGAAAATCCGGCGGGCAAATGCATCCCCTTGCATTTTCCCGGAACTTATCTTTAATAATTCTATCTTCTAACGAATGAAATGCGATTATCGCCAGTCTGCCTTTCGGCTTCAAAACTTTGATTGCTTGCGGAATAAATTTTTCCAGATTTTCTAGTTCCTCATTGACTTCGATTCGCAAAGCTTGAAAAGTTCTCGTCGCTGGATTTAGTTTGGTATGCCTGAACTTTTCCGGAATGGCAGTTTTTATAATTTCCGCCAATTCTTTAGTCTTTTCTATTTTTTTATCTTTTCTATATTCAACTATTTTTCTCGCAATATTTTTCCAAAATTTTTCTTCGCCATATTTTCTAATAATTCTCCCCAGTTCTTCTTCTGAATAATTATTTACAATATCTTTAGCGCTTAGGTTTTCACTGTTTATTTTTTCGTAGTTCGTTAATTTCGTAGTTCGTAAAGATAATCGCATATCCAGCTCTTCATCTTCCTGAAAACTCATTCCCTTTCCTTTGAGCTGGTCACTTGACCAGCCAAGATCAGCGAGGATCGCATCAACTTTTTCTATTCCGATTATTTTTAAAATTATTTCTAGATTATTAAAATTACTGTTGACTAAAAAAATATTTTCTTTTTTGTAAATTGGAATTTGAAAATTATTTGGAAATTGAGATTTGGAAATTGGAAATTCCGCGAAATTTTTTATAACATCCTCGTCTGTATCAATTCCGACTATTATTCCTTTACTTCCTATTCTCTTCAATACTTCGCGGCTATGTCCTCCTTGTCCGAAAGTCGCATCTACCACAACATCGCCTTTTTTAAGATTTAATGCTTCTATTGTTTCGCTTAGCAATACTGGCTTGTGAATAGACATCTGGTTTTAATTTTCAATTTACAATAATCAATTTTCAATCAATTTACAATAATCAATAATCAATTTTCAAATAAAACAATATGTTGAAAATTATTTAATTGAAAATTTATTGTAAATTGTAAATTGATAATTGAAAATTATTTTCTAATATACTCCCAATTTACCCAGTTGTTCTGCAATTTCATCCGTATTTTTTTCCGCATTCTTCTTGTATCCATTCCATTTCTTTTCGTCCCAAATTTCTAAGCGATTATACACTCCGGCGATGATGACATTCTTGCCAAGCGCCGCATATTCGCGCAAAAAATCTGGAATCAAAATTCTTCCTTGCTTGTCAATCTCGCAATCCACTGCGCCAGCTAGCATTGAACGAACAAAACTTCGCGTGGCGGATTCTCCAATCGGAAGTGTTCCGAGTTTTTCTGCCAGTTCTTGCCAAACTTTCATTGGATAGATGATGAGACACTTATCCAGTCCTTTCGTTACCACGACTTTATTTTTCAAATCACTTCGAAACTTCGATGGCACTGCCAATCTTTTTTTCGGATCAATAGAATGTTGATACTCGCCAATAAACATAAATTATTTACGAACTACGAAATTAACGAAATACGAAACATTTCAAAATCCCTTTTCGTATTTTCGTACTTTCGTATTAATTTCGTAGTTCGTAATTCTCCACTTTTCACCACTTTTATATACTACAAATCTATTTTACTCCACCACGCTTCATCGGTCAACACTTTCTTGCCACTTAAAAAATATCAAAAAAAACCGCCTATTTTAGGCAGTTTTTAAAAAGTTATGCACAGTCTGTCCTCAAGTATTAAAGTTAAAACATTCCAATAAAAAAACTCGTTCAGCAGATATCTGCTGAACGAGTTTTGGCGGCTGGCATATTCTTTAGAAGTAAAATTTACTAAACATGCCAGCGAGAGAAATCAAAACAATAGCACCCAAGAAAATAAGGGCGCTAAACTTCATTAAGATATCCATTTTTTTTTCCATAACCGACTTTTCTCCTTCTTGTTTAAAAGTTTGTTGTTTGCTTTTTTCCTAAATCAAAAAGAACTATAAATTATATATTTATGTAGCTTTTAAAATTTGTCAAGAATTATTATTTTTTTTCCTCCCCGCGCGATTTCTATCAACTTCCGTCAAAAATTCTTTTCGAAGTCGCACCGAATGCGGAGTGATTTCAAGATATTCGTCTTCCGCCATAATTTCCAAGCCTCGTTCAATATTCAAATTCATCGGCGGGACAAGATGAATCGCTTCATCGGCGCCAGATGATCTCATGTTACTCATTTGCTTTCCTTTGGTCGGGTTGACTGCCATATCCTCACCTTTTGATACATTGCCAATCACCATGCCTTCATAAATTTCCATTCCAGGGCCAATATAAAGCGTGCCTCTTTGTTGAAGATTCGCCAATGAAAAACCAAGTGCTTTTCCGGAAGCCATCGAAATCATTGAACCAACTTCGCGTTTGGAAATTTCTCCAGCGTATGGTCGAAATCCAATCACGCGCGAACACATAATTCCAAGACCTTTTGTATCCATAACAAATTGTCCGCGATATCCCAAAATTCCGCGCGTTGGAATTTCAAAAATCATTCGCGTTATATTTCCATGCGTCTGCATATCAACCATAATTCCTTTTCTTTTCCCAAGCGTTTCAATAATTGAACCGGACATTTCTGTTGGAACATCAATCGTCGCTTCTTCAAACGGTTCTGATTTTATCCCATCAATATCTTTTATAATCACCTGCGGTTGCGAAACCTGAATTTCATAACCTTCGCGTCGCATATTTTCCAAAAGTATCGCGATGTGAAGTTCGCCTCGGCCATAAACTTTCCAAAATTCCGAAGAAGTAAAATCAATTTTTAGCCCAACATTTATTTCCAATTCTTTTTCCAATCTTTCTCTGATTTGTTTGGTCGTCACAAATTTTCCGTCTTTCCCGGAAAAGGGCGAATCGTTCGCCAAAAATCTAAGTGAAATGGTCGGCTCATCAATTGAAATGGCCGGTAAAATTTCTTGGTTTTGATCTTCACAAATCGTATCGCCTATTTCAATATCCGGAAAACCAGACATCATCACAATGTCTCCAGCAATTGATTCTTCAATTTCTCGCCGTTCCATTCCGTGAAAACTAAAAAGCTTAGTTATCCTTCCACTTTTTATCTCACCATTTATTTTCTTAAGATACAAATTGCTTCCGTTTTTAATTGTTCCTTCATAAATTCGAAGAATGGCGAGACGCCCCAAAAAATTATCATAACCCAAATTGAAAGGCTGGGCGCGAAGAGGAATGTCTTTTTTTGCATCAGCCGGTGAAACTTTTTCCAAAACTAAATCCAAAAGCGGATTCATATTCTGGCTTTCATCATCCAAATGCATTTTAGCAATCTCCTGTTTTCCAATCGTATAAATTGTTTCAAAATCCAATTGTTCGTCGCTGGCGCCCAAATCTAAAAATAATTCAAAAACTTTTTCTTGCGCCATGGCTGGATCAGCGGCAGGTTTGTCTATTTTGTTTATTACTACAATCGGACGAAGTCCGAGCTCCAGTGATTTTTTGAGCACAAATCGAGTTTGTGGCATTGGGCCTTCTTGCGCGTCAACGACCAAAAGCACGCTGTCAATTGAACGTAAAACTCTTTCTACTTCGCTTCCAAAATCAGCATGCCCCGGAGTGTCTACGATATTGATTTTCGTATCTTTATAAAAAAGACAAGCATTTTTAGCATAAATCGTAATACCGCGCTCTTTTTCGAGGGCGTTTGTGTCCATTGTCGCTCCTTCTTCACTCACCATTCCGGTTTGTTTCATTAGAGCGTCGGTAATTGTTGTTTTGCCATGATCAACATGCGCGATAATAGCAATGTTTCGAATTTCCATAATATTCTCTACTAATTACTAATTTATTACTAATATACCAATAAAAAAAAGTATTCTTAAAATACTTATCAATACGATTAGTATAATAATAGTTGATTCGCCTGCCTGCCGGCAGGCAGGTAATTCGTAAGTTTGAACTAATTTATAGATTAGCACTAAAAATCCGAAGTGTCAAAATTGACAAAAAAATCCACTCTTGATAGAATTTAACTATGCTTTTGAGAAAAAATAAAAAAACTTGGTCCAGTTTTAACGATATATATCCATTGACTTAATTTGTCGAGAATGGATTTTTGTGCTTATTTAGTAAATGTTAATCCGCTCGACGGATTTTTATTTATCTAATTTTTTAATTTTAAAAACAATATGTTAAAAATAAATAAGCTTGACTTTCTAATTTCTCTCTACATTTTTTGCATAATAGTTTCCGAATTAATGGGAGCTAAAACTTTTCCATTGATAGGAAAATTCAGTGCAAGCGTTGCTATATTCTTGATGCCTTTTATTTTTACTGTTAATGATATTATTGCTGAAGTATACGGAAAAGAAAGAACAAAAAGTATAATTAAATCCGGACTTATTATGATTGTTTTCTTGATTCTGTTTTCTTTTTTAGCAATAAGCCTTCCTCCTTCTCAAAGATTTTCCGAAAATCAATCCGCCTATAAAAATATATTCGGAGTTTCTATTAGAATATCTATATCGAGCTTGATCGCCTTTTTCGTTGCGGAATATCTAGATGTGTTAGTTTTCGTCAAAATAAGAGAAATGATGAAAGAGAAATCTTTGTGGTTAAGAAACAATGTTTCAAATTTTATCGCTCAATTTTTCGATACCAGTATTTTCTATTTATTTGCTTTCTATTCTCTGGACAAACCCCTCGCAAATAATGTTGTTTTTCTTTTTGGACTTATAATTCCTTATTGGATACTAAAATGTTTAGTTTCCGTTTTTGAAACTCCAGTTGTTTATGCCGGAGTCAAATGGCTTAAGAAAAATTAAAGTAAAAATATGAAAATTAAATCGGTAAAAACTCATAAAATTATTCTGGGTGATAATTTGTTTGATATTTTAGACAAATATATTTCGTTTATTGAAGAGGGGTCGATTATTGCTATAACTTCAAAGATAGTCGCTATTTGCGAAAGAAGAATAGTTAAATCAGATAAAATTAATAAATACGAACTTATTGAAAAAGAAGCGGACTTTATTTTGGACGATTCTAAAAAAAGCAAATACGGGATAGTTATAACAATTAAAAATAACTTATTGATCCCCACCGCTGGAATTGATGAATCAAATGGAAATGGATATTTTATTCTTTGGCCTAAAAATCCTCAGAAAACAGCAAATGAAATAAGAAGATATCTAAAGAAAAAATTTAGATTAAAAAAATTGGGAATAATAATTACCGATAGTAAAACAACTCCGCTTCGCTGGGGAACCTCTGGGGTATCCATTGCTTTCAGTGGATTTTCTCCGCTTAATAACTATATCGGGAAAAAAGATATTTTTAATAAACGTTTGAATGTAACTAAGGCTAATGTTTATGATGCTCTTGCTTCTTCTGCGGTATTAGTAATGGGCGAAGGAAATGAACAAACTCCAATTGCAATTATTAAAGATGTGTCTTTTTTAAAATTCAAAAATGGGAATCCGACTTCAAGAGAAATTAAAAATCTTAGAATAAATTTGAAAGATGATTTGTATTCATCTCTTTTCGAAAGCCGTAAATGGAAAAAAATGAAAAAATAAGGCTTATTTTGGTGAACTCTGTTTTCTAACATTGACTGTGCAAAACAATGCCTTGCATATCTTCTAATACAATTGTATAATTATTTTGTAATACAAACATAAAAAGAAAAAATGGAAGAAAAAGACGAAAAAACAAATGAAAAAGTTCAAGCGCTTCGCGAGATGATTTATGCGGCGGAAAAAACTTTGCAAGGCGCCAAGTCAATGCTTCTTCAACTTGAAGGAAAAAAGAAAGTTGGCCGAAGAAAAAAAATAAGTGAAGAAGATTTGGAAGAAGGCAGAATTGTTGAAGGAACTTTTGACGGACAAATTATGATCGGCACTGACGGCAAGCAATATCCCGTGCCGGCCAACTATGCTTCGAAATCAAAACTCGTTGAAGGAGATATGCTCAAACTCACCATCACTCCTGACGGGTCTTTCATATATAAACAAATCGGACCGACTGATCGAAAAAGAGTTATCGGTGTTGCCAGCCTTGACGCCCAAGGCGACTATTTTGTGGCGGCCGAAGGCAAGGCTTACAAAGTTCTCTTGGCTTCCATCACCTATTTCAAAGTAGAGCCAGGAGATGAAGTCACTTTAGTTATTCCAAAAAATATTTCTTCCGATTGGGGTTCAATTGAAAATGTGCTGCAAAAAGGAAGAGAAAAGGAATCACATTTACCAAGAGAGAGAAAAAATATTGATGAAATTTTGAAAGAAGATGCGCCAGCCAAATCAAACGACTCTACAATTATTGACGAATGGACGCCGGATCTGGAAGAGCTAAAAAAAGAATTGAATAATAACTCAACAGAAAATTCGGAAGTTTTATGAAAATAAATTCAGAAGCGATGCCTAAAAAAGATTTTTGGCTAGGAATTTTATCCGGTTTCTTAATCGGTCTTATGTTTATGCCGGTTTTAGCGGTCGCTAAACCGGATCTTTATATTCGGTTAAAAATGGCTATCCTTCCATTTTTTCTGATTGGCACTCCGCTTGGACTTGCCATCGCTCACCTTATCGGAAAAAAAATTCCGCTCATCTGGCAACTCGGGAAATTTGTTGTCACCGGAGTTTTGAATGTTTTGGTTGATTTTGGAGTGCTCACTCTTTTGACAATTTATCTTAAAAAATATTTTGAGATTAGCTCTACAGACATCTTGTTAAGCCTTGGTGTTTTGGTTGTTAGTGTATATTCTTTATATAAAGCTTTGTCCTTTACCGTCGCTAATATTAATAGTTATTTTTGGAATAAATATTGGACTTTTGGAGAAAAGGGCGGAAAAAAATCAGAATTCGTCCAGTTCTTCATTGTGAGCATAGTTGGATTCATTATCAATGTCGCCGTTGCCTCTTTTGTTTTCAAATATATCCATCCGTTCTCCGGAATGAATTATGACCAGTGGGGACTCATCGGCGCAGCTTTTGGCTCAATCGTTGGACTAGTTTGGAATTTCTTGGGATATAAGTTTTTGGTGTTTAAGAAATAATTCAATTTTTTAGGTTTTGAAAACCGGCCTTTGGCCGGTTTTTTATTTTATTGCCAGTGAATAATTTTTCTCTCAAGTATAAGAATAAATTGGTTTAAAAAATATCCGATCAAACCGATTATAATTATCCCAGAAAATACCATCGGCGTATCCAGTGTTATACTTGAATCATAAATTAAACGACCTAATCCATAGCGAGTGCCAATAAACATTTCCGCTACAATTACAACGATAAGATTCCAAGAAACACCTATTTTTATGCCCGTGAAAATAAAAGGTAAAGCTTCAAAGAATGTAATCTTGGTTAAAATTTGAAAATAACTGGCCTTTTTAGTTTTAGCCATAATTTCTCGATTCGGCTTGGAATTCCAAACTCCGCTAATGGTATTTACTAAAATGATAAATCCACAAGCCCAAGCACCCATGGCTATTTTTGAAGCATCGCCAAATCCAAAAAATATTAAAAAAAGCGGAAACATTGCAGTTACTGGAATAGAACGAAAAAAATCAATAAACCACTCCAGGGATTCGTAAATTTTTTTAAAAACTCCCAAGAATATTCCAAGCGGGACAGAAAAGCTAAGCGCGATAAAAAATCCGATTAAAACTCGCCCTAAGGTTGAAAAAATGTTTTTTAATCCATATTCAGAAAAAATTATTTCTTGCAAAGAAGAAAAAACAGCGGTTATTTTTGGTAAAAATATAGGCTTGATTAAATGATTCTGGTTAATAAAAAACCATAAAGCTAAAAAAAATATCAAAACAGATATTTTGTAAAATAATTTCATATAGTTAAATTTGTGATCTTAAAATTTCTCTAATATCAGAAAATCCGCTTGAAAAGACTAGTTCTTCTGTTCTGGGTCTTGGAAAATTTATATTTAGTATATTGATTATTTCTCCAGGGTATTTTTTCATAACAATGATGCGATCGGCCAATTGCATTGTTTCGGTAATTTCATGAGATACAAAAATAATAGTCAAGCCCAGTTTTTTATAAATTTTTTGAATTTCTATTTTCAAATAATCTCGGCTTTTGCAGTGCAAAGAAGAAAATGGTTCGTCCATTAAAATAACTTTTGGCTCGGCGATTATTTCTCGAAGCAACGCGACTAACTGCTGTTCCCCGCCACTACTTTGATAAGGATAACTATCCAAAGGTATCCGAAGATTCAAATTTTTCACAATATCCCGCACTTTTGTATTTCGTTCTTTTTTAGAAATTCCCCTAAGTTCCAAAGGGAAAGCGATATTTTCTAAATTTGTTTTCCACGGGAGAAGCGATTCCCTATAATCCTGGAAAATATAGCCGATAATATTATCATTAGATTTTTTTCCATCAATAGAAACATATCCAGCATCAGGTATTAATATGCCAGCAATTATGTTAAGCAGAGTTGTTTTTCCGCAACCATTAGGACCAAAAATGCAAATAAATGTTCCTTTTTCAATTTTCAAATTAATTTTTTTCAAAATAACATTGTTTTGAAAATATTTCCATATATTTTTTATTTCTATATAAGACATTTTTATTGTTGCAATAATTCCATATTACCAAACATATCAAGAATATTAATTTTTTTATCTAATAATTTTTGCTCAAACATCCAATCAGCATTTTTTTGTATGTCATCCTTATTTTCTTCGCCAAACTGGTTAAATTTTAAGATATTTGTTTTTTGCGCATCCTCTTCATTTATTGGCGTATATTTAGCCAGATACGCTTTAGCTTCCTCGGGATGGTTCTTTATAAAATCAATTGCGTCACGAATAGCCAGCAAATAAGCTCTGGTTGCTTTAGGATTATTTTTAATAAATTCACTGGAAACCGGAGTAGCTACTGAAGGAAAAGGATTTTGTATATATTTAACTCGAGGATTTTCGATTATCGTTTTTGTAAGATTTTGGCCTTTGGCAATAGTTTGATAAGGTTCAACTGTAGACAAAGCATCAAATTGTCCAGACTCTAGGGCTTGAAGCTGTAGCCTGGGTTCAATTTGTACAATTTCAATATCTTTTTCAGGATCCATGCCCATGCCGGCGATTATTCCTTTTAAAAATACTACCTGTACCAACCCAGTATAAACTCCGATTTTTTTTCCTTTCAAATCTTCCGGCTTTTTTATAGGAGAATCTTTTGGGGTGATTATGGCAGAAACATATTCACTTTCCGTTTCATCTCCAGAAGCAAAAATTTTAAATTCATTTGGATATTTTTCTTCAGCCGTAAAAAGAACTGGGTAAGCCAAAACGCCAGCACCGTCTAGATTACCTGAAATTATGCCATCAATTACATTATTAGGAGATTGAGTTTCAATAGCTTCAACTTCTAAATTATATTTTTCAAAATATTTATTCTCTATCGCAACAAACAAAGGCAAATTAACCAAAACTGGCAGATAACCTATTTTTATTTTTTCCGCATTTTCTTTTATGGAAACAGGTTGCGTGTGCTTTGGAAAAAAAACAAAAGAATAAGCCAATAATCCAATAGCTACTAATAAGCCCACAAACAGACCGGCGTCAATAATTTTTTTCTTCATTTATTTTTTCTTAATTTGTTACTTATCTTGACACTAAAGGTTTTTATCTGTATTGTAAATGCTGTTGAAACATTTCCACAACAATATGAAAATAGACAAGATTTTGAATTTATTCGATTTACATCCGGCTGAGAAGGATGTGTTTGGGGTATGCCTTGAATCCGCAGGCGGAATTGGCGCAACAGAGATATCAAAAAAAATTGGAATGAATCGAACTTCCGTTTATGATTTTCTAGATAATTTAATTGCGACAGGGTTAATTATCGAATCGCAAAAATTTGGTAAAAAAATATTCTTTGCTCAAAAACCAGAACAAATAAGTTTATTAATTAAAGAAAAACAAAAAGAAATAATTGAAGCACAAAATGCCATGCCGGAATTAACAGAAGAATATTATTCCAAGGGCGAACAAATTAAGCCCCGACTCCAAATTTATGAAGGCAATAAAGAATTGCAACAAATGATGAAAGATTTACTTCTTTATGAAAACATAACCATATATTCGTTTTGGTCTGTAAAAAATATTGTGAAATTACTCGGAGAAGATTTCTTTAAAGATTTCCAAAAACAAAGAATTAAACAAAATATTTATCTAAAAGTAATATGGCCGGCTGAACATCTCGATATCCTAAAAAAATATGCCTTTTTAAAACCTTCCTATGAATTAAAACGAGATGCGCGTATTGCCCCGAAAAATATAAATTTTTCTCTCAGCTACACAATTTATAAAAATACAGTTAGATTTATTTCTTCAAAAAAAGAAAATTACGGTTTTTTGATAGAAAGCGAGGAAATGGCAGATATGATGAAAAAACAATTTGATATTATATGGGAGAAAAGCAAACCAATAAAAAAATAGAAAAACCGGCCAATGGCCGGTTTTTTTATTTGATTGCCATCAACATTTTCCAGTGCTATAATGTTTCATAGGGGTGCCTAATTGGGTACTCTGAATTTATTAAATAGATTATGTCAGAAACTCTTTATCGAAAATATCGACCGAAAAATTTTGCGGAAATAATCGGACAAGCTCATATTGTCCGCACGCTTTCTAATTCGATAAAAAACGAGCGAGTTGGCCACGCTTATCTTTTTACCGGCCCGCGCGGAACTGGAAAAACTTCCATCGCGAGAATTTTAGCGAAAACTATTAACTGCACTAATTTAAAAGATGCAATCTCCTGCGAAAAATGCGAGTCTTGCAAAATCATCACTTCCGGAAAATCATTAGACATCATTGAAATTGACGCTGCCTCAAACACCGGCGTGGATAATATCCGCGAGCTTCGCGAAACTGTCGCGCTTTCCAACGCGTCGCTAAAATATAAGGTTTATATTATCGACGAAGTCCATATGCTTTCCACTGGCGCATTCAATGCCCTTCTAAAAACTTTGGAAGAACCGCCGGCGCATGTAGTTTTTATTTTAGCAACAACTGAAATTCACAAAGTTCCCCAGACTATTCTTTCTCGCTGTCAGAGATTTGATTTTGTCCGCCTGCCGATTCAAAATATTATTGAAAAATTAACTTTGATCACCAAGTCGGAAAAAGTGAAAATCGAAAAAGAAGCGCTCGAAATGATTGCGATCAGCGCGGAAGGCGGAATGCGCGACGCCGAATCAATGCTTGGACAAATTATTTCTTTGGAGGACAAAAATATTACTGTTTCGGAAGTGGAAGAAATTCTGGGCACGGCCGACAAAAAAACCGCCGAAACTACGGCCGAAATGATTTTGGAAAAAAATTCTTCCGGCGCGATTGCCAAAGTTAACGAGCTTTTGGAAAATGGTTACGATCTTGAGGTTTTCAATAAATCTCTGATCAATTATCTCCGGCAATTAATGATCATAAAAATAGACCCAGCTCTCAAGAAATATTTTTCTTCGGAGATGACCAGCGAACGACTGGAAAAAATGGCGGAACTTTCCAAAAAAGCCGAACTTTCGCAAATTATTTCTGCGATAAATTTGTTTTTGGAAGCGCAAAGCAAAATTTCAAGTTTTATTCTCCCCCAATTACCGCTAGAAATTGCAATTATCAAAGCCACAAATACATTCCCAGAAGAAATAAGAAGTGAGAATGATGAAGAAATCTCAAAAATTAAAACTCAAATTTCAAAGCCACAGCTTAAAAATCAAAACTTAGAAGAAAAAGATAACAATTTAGCAATTGAACAATTTAACAATATTAAAACCGAAGAAAAAAATGAAACAGTAGAAAATATTGATATGTCGACCGTTCGCTCAAATTGGCTTAAATTATTAATCGACATCCGGCCTTTCAATCATTCCCTCTCCGCCCTTCTTTCTAATTGCCAGCCGACGAAAACTGAAGGAAATATAATCACCTTAGGCACGCCTTATAGTTTTTATTGCGAGCGGTTGAATGACAAAAATAATAGATTGACAGTTGAAGAAGTGTTTAGTAAGATACTAAAATCCCAAATTAAGATTAGGATTGAAATAGACAAGAATTTGGTTTTAAAAAAAGAAGAAGAACCGCCCAAAAAATCCGAACAAAATTCTCTTTTAACCGACGCGTTAAAAATTATGGGCGGAAAAGTGGTGGAGGAGTAGCGGATGGGAAGTAGCCAAGCGGTAAGGCAGGGGCCTTTGAAGCCCCCATGCGAAGGTTCGAATCCTTCCTTCCCAACAATCCTTCGCTAAAGCTACGGAATTGTAAACAATTAATTATTCCTGGCTATGGCGCAAATACATGTTTTATTGTTATATTTTATTAAGTCCTCAATCTCACATTTTTTATTTCGGATCAGCAAATGATTTAAAAGAAAGATTAAAATTGCACAATACGGGAAAAGTAAAATCAACTAAACCGCATTTACCATGGAGATTGGTTTGGTATTGCGCTTTTGAAACTGAAAAACAAGCAAGAGGATTTGAACAATATTTAAAAACCGGCTCAGGAAAATCATTTGCATATAAACGATTTGTTTCCGTAGCTTTAGAGAAGGATTTTTCTATGGGAAGGATACCCAGGTAGTCCGTAGCCTGAAAGGCGAAGGATACCTTCCTTCCCAACACTAATAAATTAAGGCTCTTTTGGCCTTTTTTTATTTGTTAGCTATTTAAAAAATAACGATGTATAATGAATTCACAATTGTATTAATTAAATAAAAACAAATTTATGATCCACGCTCTTGCGCTCACAACATTTTTAGGAATGCCGGCAGTCGCCCTAGGCGGAATCCTGACTTTTCTCCTTTTAATATTCACTGCTACGGTCGGCGCCCTGAATATGAAGGGCATCACCATCATTCCCTTAAAATGCCACTTCAAATTGGCCGTCCTGACAATTGTCATAGCTGTCATTCACGCTATTTTCGGCCTTTCTATTTTCTTGAATTTCTAGCTGTCCAGATTCATAAAAAATAACACCATAAAAACATACTTTTTGCAATACCTTGATAAAACTTGCTTTTTTTGCCTAGCTCCATTACTCTATATCTAGGCAATTTTAAACTGAAAATTGCTAAAAAATACAATTGAACCTTAAAAAAAGCATATACGCTTTTTTTGTTTTGACCAAAAATTAAACAAATCACAACATATGAAAAGGAGACGACCATGACCCAAATTTGGGAAGAAGCAAAAAAACGGCTCAAGGAAACCATGGCGTCCCATATCTTTCAGATGTGGATAGCGCCATTAACAAAAACAACATTGGCTGATCAAACATTAACAATTTTTTGCCCGAATGGATTTTCAAAAAAATGGAATGAGGATCACTATGCAACAGTAATAGCCAATGCAGTTGGCAATGATTTAAAAATTGTTTTTTCCGTAGAAGAGAAAGCCAGTAGCAAAACACCTATTAATGAACTATCGCAAAAACAATTGTCTATTCCTAAAATGAACGCGTCATCTTTTTTCAAATTTAGACCTGAATTTACCCTTAAAAACTTCTATATTGGAAATTTTAATCAGTTGCCTTACAATGCAATATTGAACCTTACAAAAGGAGCGCCCTCCCTTCCAATTTTTCTTCTTTCTGACCCCGGGTTAGGTAAAACACATCTTATGCAGGCGATAGCTGTTCATTGTATTGGCAGTTCTATTAAAGTCACCTATGTAACGGCCTCTGACTTTTGCAATGACGTTGTTATTGCATGCAAAAATGGAGGAACGAGTGATTTGCAGAAAAGATACTCGGAAATAGATATTTTACTGGTTGATGACGCACATAATTTGGGAGGAAAAAATAGAACACAAATGGATCTTAGCCAAATTACGGAAAAGTTGCTCAATAATGGCAAGAGAATTGTATTTTCAAGTATTTTACAACCAGATGAGATTGAAAAAATCGACGCTCAACTTAGATCAAGATTTTCTGGTTCAATGCTTTTTAAAATAACTCCTCCAGAATTTGATGATCGCATTATGATTCTTCGGAAAAAAATGTTCGCCATGAAAAAAATGGCCGTTAATGTTGATAATGAAGCTATAGAATTTTTGGCAGAAAAATTAACGGGAGATATCCGAATTCTTGAAGCAAGTTTTTTAAATCTCATTACCAGAGCTTCCTTGTGTAGAAAAAATGCCGATCTTGAACTTGCAAAAGAAGTCATTGTCTTCCGGAAAAAAATTACCGTTGAATTAATTATGAAAACGGTAGCTGAGGCTTCTGGGATACCAGAGAAAGTCTTTCTATCTAGTAGCAGAGAACAGAAAGCAGTAAATGCGCGTAGATTTTGTTTTCATCTAATGAAAGAAGAACTTGGCATGACGTTAAAAGAAATCGAGAAAGAATTAGGTCGCAATCACTCTTCAATTATCCATGCTTTAAAGAGAACACAGGATTCGACTTTCTTAAAAGAAATTGAATTGATAAAAAAACAACTCACTAAAAACCTATAAACCGCCCCAAGTGCACGCTGTGCGCTTGGGGTGTTCTTTTTTTGGAATAAAATGTTTTATATTTTGTAATAATATTAAAAGCCACTTATTTTGTGGAATTTTTGCAAAAATGCACCTTTAAAAATTAGGAGACATGCCATGAAACATGATCCTGTTTTAATCAAAGAAGTTTTGCCGGAAACTTTGGATCTCATAAAAAAAACTCACACGAAAAACAAGGTAAATGAAATATTATTCGCGCCTCTCTCTGACGCAAGAATGCTAAGAATGCACGGGTTCAGAAAATTAGTTGTACTGGTAGATTCATTTGAGCATGCCAGCGCAGCTATTTCAGAAGGGTTTTCCCTCGCTTTTCGGGAATATGTCTGGGAAAAAAAGGATTCCAATGAAACTTTCCGCGGTTTCCAATTTTTTACCCACTCCAAAGAAGAAGCGCTGGAAATTCAGAGAATTATTCCTTATCAAGGAGTAATTCCTGAAGAAGACCCTTCTCGAGTTACATTCGGCATGTTACCCAAAAATGTCAGCCTTCGATGGCTGGCAGAAAGATTTATTATGCAACATTAAAGGCTAGCCAATAATATATTAATGACTAGCCTTAAACTTTTTAATTTATATTACTATTTTAAAACCCCGCTTTTAAGCGGGGTTTTAAAGTTTATCAGTAAAATTGAAACCTTATTTCAAAGTCACTTTTGCACCAGCGGCTTCCAGTTTCTTTTTCATTTCTTCTGCTTCTGCCTTAGCCACTTTTTCTTTGATAACTTTTGGAGCAGCATCTACCAAATCCTTGGCATCCTTAAGCCCTAGCCCCGTTGCTTCACGAACAGCCTTGATGACATTGATCTTTGAAGCACCAGCTTCGGTTACTTCTACATCAAATTCGCTTTTTTCTTCCACTTCTGCACCAGCTTCAGCTCCAGCGGCTGGCATTGCTCCCATCATCATTGGAGCAGCGGCTGATACGCCGAATTTTTCTTCGAGAACTTTTACGAGTTCAGAAAGATCCAAAACACTCATTTTTTCAATTTCAGCTACGAGTTTTTCAAATTTTTCTGGAACTACTTCGCCAGCCGGCGAATCCTTTTTTTCGTCTGTCATATTTTTAGTTTATTAGTTAGTTATATTAAATTAATTTTTAGCTTCACTTATTGCTTTCAAAACTTGCACTAATCCCCGCATATTTCCCGCAAGAACATTTACAAATCCAGAAACTGGGGCATTAAGTGTTCCGACTAATTTCGCCAAGAGTTCATCCTTTCCTGGCAATTTGGAAAGTGCCACTACTTCTTCTTTGGAAAGAATTTTTTTGCCTAAAATTCCTCCGGCGATTTTCAAATTTTCATTAGCTTTCGCCATCTTAGCGATAATTTTGGAAGCTTCCACTTCATCGCCGGCTGAAACTGCCACCGCAATTTGGCCTTCCATTTTTCGCGCATCCATTTCAATTCCAGCATCCTTAAGTGCAATTGACAGCAAGGTCTTTTTTAGAACTTGGAAATCAATTCCTTTTGTGCGAAGTTCGCGCCTAAGAGAGGTCATGTCCTTCACGCTAAGCCCTTTGAAATCGGAAAAAACCACGGTTTTAGAATCCTTGATTTTTTGGGCGAGTGTTTTTACTAATTCTTCTTTTTGAATTTTTGTCTGCATGGTATTTAATTTATGGATATTATCCGCCAAAGGCGGATTGTTTTTTATACCCAAATCAAAGATTTGGACAAAAAACAAAAAAACTGCGTTTCCGCAGCCGACCAAAATAAAAACTAAAAACGTTTTTATTTCCTACACAGGGCTTGTTTGTTTGCCTGTGGTCTGCGGAATACTTATTTAATCTATATTATTATTAAAATCTTGTCAATTTCAGCCACAGGCTGATCCGCCTTTGGCGGAATTCATTCCTTTGGCGCTTCATCCGGCTTAACTTCTTCTTTTTTTTACCTCTTCTGCCTCTGGTTCTTCTGGTTTAACTTCAGCTACTGGCGCTTCTACTTTTGTTTCTAATTTAACTTCTTCTACTGGCTTATTTTCAGCTACTGGCGCCTCTGTTTTTGCTTCTTCTGGCTTTGCTTCTTCGACTTTCTTTGGCATTTTTACCGGTCTTTTCTTTTCAGCTATAAGTCCCTTGGATGCAAATAAATTATGCACCGTATCAGAAAGTTGAGCGCCTTTTTCTATCCAATATTTAATTCTTTCGTCCTTAAGAACAGCCTGCTTAGAATGCGGATCATAAGAGCCTAAAATTTCAACATGCCGTCCGCCCGGAGCGACCGTTTTTTCTTGAAGGACTACCTTATATTGAGCCTTATTCACTTTTCCCACTCTTGCAAATCGTATAGTTAGCATAATAGTAATTTATAGCAATAAAATAAGTATAATTTAGATTATACTTAGTAAAAATCGATTACTTATATAGGTTAAAGGAAAATTGCGAGATTGTCAATATGTATAAATTACTAAAGTTTTTTAGCATAGTTTCCTTTAATTTCAACACCAACTTTATTATTTTTAATATTAACAATCGCGTATGCCTCACTTGCTAATCCTTTATTATTTTCATTTTCAACTAATGATTGAATTGTAAAATATGGGATATTGTCATGGATATCTTTTTTATCCCAATGTAAATGACTATTAAAAACAGAAATGACTTTCCCCGATTTAAATAAGATGTCTCTGATTTCTTTTCTATTTAAGATAAGACATCTGTCGGGCCTTCCCTCAAACCAAGGATTTCCTTTTAAATCTTGATCGGCTAAACCATAGTGAACAAATACTATGCATTTTTTATCTGTTTTGTCTAAATCATTTCGCAACCAATCTTTTTGCTCGTCTGAAATATAAAAATGGGTATTGTCTTTAGATCTTTTTGAAAATAGCACTACAAAATGAAAATTACCGGAGTCGAAAGAATAGTATAATTTTTCTTGATGAAATAATCTGGCTAGTTTAACTTCGGAAATATTTTTTAAATCATGATTTCCCGCTACATAATAAACTGGATAATTTATTTTTTTTAAAAGCTTAATGATATAAATAAGATTATTTCTATCCTTTGTTGAATTTTCATCTTGAATTAAATCACCTAAAACAACTAAAAAATTTGGTTTTATATCACTATTTATTTCTTCAACAAAATTATCCAGAAAAATTTTAACATTCTTATTTATTTTACGAAGAACATTTTTATAGTATTCTTCAGGTCCCAAATGAATATCGCTTAATATCGCAAATTTCATAAAAAATTTTACTATTACAATAACTATTTTATTATCTTCCCTCCCTGCCCAACTTGATCTAGTCTTACTGACAAAAGTTTGGAAATTCCATCTTCGCCCATGGTAACGCCGTAGAGAAGCGAAGCTTGGCGCATAGTTTCGCGGTTGTGAGTGATGGTTACGAATTGAGTGTTATTGGAAAGTTCCGTGAGAATTCGACCAAAACGGCGAGAATTAGCTTCATCCAGTGCCGCTTCCACTTCGTCCAAAATTGCAAATGGCGGAGGGTTGTGGGAAATAATTGCAAACAAAAGCGCAAGAGATGTGAGTGACCTTTCCCCTCCAGAAAGCATAGAAAGATTAGCAATTTTCTTTCCGGGCGGACAAGCGGTGATATCAATGCCAATTTCCTCTCTTTCTTCTTCTTTATTTTTTTCTTCCAATTCTTCGATATTTTCTGCTTCACCTTCACTTTTATTTTCTCCCTCTTCAATTATTTCTTCCTTTCTCTTTCTTCTTATTTCTTTCCTCTTGATCAGATTCGCGCTTCCTCCGCCGAAAATTATACGGAAATATTTGGTAAATTCTTTGTTGATTTCTTCATAAGTGGTTGAAAATTTTTCCTCAATTTTTTGATCCATTTCTTTGATAACTTCTCGAAGCGACAAAGTGGCATTTTCCAAATCCCCCGATTCATTAGTCAAAAATTCAAAGCGTTTTTGCGTTTCATTATATTCATCCACTACCATTGGATCAATTCCGCCGATCTGCTCCATTTTTATCTTGAGCTTCATGATCTCGTTTTCCAAAACTTCCCGATTAATTTCTCCTTCCACTGGCGCAAGCTCTTCCGCTTCTTTTCGAAGTTCCGCTTTTATTTGATTTTTGAGATCATCTTCCCTCACTTCGACTTTTGCCAAAGAAATTTTGGAATCATTGAATTTATCTTTGAGTTTATCAATCTCATCTTGTTTTGTGCGAAGCTTTCTTTCGATCTCAAAAAACTTCTGTCGCTTTTCTCGGTCAAGCGAAATTTCTTTTCGAATTTCTTCATCGATTCGACGCAATTCTTCCTCCGCTATTTTTATTTCTTCCCTAATTTTTATAATTTTTTCTTGGAGTTCAATCAGTATTTTTGAATCCCCCGCTTCTTTTTGTTTTACCTCTTTATTAGTTTCCACTGAAACTGCATTAACTTGTATTTTGCGACCTTTGTCTATTTCATTCTTCAAATCAAAAATCCTTTGCTGAACAACTCGCGCAAATTCTTTGATATCTTGCAAATCTTCCAATTTTTCCGCTTTTTCAATTTTTTCAATTAATTTTTCTTGTTCTTTTTTTATTTCTTCCAATTTTTCCTTTATATAAGCCGAGTCTACCGCTTCATTTTCAGGTAAAGCCACTTCCGCTTCTTTTATCATCTGAATATTTTTTTGCTTTTCTTTTTCAATTTCAATTCGACCTTCAGTTATAATGAGTTCCCTTTCCGATTGATTCAATTTATTCCTTTGTTCTCTCTGCTTATTCTCTAATTCAATCTGCTTCGTTTCAATTTTTCCTTCCTTGGATTCTTTGTTTATCTCATCTGTTAATTTATCCGCTTCGCGTTGCATATTCATCAAAATTCTTCCGGCTTCTTCTTTTTCTTCGTTCAACTTACTCCTTTCGCGCTGAAAATTATGCCACAAATAGGAAAAAAGTCTGGTTTGTTTTTCTGAAAGTCCGCGCGCTACCTCTTCGCTTTCAGCTGCTTTGTCCGCCTGCCTTTTCAACATTCGAAGGTGCGGTTTGATTTCTTCTGTAAGTTCCTTGACTCTTTCTAAATTTTCCCTGGTTGATTCCAGTTTTCGAATTGATCTTTCTTTTTTAATTTGATATTGTTTCACGCCCGCCGCGTCTTCAATTACCGATCTTCGCTCAAGCGGAGTGGCGTTGAGCACCGCATCCGCCATCCCCTGATTGACCACCGCATAACTTTCTTTGCCCACCCCAGCTTTGGCCAGAATATCCACGACATCTTGAAGGCGGACTCTTGAATTATTGATTAGATATTCGCTTTCACCGGAACGAAAAATTTTTCTTGTAATGGAAACTTCTTCAAATTCCAAAGGAATTTTTTTGTCACTGTTGTCAAGATATAGCGTCACATAAGCACTTCCGAGGCGAGCTTTTTTTCCACTTCCGGCAAAGATAATATCTTCTGATTTTTTTCCACGAAGATTTTTCATTGATTGCTCCCCCATTACCCAACGCAGAGCATCCGCAACATTGGATTTTCCACTGCCGTTTGGTCCGACAATCGAAGTGATTCCATTATTTTTTCCGTTTTTAGAGTCAATTAAAAAGTCGAGGGTAGTTTTCGACGCAAAAGATTTAAAGCCTGAAATTTCTAATTTCTTGAGATACACTGTTTTGTTTTTTTACCCTGTTAAATAATTTCACTCCGTGAAATTACCGCGAAGCGGTATTTAACAGGGTGAATTTTTTACCAGCCTTTTATTTCCAGTCCTTTTTCGGCCGCGTTTCTTTGGGCTTCTTGCTTGGATTGCCCTTCACCTTTGGCAATCATTTCATCGTTTAGATATACGCCAACTATGAATTTTTTATCATGATCCGGACCGGATTCTGAAACAACTCGATATGACGGAGTAACACCGGCTTTGTCCTGCGCTTCTTCCTGAAAACGCGATTTCGGATCCATATATAATTTATTTTCGATAATATTCGGAAGTTCACAGACTACATTTTTCATGATAAATTTTTCTGCTTCTTTGTAGCCTTTTTCCTTTTGGTCTAAATAAATTGCGCCAGTAATGGCTTCGAAAGCATTAGCCAAAAGATATTGGCGCGCTCGGCCGGTATCTTTAGTTTCCCCCCGACTCATCATCAAATATTCTTCCACGCCTAATTTTTTGGCAATTTTTGAAAGCATCTCGCCATTGACCAAAGCCGCCCGCCAGTTTGTGAGTTCGCCTTCGGGATTAGGATAATTTTCATAAAGATATTCCGTAACAACCAGCTCCAAAACGGCATCGCCTAAAAACTCCAAGCGTTCATTATGGTCAAGTTTGTGACTTCGATGTTCATTGAGATAAGAACGATGAGTCAGAGCTTGCTTAAGCAAGTCTATATTATTAAATTTTACTCCGACTTTTTTCGCTAACTCTTCAATCATGTGTTTGAAATAATCAAGATGCAAGATACAATCACCAAATAAATTTCAAGCTCCAATAATCAACTGGGGATTGTTTGTATCTTGTTTCTTGGCTATTGGTTATTAAAATAATTATTTTTCATCCTTCTTGCTTCCTCCTTCTTTCTTCTTTTTCGATATATCATCTTTCAGCGGTTCTCCAAGCTCCCGATAAATTGTGCCCAGTACTCCGTTTATAAACCTGCCGGATGATTCTCCGCCGAAAGATTTGGCCAGTTCTATTGATTCATTAATTGCAACCTTGGGCGGAACTTCTTCATAATTTCCAAAAAGAAGTTCATAAATTCCCAGGCGCAAAATATTTCGATCCACAATCGTCACTTGATCAAGTGGCCACTCCGGCGCACATTTTTCAATCAGCGGATCAATCTTGTCAACATTCTTGACTATATTTTCCACTAAAGATTGCACAAAAGTAGTATCGTCCATTCCTGGTCCGAATTCTTTGGTATTTTTTGAAACTATCTCCCCTAACTTGGAATTATCTTTTTTGTTGAAATCCCATTCATAGAGGCATTGCATCGCAATTGATCTCGAAAGATGACGATTAGCCATTTTTATTTTTTCTTTTTATTAACTTTCTTCAATGTGTTCACCACTTCCTTGCCCTTGTAATACCCGCATTTTGGACAAACAATATGGGCTGATATTTTGGCCTTGCAATTTGGGCAAGCAATCAGTTCTTTCACTTTTAGCTTATAATGGACTCTGGCTCGGTCTCTTCTCGCTTTAGTGTGGCGTTGTCTTGCTACTGGCATAAATTTAAATTTAATAAATAATTACTCTTTGACATATATAACTTATCATTTAATTAGCTATTTGGCAAGAAAATTGGTTTTCGCAATCATATTCGATATCTCCAACTTCATCCGTCCTTAAAATATTAATGTTTTTCGCCTTAAGTCGATCTAAAATTTCCGGCGCTGGATGGCCATAACTGTTATTTTTACCCACAGAAATTATTGCTTCTGTTGGACTAACTTCGCTCAAAAATTCTTCGCTAGTCGCATATTTTGAGCCATGATGGGCAACTCTCAGGACATTGGCTGATAAATCTGCGCCAGAATTGAAAATATCTTGATCTTTTTCAGTTGGAAAATCTCCAGTAAAAAGAAATGAATTTTCGCCATAATTTAATTTTGCCACAAGACTATCAGTGTTCGTATCTTTCGATCCACCAGTCGGCGGATTTTCTAAAACATAATTCGGATAAAGAATTTTTAGATCGGCATCTTTCATTTTTATATTCATTCCTCTTTTTCCTTTCAATCTTTCGATATTTTTATTAGCTATTATTTCCAGATATTTTTTATAAACCTGCGAATCATTTTCGACGCCATTATCAATCACTTTTCCAATTTTATAATTTTCCATTGCACTGATAAGCCCGCCAATATGATCTTGATCGGGATGCGTGGCGATAATCAGCTCAATTTTTCTGTCCCAAAAAGGAATATATTTTCCCAATTTTTCCATTTCAATTTTTCCGCTTGGCCCGCCGTCAATCAAAATTTGATTATCGCCTTTCGAAATCAAAATTGCATCACCCTGGCCAACATCAAAAAAAACAACTTTTAGTTTTTGATTTTGGGAATAGAAAATTATTCCAGCTAGAATTAGGCTGATGATTAAAAGAAAAGTTAATAAAAAATATAAATACTTTTTAGAAAACATGAAAATTTTATAATTTTTAATTTTATAATTTTTGAAATAAATCCAAAATCAAAATTTTTAAACCAAATAAAACTGAGTAAATTTAGAAATTAAAAATTAGAATTTATTTACAAAATTAAAAATTAACGCTTTAAAGTTCTTCCTTATTTTTATTCTTCACTATTATTATAATTCCTACCAAAATTATATACCAAACTGCCACTCCAATCCATGTAATTTTCATTTCAACCGAAGCATATTTGAGAGAACCTAAATAATTTATTATGAGAGTTTCATATTTTAACGGAAGATACGCTAACCAAGAAAAAATAATTGCGACTGGTTCAAAAATAAAGCCAAAAAGTGCCGACACAAAACCCAGAAGCATTGTGAATGGGATAATTGGCAGAATTAATATATTCGCCAGAAGCGAAATCAAAGATAATGTTCCAAAATTAAACATAATGATTGGAAGAACAAAAATTTGCGCTGAAATTGAAAGAAAAAGAATTTCCGTTATTCCAAAAGCTTTATGATTCTTGATTAGATAATTTTCTGCGATTGGATAAAAATAAACTATTCCGATTGTCGCTAAAAATGAGAGTTGAAATCCAATATCCCATCTTAGAAGTAATGGATTAGATAGAAGCATTGCACCAGCGGAAAACAAAATAGCGTTTTCCGAATTGGCCAATCGCCCGTTTTTCATCGCCCAAATTAAAAGTATTCCCATTATTCCCGCTCTAACAGCTGAAGCGCTAAGACCGGTAATAATCACAAAAAGAATTATGCCTGTGACCGCAAACCAAAAAGCCTGACGCCTCCAAAGTCCTAAAAATATGCCAAGAATCATCAAATATTCGGCGATTATTGTCACATTGTAGCCGGAAACTGCCACAATGTGAGTCATGCCGGTGCGCGAAAAATTATCCTTAATATTTTTTGATAACTGATCACTCCCGCCTAAAATCAGTCCGATCAAGAGTCCTGATTCCGGTGCCGGAATAAGTTTGTTGATATTTTCTTCGAATTTATTTTTTATTTTAAGCAGTGTTAAATATATTCCATTTCCTTCGTTTTTATTTAATCTTTCAATCTCTGGCTTTTTACATTCATAAAAAATTCCGTCTTTACCGAGATACATCCGATAATCAAAACTATTATCAAAATTTTTTATTCTTTGAAGCTCGCAATTTATTTTCAAAACTTCGCCATATTTATATTCTTCATAAACATTCGCGTTCAGCAAAAACAGCGTGGACATCGAATGTCCATTATGGACATTCGATGTCTGGGTTAGAGGTTCAAGAACTAGTGTTTGGATTTTATCTTTGATCACTGGTTCTTTGGCAATCATAACTTCGCTCGAAAAATTCTTTTCTTCTTCGCTAAGATTTTTAATTTTCTCGAGTTTTCCGGAAACTAAAAACATTCCAAGAAGAAAAAATAAAAAAGCAAGACTAAAAATAACGCTCTTTTTGTTGCTCCAAAAAACCACTAGAGTTATAAGCGCCAAAACAACCAATAAATAAATTGAATTCGAACTTAATATTTTTGGATAATAAAAAGAAGCCACTGCCACGCCTCCGATAAAGAATAAGGAAAGAATGAAAAAGATTTTTGATTTGGTCATGCCGACTTGACTTTTAATATTTTTTATGATATTATGCTTAGTTCATTAGCAATTAAGCTAACGAACAAAAAAAAGGAGGACATTGTATAATGAAATATTTAAAATTAGGAGAATTGGATTTGGGAGATTTTTTTATTAAAGTTCCCCAAAAAAGCGAGGAAATTTGCCAAGTACAAAAGATAATAGACAGACGAGGCGAGCATTTATTATGGTGCAAAACAATCATTAGCGGATTAGAGTTGCCCGAGTCAGTTGATGCAGAGGTAATCCAAGTTGCGTTGTAAAACAGACCCGCCGTTTCAACTTCTGGCCTTCTCGATGTTTCGAGAAGGCCTATTTAATTAAAAAATTTCATGTTAACAATCTTTATTCTAGCGCTTTTGCCTCCAATAATTTCTACTTGGCTTTTTGAGACATCAAAATAATCCGCTAAAATTTCAACTAGCATTTTGTTCGCTTCGCCTTGAACTGGCGGAGCGGTAAGCTTTACTTTATATTCCCCTTCCGAAATCTTTTCAACAAGATTTTTTGATGAACGAGGAATGACTTTGACGTAAATTCTCATACTACAAAATTACAAAAGATTACAAAAATACAAAATGGAATAAATTTATCATAATTTTTTGTACTTTTGTAAATTTTTGTATTTTCGTAGTTTCTCATCTTATCCCAACTTTCCCAAAATATCTTTCAATATTTTTTTTTATTTTTTCCAAATCCAGTTTTTTGCCTTTAGTTTTATTTTTAAGCTTTGGGTCCAAAATTTTCGTTTCTTCATATTTTTGGAGCCAATATTTTGGCACACCGGAAATCCATTTGGCAATTTCCAAAAAATCTTTTTCATTGTGGATTCCTGGCACAACGGTCGTTCGAAATTCATAAGGGATTTGACTATTCATAATCAAATCAACGGACAATTTTACACGATCTAACATAGAACGCAAATTTGCATTCCCTACAGAAATTCCGGCGGTTTTTAAATATTTCTTGGGTTGATTTTTAATATCCATTGCAATATAATCCACCAATTTTTCATCAATTATTTTTTTGACTACATCCGGCCGGCTACCATTAGTATCAAGCTTCACTGAAAATCCAAGTTTTTTAATTTTTTTTATAAAATTAATAATATCCGGCTGGATTGTCGGTTCTCCGCCCGTTATGCAAACACCTTGCAATTTTCCCTGCCTATTTTTGAGAAATTTAAAAAATTCTTTTTCCGTCTGCCCTTTCGGTAGAGACGCACTATAGTGCGTCTCTACAAGTTCCGGATTATGGCAAAATGGGCAACGGAAAGAACAACCAACAGTGAAAACCGTAGTCGCTAATTTTTTTGGATAATCAATCAAAGTTAATTTTTGAAAACCGCCTAAAATCAATTTTCAATGGTCAATGATCAATTTACAATTGAAAATTTATTGAAAATTGTAAATTGAAAATTGTAAATTATTTTTAAATCAGGGCGACCTGATTTAAAAATCAAAGTCGCCCCTCTATCTTTTTTTGATAAATTTTTATTTTCTTTTAACCACCACAAATTCTTTTCGATCCTTATATTCTTCCGATTTCCCTGCATTCCATTGTTCCACCGGACGAATGTAGCCAACGATTCGAGAATATACTTCGCATTTTTGCTCAATCACGCATTTCGGACAAATTTTATGTTCCCCTTCCAAATAACCATGATTCGGACAAACACTGAAGGTCGGAGAAAGAGTGAAATACGGCAAATGATATTTACTGGCGATTGTTTTTACTAAATTTTTAGTAGTTTCAATGTCATAAATTCGCTCTCCCAAAAATCCATGAAGCACCGTTCCACCAGTATATTTCGTCTGCAAACTGTCTTGCAAATCCAGCGCTTCAAAAATATCATCCGTAAATCCAACTGGAAGTTGAGACGAATTAGTATAATACGGCTGGGCGCCTTTTTCTACTGCGCCATTGTTCGCAAAAATCATTTTTGGAAAACGCTTTTTGTCTTTGAGCGCCAAGCGATAGGATGTGCCTTCGGCCGGAGTCGCTTCCAAATTATAGAGATTGCCGGTTTCTTCCTGAAACTTGAGCATTTTTTCACGCATATGAGTGAGAACTTCTTCGGCAAATTTCAAACCTTTTTTGCTGGAAGTTTTTTCTCCCATAAAATTAACCAGTGATTCATTCATCCCGACAAGACCAATCGTCGAAAAATGATTACCCCAATATGATCCACGGCGCTTGTAAATGTTGTCCAAATAAAATTTAGAATATGGATAAAGCCCCTTGGTTGTAAAATTTTCGACTATTTTTCTTTTAATCTCCATGCTTTCCTTGGCCAAATCCATTAGCGCATCAAGCCGTTTGAAATAATCTTTTTTGTCTTTAGCTAAATATCCAACGCGAGGAAGATTTATTGTGACCACTCCAACTGAACCGGTGAGAGGCGCCGCGCCAAAAAGTCCGCCCATTCTTTTGTGCAGTTCGCGATTATCCAAACGAAGTCGGCAACACATCGATCTCGCGTCTTCCGGATTCATATCGGAATTCACGAAGTTAGCAAAATATGGAATGCCGTATTTAGCAGTCATTTCCCAAATTGGATTGAATTTTTCATCATTCCAATTGAAATTTTTATCAATGTTATAAGTTGGAATTGGAAAAGTGAAAATTCTTCCGCTCGCATCGCCTTCCGTCATCACTTCCGCAAAAGCGCGATTGATTAAATTCATTTCTTCTTGAAATTCACTGTATTTTTCTTTTTGCGGAACTCCGCCAATAATTACATTTTGATCTTTGTAAGTCGGATGACAAGTCATATCCATTGTCAGATTGGTAAACGGAGTTTGAAATCCTACACGCGTTGGTACATTGAGATTGAAAATAAATTCCTGCATAGCTTGCTTGACCGCTTCATAATCCAATTTATCGTAGCGAATAAACGGTGCCATCAAAGTATCGAAATTAGAAAAAGCTTGCGCACCAGCCGTTTCGCCCTGCGTGGTATAGAAAAAGTTCACAATTTGTCCGAGAGCTGATCGAAAATGTTTTGGCGCTTTGCAAGAAATTTTTCCGGACACGCCAGTGAACCCGCGAGTCAGAAGATCTTGAAGATCCCAACCGCAACAATAGGCGGCAATTTTATCCAAATCGTGAATATGGAAATCCCCTTCTTCATGGGCTCTTTTTATGGATTTTGGATAAACTCGATCCATCCAATATTTGCTGGAAACGATAGAAGAAACATAATTATTGAGGCCCTGGAGGGAATACGCCATATTGGCATTTTCCTTCACCTGCCAGTCAATTTCTTTGATATAGCTGTCAATAAGATCAACCGCTTCGGAAAGCGAACTTTCAGTGTCTCGCAGTTTGCTTCTTTTGTCTCGATAGATGATATAGGCCTTGGCCGTTTCCTCAAAATCCAAAATCATCAAAACTTTTTCCACAAGGTCCTGAATTTCTTCGATTTGCGGAATGTATCCGGGCTTGGCATTTTTGTTGAGCATTTGCAAAACCTTTTTAGAAACTTGGATTGCTTCTTTCTTCCCGGCTTCTCTGGTTTCACAAAAAGCCTTGTAGACCGCTTCGGTTACTTTTTTCTGATTGAACGGCACGACTTCTCCGCTTCTTTTGACAACTTTTCGAATTTTATTTTCGATTTTTTTCTTTTCGACCTTCCCCCCTTTTGTCCCCTTTTTGATTTTTGTTTTACCTTTCATAGATTAAATATTTAAAAAAATTAATTGCTTTTTTATTTACGAACTACGAAATGATCGAATTACGAAACACTTAAACTTCCTTTCGTACTTTCGTATTTCGTATTTTTTTAGTAGTTCGTAAATCATTTATCAAACGCGTCTAATTCTTTTTTGAAACTTTCTACTGACCCAAATGATTTATAGACGCTGGCAAATCTGACATAAGCCACTTCATCGAGTTCTTTTAGTTTTTTCAAGACTATTTTTCCAATCTCTCGCGTGGTGATTTCCGGTTTTTCGTTTGATCCAATTTCATATTCAATGTCTCCCATGAGTTTCGCTACTTTTTCTTCCGACACCGGCCTTTTTTCCAAAGCTTTTCTAATTCCAGTTTCAATTTTATTCTTGTCATAATCTACTTTTGAACCATCTTTTTTTATAACAACGAGACGAAGTAGTTCCACTTCTTCATAAGTGCTGAAGCGCGCGTTGCATTTCAAACATTCTCTTCTTCGTCGAGTTATTTTTCCGTCATTAGTATCACGCGAATCAACAACCTTCGTATCATTGTGATTGCAAAATGGACAAATCATTATTTTATTATTAAATTAAATTTTACTCTACATATTGTGTATGGTATTGACATTATACCACAAGTGAAAATCCTGCCAAGAGATAAAAAATAGCCCTTTTTGGGCTATTTTTTATGAACTGTGGATAACTTTCAAATAATATCAATTAATCCAGAAAGTTTTTAGTTGCAACGGCAGCAGCGGCAGCAGCCTCGGTATTGCCACCGGTAACCACAAAAGTGACTCCGCCAGCAACACTAGCTGCAGCTTTTGAATACCAGCTTCCACCTTCGCCCCTGAGTGTAGCGGTACAATCTACATCATATCTCGCATCACTTCCAAAGCATTTCCATTTTGTATTTATTAATTTAGCTGTTGGAAAAATAAATGTATAAGTACCATCCGCATTTTTTATATGATTAATGTCATCTCTTATTCCAACATCCCCGACTTTGCAGAATTCATTTGATCTGAATGTTTTTGATTTTCTTTCTTCTTTATTATAATATCCCGCTGCGCTTCCACATTCTCCTTTAAAATAATCCTTGTATTTAACGGTGCAAAGGCCTGAATTATATTGAGGTTCACTCCCTACACATGTCCATTGCGTTGGCCTATCAGCTGTAGGGAAAGGAAATTTAGAACCATTGCAGATATCGTCTTGACTAATACTGGCAGACTTATCTCCAAAGTAAAATTCGGGATTTCCAGATTTACAAAATTCCGACCGAAGAGCAGTTTCGTTTGAATAATAATCGCCTGTTGCGCTACCACATATCCCCTTCACAACTCCAATGCTTCTGACTGTGCAAATATTTTCTCGCATAGCTTTACAAACTGAATAACTATCATTTTCACCTCCTGTATTTGTATGTACGCAATACCAAGTTTCACTTTGACCTCGTTCTATAAATTTTCCTGGAACACCTCTTGCTCCTCCAAGACTAAGACTACTGCAAAATCCTCCCTTATCGAAAGCCGTTTCTTTCCAGGTATATTTTCTAGCCGCCGGCCCACAGAAGTTATCATTACTACCAATGACAGGATTAGTAACAATATTATTATTTGTTCCAGTGCCACCAGTATTTGTGTTCACATTAGTTCCGGCTTCCTCAGTGTTGTCATCATTACTACTGCCAGTGCTTGTATCTTCGCTATTTCCAGTGCTAGAATTTTCAGTTTCATCAATTCCAGTTCCAGCATCTTCTATCGTCGTTCCAGTTCCAGTTCCATTTTCTGTTTCTGTTTCTGCTATTGTTTTTGCCCCTGCTTTGCAAGAATTAGATCCATTAGCTGAAACCTTATTCCTGCAGGCTGTGCACAAAACACGCACCGGACTGTTTAGGCCAATCGGGCAGCGCCATACCGAAATATAGCCGGTTGTGCTTTTAGGAAATTCAGGAGCGCCCGGAGTAGGATCTCCGAATTTGCAAAAAGTGTCATTTCCAAAACCTGGTGCACCTGCTGAATAAGTTTTAGCTGCGCTTCCGCATATACCAACAATCGGTTTTGGAAGCGAGGGCTTACTTTCTTCAGATGTTGTATTAACCGCGCCCCGAGTAGCTGTGCAAGATTTTACATCTTCAATATTATTTTTATTAATACAATTCCAAGTAGCTTCATTAGGTTTTGCAGAATCACTGCCAAATTTCGGCGATATTTCACCGGTGCTTGATACTCCATTAATACTACATAATCCATTAGCAATTGGAACTTCGGCTTGAGTCGCTAATGGGTAATTTTTAGCTGCTGCACCACAACTCACTAAAGTTTCTGAATTGTGAAAAGAAGACATGCCCTTAGAAGCAGAACAAGTTGCCTTATCATTTTTAGAAAAAGCATCGAAAGTCAACCAATTGAAAATATTTTTAAGCCACGAGGATGATTGGCACTGCCAAGTTATTCCTCCACTACTATCAGTCTTATTTAGATCAGGAATTATTGAACCAACCAACTCGTATCCTTGAGCACAGAAATTATTTGAATCAAATGCAGATGAATTAGAAGAATATTTTTTTCCACTTTCTGCTCCGCAAGATGAACTGGTTTTTTTATGCGCCGAACAAGAAACTTTTCCTGTGCCAGCTCCGCAAGTCCAAGTAGCATCAATAAAAAATCCTTGGGCGTTTGGCGCAAAACTAGGAGTTGCCGGCGTGGAATTTTTGCAAAGAGTATCACTGCCAAACCCTGCATTGTTTTCATAGATTTTTCCATTAGCTGTTCCGCACTCATCTGCTGTATTTGTAACATTTCCTCGAGTCGCGGTGCACTTAGGACTACAACTAGTATCATTAGCTGGACAATTTAATCCTTGGCAAATCCAACTCACAGAACTCATTTTTTCTGGAAAAGCTATTGAATTGCCGTTGTTCGGATCTAACGCCCAGGTCGATTGTCCTATCCCTGTCTCACCAATTTGTTTAATTGTTCCTTTTGCGCAAAATTTTTGTGTTTCCGAACAAAAGCTCTGAGGGGAACGAAAAATAGAATCGCTTTCGCTATAGCTCCCCTGTGCTACTCCGCAGGCACCATTTATTTGTTTTGTCGTGCTAGTTCTAGAGGCTGAGCAATTCACTTTTTGTATCCCAGTTTCTCCTCCACAAGACCAAAATACCGTATCCGCAGTAGGAAGTGTCGAAGGAAATTGAGGTTCTTTTGACAATTTTCCGACATAACAAAAAGTATCTGAACCAAAACTAGTATCAGAGCTTCCATATACTTTTCCACCAGCTGTTCCGCAAATGCCCGTTGCAGAATCCGTTGCCCTGACTGTTAGGGGGCCTGAAGTGCAAGTAGACGATCCTTTTGTATTTGTAGCAGTAAATTTGCAAGATTCTGTGCCGGCACCAATCCAAGTAGCAGCTACCTTATCAACCTTCCAATCACTTTTTATTGGAGCAACTGAAAGCCAATTCTCTCCTTGTTGTTTTCGGCCATTTTTATTGTAAGTGCAAATATTATTACTGCAAGCAAAATCAGTACATTCAAAAGTCACTTTGTCAGCTCCAGTGAAATCCCAATCAATATAAACTCTCGAACCAGAAGGAATACTTGCCGCATAATATGTAAATTTGCAATTTGGTAAAGTTGTCGCTTGGCCAGAACTTGAAAGTGGATTAACCGTTACTGTACCAGTACAAGTGCTTGTAACTTTTGGATCACTAAATGCCCAAACAGTAAAATTACAAACTCTCTTTTGCGCAACTCCAGATTCATTAATATATTTATAATTGCTAGTGAGTGGCTTTCCTGTTTCAATCGTCACGCCTGTTTGGCTAACCTTTTTTCCTTTTGTATATTTAAAAGTATCGCCAGTGAGAGAACCAGAAGGAGCAAAGTCAGTGCATTCCCAAGATACCCTATTTGCACCCGTTGCAATCATTGAAGTAGACACATAATTTCCTGATGCGACTGACACATCATAGCCTGTGCAGCTTGGCGCGGCTTGAGCTGAAGTTGCAAAAATAATCAAACCAAAAACAGCTACTGCTAAGCTAATTAAAATTTTATTTTCTTTCATTTTTTTATTTCTGCCTAATGGAACAATGCTCCACTGGGTGAATTTTAAAAGATTTTATTATGTTTTTATTATACTAAATTTTCAGACTTTTGTAAATTTTTCAAATTCCAACTGTGGATAAGTCTGAATAAAAAAATAATCCCGCGAAAATCGGGGATTATTTTGAAATATTTTTATAATTTTTGAGCCTTATTTGCCCATCTTCCTTCGAATGAAAGCTGGGATTTCCAGTTCGTCATCTTCATCTTCCAGTTCTTTGTTTTTTTGCGTCTGCAAAATATTTCTTTGAGGTTTTGGCGGAATTTTTTCTTCAATTATCATTTTTGATTCGAATTTTTCTGGGAAAGTTATTCTCGGTTTTTCTTCAGTTTCTTCTTTTTTTCTTGAATTTTCAATTGTAATTCGAGACATTTTTTCCATTGGAGATTCTTTCACTCTGTCCGCGTCAAAGCCAGTGGCTACTACTGTAATCTGAATCTCTCCTTTTTTCATTGTTTCGTCTACCACCGCACCAAAAATTACCTTAGCATTCGGGTCGATTGATTCAGTGATGATATTGGCTGCTTCATTGATTTCAAGCATTGTAAGATCAGATGAACCGCTCACATTAAACAGTACGCCTTTCGCTCCATCAATAGAAAGTTCGAGAAGCGGACTACTGATGGCAGCCTTGGCTGCTTCAGCGGAGCGATTTTCTCCAACGCCAATTCCAATGCCCATAAGCGCTGATCCACTGTTGGACATAATGGCTTTCACATCAGCAAAGTCAACATTGACTATTCCAGGTTTTGTAATTAAATCAGAAATTCCTTGCACGCCTTGACGAAGCACATCATCTACAATCTTAAAGGAATTTATAAGAGTAGTTTTTTTATCAATAATTTGAAGCAGTTTGTCATTAGGAATTGTGATGAGCGTATCAACTCGTTCTCGCAAATTTTCCAATGCTTCTTCCGCAATCGCTCTTCGCTGTGCACCTTCAAAGCTAAACGGTTTAGTGATAACTGCTACAGTTAGTATCCCCAACTCTTTGGCAGTTTCCGCTACAATTGGAGCAGCGCCTGAACCTGTTCCGCCTCCAAGTCCGCAAGTGACAAAAATCATATCCGCCCCTTTCAAAACTTCTTGAATTTCATCGCGATTTTCTTCAGCTGCTTGCCGACCAATATCCGGATTCATCCCGGCTCCCAATCCTTTGGTCAAATTTTTTCCAATATGAACTTTTTCTGAAGCTTTGTTATGATGCAAGTCTTGTGCGTCAGTATTGATCGCCACAAATTCTACGCCCTTAAGTTTCGCATCAATCATTCGGCTGATTGCGTGTCCGCCAGAGCCTCCCACTCCGACTACTTTGATTCTTGCAAAAGTTTCTACAGGCGGTTTTATTTCTGCCATATGTTTATAAAAATTTAGTATTTTATTAGTAGCTAAATATAGCACATCAAATTAGTGTGTGTCAAATAAGTATTCCCCTTTGTATTTTTGTTTACTTAAAGCCTATTTTTATTATAACACCCCCTGTGAAAGCGTCAATTTCAAATTTACGGCAGAAATTTTTCCATCCATTTTTTTATCTCTCCGGCTTTGCCACCAAAACGATTCGCTAAATTACCTAAAACTCTTCCAGAAGAACTAATTGCGCCACCTGTTTGCCCTTCTTCTATACCCCAAATTAAAAGCCCAATAACTGTGGCAAAGGATGGGTCATCAACCTTATCCACCAGCCCTCCAAGCGGAGTGGGAAAACCAGTTTGTGCCGGTAGTCCCAAAACTTCCTTGGCCAAATCAACCGCGCCGGGAAGCTTGGCTGTTCCACCCACCAATAATGCACCAGCTGGAAGCAACTTGTCCCTTCCAATATTTTTAAGTTCTTTATTAACTAAATTGAAAATTTCTTCAAGCCTGGCTTCGATTATTTCCGCCACATGATGGCGAGAAACTATTCCTTCTTCACTGGAATCAATTTCCGCTAAATTTATGTCTTCTTTTTTTCCGATTTCCCGAGGAAGCGCGCTACCAAATTCTATTTTTACTTTTTCCGCCACATCAATGGAAGTGCGAAGACCGATCGCGATATCATTAGTAATATGGTTTCCACCAACCGGAATGATGGAACTTGCAATCAGATCATCTTCTTCAAAAACCGCCAAAGATGTTGTTCCGCCACCGATATCAATGAGTACCACGCCCAATTCTTTTTGTCTTTTAGTAAGTGTTGCCTTGGCGGATGCCAGAGGCGCCAATACAAAATTTTCTACATCAATTTTCGCTTGTTCAAAACATTTTGATAGATTTTTAATATAGGGCGTTGAGCCTTCAATAATCAGCGCGTCTACTTCCAGGCGCACGCCATTCATTCCTAGCGGATCTTTGATATTTTTCTGATCATCTAAAGAATAACTTTTTGGAATGATATGAATTATTTCGCGATTCGCCGGAACAGAAATTGCTTGCGCCGCGCCAATAACTCTTTCAATGTCGTCCTCCACCACTTCGCCGTCCGCTCGCCCGACTGCAATCACTCCTTTGGAATATTGGGAAGAAATATGATTGCCTCCAATGCTCACAATTGCCCGGTCGATAGTTATGCCCGCTGTTCTTTCAGCTTTTTCCAAAGATTCATTCACTGCTTGTAAAGTTTCTTCAATGTTCACTATTACTCCTTTTCGCACGCCTAAAGACGGGGCCGTGCCTACTCCGATAATTCTTGGTTTTTCTTCCGGCGAAATTGTTTGTGCGATGACCGTTCGAATACTGGAAGAACCGACATCAATTCCACAAATTATATTCTTTCTCGACATGATAAAAACACTAATTGATTATTGAAACCCCTGTAAATTAAATTATACAATAAAATACGATTGGCCGCAAAGTTTTTCAGCCAAGCATAATTTTCTATTCTAAAAAATATGAGGAATAAATATTACCAGTCCGATAATGAGAGCTAGGATAGATGTCAAAAGAACGCTCGCTGCCATAAGATCTTTTATGAGCCTTGCGTAAGGATGAACACTAGGCTTCAAAATATCGATAATTCTTTCTATTATAGTATTTAACATTTCCATAACCAAGACCGCCATAATCATCGTAACAACCACAATCATTTCTAGCCTCGTCACACGAAAATAAATCATCGCGCCGACTGCTAAAATTGCTACGATTAATTCGTGCTGGAAATTTTTTTCATTCTTAATCGCATACTTCAAGCCCCGCATAGCATTGGCGAAACTTTTTAAAAATTCTTTTATTCTTGCCATTTTTTTATATTTAAAAACTAAAACTAACTTCCTTTTGAATCGCAAACATTTTCTTGGAATGCTTAAAACCTAAAAGATGAAGCAAACCATGAGAAATTATTTCCGCCAATTGGCGCTTCATATTCTTTTTTTCTTTCTTGGTATATTTCTTTATATAATTATAGCACACAATTATCTCGCCAAGATATATGTTCTTATCCCCAGCCCCAATTATCCCTTTTTGATTTTTATATTCCGAGAATGAAAGCACATCCGTCTCCACATTTTTTTTTCGATATATCTTATTAATCCTCGCAATTTCTTTCCCGTCCACTGATGCGAAACTGATTGAAATATTTTTATTTTTCAAATATCCAAATTCTTCATTTGACAAAGTTTTTTGAATAACTTGAAATAGGAATTTTTTCTTAATTCCGCTTTTCTCTCGATCATTAAAATCAAAATCAATTTTCATAAATAAAATAAAGCGCCCCTAAGGGCGCTTCAAAAACTATTTCAATTCTTCCTCGACGATTTTTTTGACTAAATTTCCGTCCGTTTTTCCTTTGAGCCGACTCATCGCTGTGCCCATTACTTTGCCCATCTCCGACTTAGAGACAGCTCCAATCTCGGCAATTACTTTTTTAATTTCATTTCTGACATCATCTTCACTCATTTGGAGAGGCATATAAGCTGAAAGAATTTCTATTTCTTTGTTTTCTTTTTCTGCCAATTCTGGCCTTCCACCAGCTTCATATTGAGAAACGCTGTCCTTCCTTTGTTTTATCGCTCGCGCAATCACTTCTTGAACTTCTTCGTCTGTGAGTCCTTCTTCTCTTTTTTTCTTTTCGATTTCGCAGTTTTTTACCATTGAATCCAGCATTCGAAGAGTATCGCGCTTAGCTGTGTCCCCCGACTTCATAGCAGATTTCAAATCGTCTAAAATTTTTTGTTTTAACATAATTATAAAGCGACTCTAATTTACGAATGGACATCCGAATTATTCGAATGAATTCGAGTCATTCGAATGAAAATTCGAGTCATTCGGGTCGCCTATTTTATTAACTTCTTCTTCACATTCTTGAAATTTTCTTCGTCGAATTTTCCCATTTTCTTGAGGCGATTTACAACTTTTTTCACTTTTTCCTTATATATCGCGCCGGCAATTTTTTCTCTTTTGCTTTTTTCATCACGGCGAAAGCGAGATCTTCTGGCTTGCACCAAAACACCGCTCTGTTGAACGCGACGGCTGAATCTTCGAATCAAACTTTCTGACGATTCGCGATCTTTCTTTTTTACTTCAATCATAGAAACCTCCAATCTATTATTATAAAATTATAATTTCTAAATTATTCCGGCCTTATTTCTTCATAAAGTTTTGCTCCGCCAATCAAATGCAAATGAATATGCGGGACTTCCTGTCCTCCCCACTCCCCCGTTCGAATTAATAGTTTATACCCTTTTTCTGATATGTCAAAGTCTTTGGCAATTTTTTTCGAAGCTATTATCATCTTTCCGACAAGATTCGTATCTTCTTCTTTCAGATCATTTATGCTTTCAATATGCTTTTTTGGAATAATCAGAATATGCACAGGAGCGATTGGATGAATATCCTTGAAAGCAAAAACATCTTCATCCTCAAAAACAATTTCTGATTGAATTTCCTTGCTAATAATTTTGCAAAAAATACAATCCATATATGGTTATGCATTATGATAAACTACCACATTATCCGCTTTCAATTTTCGTTTGATCAAATCTACCAATTTATCCGCGCTCACAGTTTCTTGCGCTCCGGTTGTCATATTTTTCACAATTACTGTTCCGTCCAGCGTTTCTTTCTGTCCTAAAATCAAGGTAATTTCTACGCCAAGCTTATTTGCCACTTTAAGTTGCGATTTCAAACTTCCCCGGCCGAAACTTTCGGCGGTGAGAATTCCATTTTTTTCCAACTCGGAAAAAAGTTTCAAACTTTTCTTTTTGGCCAAATTTCCAAGTTGCGCCAAAAATACTTTCGGGCGTGGCGGTTTATACGGCTTGGCCTGCACCCTTTTCATCTCCGATATTATTCGCTCCATTCCAATTCCAAAACCAATTGCCGGCGTATCTTCCCCGCCCATCATTTTGATGAGCCGATCATATCTTCCACCTCCACCCAGTGACAATTTTTTGCCTTCTTCCGCGCTGGACCAAATCTCAAAAACAGTTTTTGTGTAATAATCCAGACCGCGAACCAAGTGCGGATTGATTATATACGGCAAATCGAGTTCATCTAAATATTCCAAAAGAGTTTTGAAGTGATTTCGACAATCTTCGCAAAGGTGATCAACGGATTGAGGCGCGAGCGCTGCTACCTGCGAACATTTGTCCTCTTTGCAATCTAAAACACGCAAAGGATTTGCTTGCATTCTTCTTTTGCAATCCTGGCAAAGCTTGAGTTTTTTTGATTCCAAATAATTTACCAAAAGTTCTTTATAATCTTTTCGACAAGCCGGGCAACCAATTGAATTAACTTGCATCTGGACTGTTTTTATCCCAAGCGCTTGAACCAACCGATGAGCGATTTGAATCATTTGCGCGTCAAGAATCGGATCTTGTTCGCCATAGGCGTCAAAATTTGCTTGATAGTGTTCGCGATATCGTCCTTCTTGCGGTCTGTCATAGCGATAAACCGGACCAGTTGAAAAAATCTTTACCGGCTTTGGTTGAAGATGCATCCCATTTTGAATATAGCTTCGGCAATTTCCAGCCGTAAGTTCTGGGCGAAGCGCCACTTTGTCTCCTCCGCGAGTCAAAAAATTATACATTTCTTTTTCCACAATATCCGTGCCTTCTCCGATGCTTCTGGTGAAAAGATTGGAAAATTCGACAATCGGAGTGTCGAGTCTTGAAAATCCATAATCGCGCGCTAATTTTTCCGTCATTCTTCGGGCTTGTTCCCAATACGGCTGATCAACTGGCAAAATATCCTTCATTCCGCGAAGTGTTTGCAAAACCAGAGGCTCTTCTTTGGGCTTTTCAATTTTAGATTTTTTAGAAATTTTTTTGATAACCATAATGAATTTAAATTTAAAATTTTCAATTTCTAATTTTCAATCAATTCTCAATGTTTCACTGTTCATTGAAAATTATTTAATTGAAAATTCATTGTAAATTGTAAATTGATAATTGAAAATTAATATACTGCTATTTTATCTAGTGGCCAAGCACGCAGAAGCACCTCTCCCATAATATCTTCTTTTGGTACCGGCCCCCACATTCTGGAATCGGAACTAAAAGCGCGATTGTCGCCCAAAACAAAATATTGATTGTCTTTGAGTGTTATCGTTGTATCTCCTTTTGTCGGCGTGCCGATTGGAATATATGTTTTTTCGTCCAACACAAATCCGTTAGGATTACTTTCATTGAAAATCGAAATTTCATTATTCTTAATTTGAACTTTTTCTCCCGGTAACCCAATCACTCTTTTGATAAAAAACTTTTTAGGATCCAGTGGATAGCGAAAAACTACCGGCCGCTGCCTTTCAATTTCTTTGAATGGATTTACATCTAAAATAGAATGCGAACCCAAATTTATATTTGTTTCCTTAAACCCGAATTCGTTTATGATAAGATACTGTCCGTCTTCAAAATTAGGCTCCATAGAAGCGCCTTGCACAAAAAACGGCTGAAATAAAAAAACTCTTATCGGAACGATTATTATGAAGGCCAGTGCAATGATTTTTATTATCTCAAGTATGAACTCCCCCACTCCCTGATAAGAATAATTGGAATTTTCCTCTTTCATTGCCTTATAATAACAGATAAAAGGCTCTTTGACAATAGCAAAATGTGGCTTGAATCAGCCAAAGTTTGACTTATGTACTTTATCCGTTTATTATTAAAACAATGAAAATAAAAAATATCTTCATAAAACTTGTTTTTGGGCTGGCTTTTTTTATAGTTTTCATCGGTCTTATTCATGGCGCGTTTTTTATCTGGAAAATAACTGAAGTGGAAAACAAGATAAATGTGAAAAATGACAATAGCGCTTCCTTTTTTGGCACTTTTAAAAATATAGTTGTCCCGAATAAAATTAATCTCGAGAAAGCAAACGGCGAAAGAATAAATATTCTTCTTTTGGGAATTGCCGGCAAAGGCAAACCCGGAAGCAATTTGGCTGATACAATAATGATTGCCAGCCTCAATACAAAAACCGGAAAAGTAGCGCTCCTTTCCATTCCGCGTGATCTTTATGCAGAAGTTCCAAACACGGGCTATGAAAATAAAATAAATACTATTTATGGATACGGTCTGGGAAGTTATCCTGAAAATTCAGAAAAATCTATGGAGCCAATGAAAGCAATGATAAAAAATATCACTTCACTCGATATTGATTATTGGGTCGTGCTAAATTTTGACGGTTTTCAAAAAGCCATCGATGCCATTGGCGGAATAAATATCACCAGCGAGCGAGATATTTATGATCCAAAGTATCCCGGGCCGAATTATAGTTATGAAATTTTTGAACTCAAGAAAGGTTTTCATCATCTTGATGGAGCAACCGCTTTGAAATATGCTCGAATGCGACATGATGATCCGGAGAGTGATTTTGGTCGAGCCAAAAGGCAACAGCAAGTTATGCAGGCGGTAAAAAATAAAATTTTTTCCACCGGCACACTGCTCAATGCCGTAGCGCTAAATCAACTGCTTAATGTTTTGGGAGAAAATGTGAAAACGAACATTTCCAGTTCCGAACTTGAAGATTTTATAAAATTAGCCAGAAAATTAGATACAGACAATATCAATAACATCGTGCTTGACGCCTGGAAAAGCGACAGCCTGCTCAAGGGTTCTCGCATTTATCAAACTTCCGCGCTCATTCCAAGAATTGGAAATTGGAGCGAAGTCCAGGACATCGCGCAAAATATTTTCGATACCAATGAAATAAAAAGAACGAGAGAAGAAATCGCCAAGGAAAATGCCAGCGTTATTCTCATAAATAAAAGCGGGAATGAATTAGTTCTCAAGCGATTAACTGCCTTGTTGAAAGACAGTTTTGGATACAAAAATGTTGTTGTTCTTTCTGATTTTGGAAAAAGTTTGGAAAATGAAACTTTTGTTTATGATTTAACCGGCAAAAATAAGCCTTTTACCTTAAATGAACTCATAAAAAAATTGCCAGCCAAAACTTCTGAAAATTTAGATGCGAAATATAAAAAATTAATCGGTAATGTATCGACTGATTTAGTTTTGGTTATTGGGAAAGATCTTATCCCCCGCTATTCTCTGGCGGAAGTCAGCTTTAAGGATTATAATGAAGATGAAAATTAATCATACAATATGAAAATTATTATCGGCCTTGGCAATCCGGAAAAAAAATATGAAAACACTCGGCATAACACCGGATTTTTAATGTTGGACAAAATCAAAGAAAAATGGAATTTTCCGGAGTTTGAATTTAATAAAAAATTTGATGCGGAAATTTCTAAGGGAGAAATCAATAACAAAGAAATTTTACTGGTTAAGCCTCAAACTTTTATGAACCTTTCCGGAACAGCTGTTAAATCGATTTTAGATTTTTATAAACTGACTCCTGAAGATATTGTTGTTATTCATGATGACATTGACATCGCGCTTGGAAAATATAAAATCGCGACTGATTCATCTTCGGCTGGACACAATGGCGTCCAGAATATCATTGATCAGCTTGGCACACAGAAATTCAAACGAATTCGGGTTGGCATCGGACAATCAGTTGGCGAAGCTTTAGTTTGTCGCCTAGACACGCACCCGCCTCGCGTCGACGAAACGTCTCCGCGAGTCGAGGCGGGCGATTTTGTATTGGAAAAATTTTCCGCCGAAGAACTTGAGACAATAAAAAAAATATCCGAGAATATTTTGGGGGAAATCGAAAAACTTTTTTAGTATTTTCATCTTTATTTCAGCCTTGCGCAGCGCGACATTATAAATTCAAGCGAGTTGGCGTTAAAAAATTTATTATGGAGCGTAGCGGAACATAAATTTTAGCCAGCGAACACAGAATTTATTGGCGCGCAAGCTCGGCTGAGAGTTCTTTTTGCTACTTTTTCTTGCGGAAAGAAAAAGCACGGAAACAAGAATTATAAAAGGGAGACACTGAATGTTCTAGTGACTCCCCTTTTAATTTGTTGCCAGGTTCCCTCAGATCTGGCTTATTTTATGATTGTCCACGGGTCTTTTGTGAAAGCATTCGGGTCGAGATTGGAGGTAATCAATATCTGTATTTCCTTCTTCACTGATTCTCCTTTTTTCTCCGTTTTTTTGTCGCGGAAAAAATCCAACACGTTTTTTTGCCCAAGCATGAAACCGAAACCAATGCTTCCCACAGCGGTAATGATATTTATCAAAAAGTACACCGGCGCAGGGATTGGCTCCTCTGCAAATATCACCGCCAGTATGGATGAAATGAGACCCAAAGCCATGATTACGGCGCACTCCTTACCCGGATTAGATGAGATCTTCTTTTTCATCATCTTTTCTACCATCTTTTTTCTCCTTAATAACATTGTTTGGGTTTAAACAACAATCCATTGCCTTTCACAATTCCGCATACAAGATAGCATCTTTTCAAGAATTATCCCGAAAAAATACATTTTACCTACTAGCAAAAACTAAGGAGGGTGTTTTTGCATTGGAACTTATACGCGAAATTCTGAAAACCAAATCTTAGGTACGATATATGAGTATAGCAGGTTTTAGGCATTTTGTCAAATAAAAAAAGCCCTTAGATAAAGGACTAAATTAAAAGCCAAGCTTATTTATATTAAATAGCTGACACTTCCAAATTAAACTTTTCTTTAATGATTTTCTTGATATTTTTCATCTCTTCCTTCATAATCATAAATTCTTGCCTAAAATCTTCTTGGTTTTTCACATAGGCATCAATAAGGGTTTGAACATTATCAATTTTATTACCCAGTCTTAATTCAATCTTTTCTAACCGTTTTTCCATAACAGCATCTATCGCATTTAAAAGAATTTTAGTTTGCGTTTCCATTAATTTTTCAATATCCGCCTTGGTTGTATATTCAGTTTTTTTATTTCCTTTTTTCATAATGTTATTCTAATAATAAAGCAACCTCATGTCAAGTTGCCATTAAAATATTACAAATCAAGTTTAAAATTCCACTTCCACTCTTTGCAGTGTTTGGCATAATCCACGCCCACTCTTTTTGATTTGATAATTTTTTTGTTTTTTATCTCCCCCTTTTCCACCCAAAGAATTTTTTTCTGCGCCATATCCAAACCATTTAATTTTCCGGTTATTCCAAGAAATTTAGTCAGTTTCGCCGGACCATCAAGTTTTTTTATCGTTTCCCCTTTTTCATTCAAAAGATTAACTCCACGAATAAGCACCGCCGCCGGAAAATTTTTTTCTTCCGTCACAATGTTCAGCATCCAGTGCATGCCGTAGACTAAATAAATATAAGCATGCCCCGATTTTCCAAACATAATTTTGTTTCTCTCTGTCTTCCCCTTTGAAGCGTGTGAAGCCAGATCATGAAACCCGCGATAAGCTTCTGTTTCCGTTATCACCACTCGAATTATTTTCTTTTCCTTTTTCCGAACCAAAAAACAACCCAGCAAATTCTTGGCAACTTTTAAAGTATTCTGATTGTAGAAATTTTGCTTGAGAATTGGCATAGAAAAAAATAATTTATATTAAACTTGTCATGCTGAACTTGTTTCAGCATCTCAATTAAATCAAAACCTACCAGAGATCCCGAAACAAGTTCGGGATAACATAAAATAAATAAACTTTCAAAAATACTTTCTCCCTTCCAACTCTTCCGGAAGATAAGTTTGATTCGAGCTGTCCTCTTTTGGCGTATATTTATAATTTTTGGAATATCCCAAATCTTTCATTAGTTTTGTCGGCGCGTTGCGAATGTGAAGTGGCACCGGCAAATTGCCAAAATTTTCTACATCAGATTTTGCTTTTCCATACGCTTCATAAGCCGTAATATCTTTTTTGCTTTTTGAAAGATAAATAACGCACTGCGCCAGATGAACACTACATTCCGGCATACCAAGTTTGTGGCAGGCATCAAAAACCGCATTGGCTAGAATTAGGGCGGTATTATTAGCGAGACCAACATCTTCGGACGCAAAACGCACCAGACGCCTCGCAATATAGAGTGGATCTTCCCCACCTTCGAGCATTCGAGTTATCCAATAAAGCGCGGCGTCGGCATCCCCTCCGCGCATTGATTTATGAAGCGCAGAAATAATATTGAAATGCTCTTCTCCGTTTTTATCATAAAGCAGATGAGTTTTTTGAAAAACTTCTTTTATTTTTTCAATGGAAATATTTTTATTTTTTTGACCGCATAATATTTCCAAAACATTTAGCGCTGTTCGAGCATCGCCATTTGACATTCGCGATAAAAATTTTATCGCTTCTTCTTTCATGTTGCCACTGTTTATAATTTTCACCGCCCGCTGGATTATTTTTTCCAAATCTTTCTCGGTTAGTTTTTCCAAAACAAAAACCCGCGTTCTCGAAAGCAAAGCGCCGTTCACTTCAAAACTGGGGTTTTCTGTTGTCGCGCCAATAAAAATAATTATACCTTTTTCTACGCTGGGCAAAAGTGCGTCCTGCTGTGATTTGTTCCAGCGGTGGATTTCGTCAATGAAAAGAATAGTTTTTTTATTCTTAAGCTGATTGTTTTTAGCTTTAGCGATAACTTCAATCAAATCTTTTTTTCCACTGGAAGTGGCGCTAAGTGTGATAAATTCCGCGCCGGTATTTTTGGCGATAATGAAAGCAAGAGTGGTTTTTCCTGAACCGGGCGGACCCCAAAGAATCATTGACGGCACATTGTCATTTTTGATGGCAACGCTCAAAAAAGATTTTTCGCCGATCAGTTTTTCCTGCCCGAAAAAATCAGATAATTTTTCCGGCCGAATCCGATCAGCTAATGGAATACTATTTTTATTATTATCCATATTTTTATGTCATCCCGAACTTGTTTCGGGATCTTGGTATTTTTTTAGATGCTGAAATAAATTCAGCATGACAAAACTTTTATACTGATATTGTATCACCACTTTTCCTCTAAATCAACCCTATAAAAAAGCCTTCTACAAGAGGCTTCTTAAAAAATTATTCGTATTTTAGTAAATGCTTACAATCCGTATTTTTGTTTGTTAGCCACATGCTCCTGGAAAGTCTTAGAATAAATAACTTTCTTTTCGCCATTAACTGAAGCCGTAAGAAAAAAATTGTAATTTGAATTTTCTGGATAAATTGCAGAATTTATGGCATTGATTCCGGGATTGGAAATTGGAGCAGGCGGAAGACCAGAAAAGCGATAGGTGTTATATGGCGAATTAAGTTCTAAATCTTTTCCGCTGTGCTGATCATTCGTGTCGCCTAAAATATAGGAAAGCGGAGCATCACTTTGAAGACGCTGACCACTAGCAATTCTTTTCCAAAAAATTCCGCTCGCTATTTTCATATCCTCAAGAGTCTGCACTTCGCGCTCAACGATGCTCGCCATAATAATCACATCATTTATAGATTTATTTTGCTTCAAAATATCTTTTTGCATTTGATCATTTAGCTTTCCGTCAAAAGTATCCAGCATACGTCCGACAATATTTTCCGCGCTTATATCTTTTTTGAAAAAATATGTATCCGGAAAAAGATAACCCTCTAAGGTTTTGACCGAATCCGGAGTCAAATAACTGTAGCGTTTTTTGAGTTCTCCTGGAGTATTGGCAATCTTTAGGAATTCATCGCCGGAAAGTCCGTTGGAATTTAATTTTTCCGCCATCTGCTTCATCGTAAATCCTTCCGGAAAAGTAATTTTTATAAATTGGCTTTCTGAATTGATAATCACACTCACAATCTCTGGAATTTTCATATTGCCGGAAAGGCTATAAACTCCCGGCATAATTTTATTTTGAAAACCGTGCGAGCGGAGATAATAATAGAAATAAATTTTTCCGGAAATTAGATTTTCGGCTTTGAGTCTTTCGGCAATTTCCGCGTTGCCTTCGCCTTTTTTGATTTCAAAACTTTGGCTGGCACTCGAATTTCCCTGCGAATAATAAACTTGCGCTCTAAAATAAAAAAGACCTGCAAGGATTAGCAGAAAAATTATCGAAATTATTATTATTTTATTTTTTTTATTCATATTACATCAGCGCCACGAAATTAAATCCGGGGTATTCTTCTTTATAAAAATTATTTTCGCTTTTTTTCTCAAGATAAATCAGATTGTTTCTCACTGGAATGACCATTTTTCCTCCAATTTTCAATTGACTTTTCAAATCTTCCGGAATAACCTTGGCGGAAGCATTCACTAAAATTCTGTCATACGGTGCATTCTTTGGAAAACCTTTTTTGCCATCAGCTAAATAAAATTCCGCAATTCCTTCTTCTCCATTTTTCACATAATTTTTATACTTGGAAACATTGCCTTTCCCCCACTCCATAAGACCTTCAATCCTTTCAATGGCCGTCACTTTTCCTTCATGTCCGGCGATATAACAGAGAAGCGCCGTTGTCCAACCGGAACCCGACCCAACATCCAAAATATTTTGTCCGCGACATGGGTCCAAAAGTTCCAACATTATCGCCACTGTTTTCGGCTGAGAAATTGTTTGACCGTGTCCAATCGGAAGCGCCACATCCGCCAAAAATTCTTCTTCCAATTCTTCCGGCAAAAATTCTACCCGGTTTATTTCGGAAAACGCATCAATAACCAAATCGGTCTTGAGATAACCCTCTTTGATTAAATTATTGATTAAATTATTCATGCAAAAGTTATACCCCTATCACCTGGACAATATAATCTCTTTTTCTGGCGCCGTCCATTTCTACGAAAAAAATGCTTTGTTTTTCCGAAAGATCCATCTTGCCTTTTTCAATCGGCACCGTTTGACTCGCGCCGAGAAGAATTGCTTTGCAATGTGAATGGCCATTGGAGCGCCCATCAGAAGTAGTTGCGCGATTTAGTTCAAAAAGATCGTGCGAATAGCGATCAGATACCGGAACCAACCGATAAAGCGTTCGCATAAAATCTTGAATAAGCATTGATTCGTTATGATTGATCACGATGCCAGAAGTGGTGTGCTGGGAAAAAACCAAAACTTGTCCTTCCCGAATTCCTGATTTCTCAATAATTTCTTCCACTTGATGCGTTATATCAATAAATTCAATTTGCGTTGTAGTTTCGAGATTAATTTTTTGTTTGTATGTTTTCATAAATTTATTTTTTAAAAACACTGGCTACTTTTTTCGCGACTCTTTTGTCCAGCGCTTCTGGTATTATTTTACCACTTTTCGGAGTTTTTATCAAACTGGCAATTGCGCGAGCTACTTTTATTTTGTGTTCGTCCGTTATTTTTTTTACATTATTATCCAAAGCTCCCCGAAAAATTCCCGGAAAAGCCAGAACATTATTGAGCTGATTGGGAAAATCGGAGCGACCAGTCGCAATAATATACGCTCCACCGGAGGCGGCTCTTTCTGGCGTAATTTCCGGAACAGGATTGGCCATTGCAAAAACAATCGCCTTTTTATTCATTTTTGAAATATCCTCTTCTGTCAAAATATTTGGAGCAGATACGCCGATAAAGACATCCGCTTCGGTCAAGGCATCGCGGATATTTCCGCGCACATTTTCTGGATTAGTTATTTTGGCAATTTCCTTTTTTGAATCATTAAGTCCTCCGTCTCTTTCTTTGTAAATTATGCCAACTCGATCAATCATGATAATATTTTTTGCGCCGTATTTTATAAGAAGTTTAGCAATCGCAATACCCGCTGCACCTGATCCACTGATTACAATTTTTATTTTTGAAATATTTTTTCCGACAACTTTCAAAGCATTGATCAGCCCCGCCAAAACTACAATGGCTGTGCCATGCTGGTCATCGTGAAAAACCGGAATGTCTAATTCTTTTTTTAGTCTTTCTTCAATTTCAAAACATCTTGGGGCGCAAATATCTTCCAAATTTATTCCGCCAAAAGTTGGCGAAAGATTTTTTATTGTCTTTATAATTTCCTCTGTATCTTGCGTATTGAGAACAATTGGAATAGCATCCACTCCGCCCAATTCTTTAAGTAGCAAGGCTTTCCCTTCCATCACAGGCAGAGCTGCTTCCGGTCCGATGTTGCCCAAACCTAAAACCGCACTACCGTCAGAGATTACCGCAATAGTATTTTTTCTGATAGTATAAATTTTCGAAAGTTTTTTGTCTTTGGCAATCGCGCGCGAAACTTCCGCCACTCCGGGAGTATACAAAATCGGCAAAGTTTTTTTCGTTAATTTAACCTTGCTTCTTATTTCTATTTTCCCGCCAAATTTTTTAGATAATTCTATGGAGTTCATATTAAAGCGACTCGAATTTACGAATGAACACTCGAATTATTCGAATGAAATTTTTTATTTAAAATTCTTTTAGGCTTTAAATAAGTATGTCGAAAATTAACTATTATTCCTAGAGGCAGATCTGCAACATCTAAATAACGAACCATCTGAAAATAATCTTCCTTAGTAATAAATTTTTTTGCTTTAAAATCAATTATTATTTTATTTTCTAGAACAAAATCAGGTATATTTCCATCAATACAATCTTTAAAAATATTTTTTAAATTAATTTCTCTGCAATAGTTGTATCTATTACTCTTAAGTAATTCTTCAAAAAAATCACCATATTGCCTTTCCGTTTTAAACCTCCCTAATTCATTATGTGTTTTAAATAATAAACCCGTAATTTCATAAGATAATTCTGGATAATATATATTTTTGTTTTTTACTAAAACCATTTTATTTTTTACATTCGATACATTCGAATGCATATTCGAAACATTCGAATCGCTCTCATTTTAATTTCAGCATCTTATACGCGCTGTTGGCTGCGATAGATCCTTCGGCGCAAGCGGTGAGAACCTGGCGGAATTTGCTTGATCCGGTGGTAATGTCGCCAGAAGCAAAAACTCCAGAAACATTGGTGCTCATATCTTCTTTCACTCTTATATAATTTTGTTCATCTGTCGCGACTCCGATTTTTTGCGCGAGTTCCACTCCCGGTTCAGTTCCAACTTCAATAAAAACTCCGTCCACTTCCAAATTATTTTTGTCCTTATAAACTTTATCCAAAACTACTTTTTCCACTTTGTTTTCACCTTTTATTTCAATCACTCCTGTTCCTTTGATCAGTTCTATTTTGGAATTGACTGAAATTTTTTCGAGCCAAGCCGGCTCGACTGACATTTTTTCTTCTTTTGTTATAAGATATATTTTTTTAGCAAAATCAGTTAGCTCCAAGGCCACCACTGCCGCACTATTTCCCGAGCCAACAACGCAAACTGTTTTTTCCCGAAAAAACATCGCGTCACATGTAGCGCAATAGGAAACGCCTCGTCCGGTAAATTCTTTTTCACCTGGAATATTAGCTTTTCGGGCCTTAGCGCCCATCGCCAAAATCAATGCGCGCGTTTTGTAAATATTTTTGGCGCTCTTTATTTCAAAAGTTCCATCTTCTTTTTTGGCAATTCCCGCGATTGATTCTCGATTTATTTTTACTCCAAAATTTTCCACATGTTCAACAAATTTTTGAATTAAGTCAGCCCCAGAAATTTTTGTGCTTCCCGGCCAGTTTTCAATATCATAAATTTCATTCATCTGCCCGCCCTGCTCCACGCCAAAAATAAGATGATCCAGTTTATAACGGGACGCATAAATAGAGGCGGAAAGTCCCGCTGGCCCAGCGCCGATAATGATAAGGTCATAAAGTTTATTATTTCCCATATTACATAAACTGTCATCCTGAACTTGTTTCAGGATCTAAAAATATACCATTGAGAGATGCTGAAATAAATTCAGCATGACAAAATATTTATAATTTTTTACATTTTTTCCAACTCTTCCTTCAACGCTTCCTTCGATTGCACTCCGACAAATTGCTTCACCATTTTTCCATTCTTAAAAATCATAATGTTTGGAATGGACATAATAGAAAAATCCTGCGCAACTTTTGAATTCTCATCAACATTTAATTTCCCGATTTTGAATTTATCTCCCATTTCCTTAGCCAGTTCTTCGATTATCGGCCCCATCATTTGGCATGGCCCGCACCACGGCGCCCAAAAATCAACCAACACCGGCACGGCGCTTTTTATAACTTCTGCTTCGAAATTTTGATCAGTAAATATGATTTCCATAAAATCATACTAACATTTAAACATATTAACATTTAAACATGCCAATACATTCAAATATATTTAAATTAAAATAATTAAATTAATCTTTGCCAAAATGTTAAAATGCTAACATGTTAAAATGATTTACTCTCCAAATCTTCTTTTTCTCTGGGCATATTCTAGAAGCGCTTCTTCAAATTTTTCTTCGCCAAAATCCGGAAAATTTTCCAAAGAAAAATACAATTGAGCGTCAGCGCTGTCCCACATCAGAAATCCGTTTGAATTATGCGGTTCTCCGCCGGTTCGAATCATAAAATCCACTGGCGGAAGTTCAGCCGTCATAAGATTTTCTTTCAACATTTCCGGCGTTATTTCCATATCTTTTCCAAAAGCATTATTAATTTTATAAACTGCCTGAAGCATGTCGTCCGTTCCGCTATACGCCAGCATAAAATTAAGCATTCTTTTTTCATAATGCTTGGTTTTTTCGATTGCTTCTCGTATTATGCTTTTCAATGATTCCGGAAATTGTTCTTCCCAGCGACCAATCACATTGACTCTAGCTTCGTTTTCGTGGATTTCTTTTCCCTCGAGAAGCCTCTTGAAATATTTTTTATAAATCTCAAGTAGCGCTTTTTTTTCAGCTATTGGGCGTTTCAAAAGATTATCCATGGAAGATCCCCAAAGCGACAAACATTTCACGCCTTTTTTGAGGGCGGTTTGAATAATTTTTTCTAAATTTTTAGCGCCGGCTTCGTGCCCCTCCCAGGGATTAAGTCCTTTGTTTTTCGCCCAGCGCCGATTGCCGTCAGGGATAATCGCTACATGAAGCGGAATATTTTCAAAATTATTTTCCATAAGAATAATAATAGTTTAAAAAACCAAAAAAAGCAATGATAAAACTTGCGCGCTTGCCGAAAAATTAATAATAACAATTCCTTCTAAACACTTTAGTCTTAATTAAACCAGCAAGCATTAACTTAATTTTTGCTAATTATGCTTTAGTAATTTTGAGACAAGCACGCAAGTCTCAAATTAAATTAAACCTCCCTTTTGATTATATACTGCGCAATTCCTTCTAAAAATTTCTTGGCTTCTTCGTTTTTAAATTTAATTTTTTTCAGAGCTTCCAGCGCCTCGGCCACAAATTTTTCCGACAAATTCTGGCAATATTCGAGCGATCCGGTTTCTCTAATAACCTGCCTGAATTCTTCCAACTCATTTTTTGAGAGATCTTTTTTACCCAAGCATTTTTGAATTATTTTTTTCTGGCTGGCATTACTTTTTTCCAAAGCCTTAATAAGAAGCAGTGTTTGCTTGCCTTCGGTCACATCCGCGCCAACTGATTTTCCTAATTTTTTTTCTGTGCCAAAAACTCCCAAAATATCATCTCTTAGCTGAAAGGCTTTTCCAAGAGGCAATGAATATCGACTGAAAGCCGGAAGCATTTCGACGCTGTTCCCGCTAAGAATACTGCCAAAATGAAGCGGACCTTCAAAAGTATAGCGAGAAGTTTTTCCTTCAAACATTCGAAGAATTTCTTTTTCTGTCGTTCGCCCTCGATTTTCCATCACCACATCCAGCATTTCTCCCGGAATAGTCGCATAAACAATATCTTGCAATTTATCCAGCGCTTTAATAATTATTTCCGGTGGAAATTTAGCATTGAAAATTATTTCATTAGCCATTGAATAAGCCAGATCGCCAGCGACAATCGCCATTGAATTTCCAAAATGCGCGTTATCTTTTTTTGGCGATATTCGCTCTCCGATTTTTCTGTATTTTTCATGAACTGTCATAACGCCGTGGCGTAATTTATCCCGATCAATTATATCGTCATGAATAAGAAGAAAACTGTGAATTAGCTCGATTCCCATTGAAGCTTCAATTATTTCCTTGCCGTCTTTTCCGCCACTCGCCAGATAGCCATAATACACCAAGGCCGGTCGAATTCTTTTTCCTCCAGCCATGGTAAAATCAGCAATCATTTTAACCGCCTGCACAGCCAGCGAATCAAGTTTTTTCGCTTCTTTTATCTTTCGGTTAAAATAATCGCAAAGATATGGCTCGACTCTTTTTTTGTAATTTTTGAGCATTTCAATCGCATCCATAGAAATTTTTTTGCTTAAATATCTAGAATAAGCCTAGCAAAAAAATAGCTATTAAGCAACTTTGCGCTATTTGCAACAAAACCATGATTTTGGTATAATAAAGGTGATGGAAATAAAAATAAATATTTTCGAAAGGGGTCCCGAACTAATTTAGGTTTGGGATTTTTTATTTGCACTTTAATTTAAATGCATAGACCAAGGAGGTGAACTATGCAAAAAATTAGATTAGTTACAGATTGGGGAGTTGGATGTATAGTATTTTGTATAATGGGCCCTTTATGTATAATATTTGATGCATTTAAGGATCCCAAAAAACCTCCCCAGAAAGAAATCTGGGAAAAAAGTGGAGAGGGAGAAGAATGAAAATATTATTCCTTCCACACAAAAAAACCGGGCAAAGTCATAAATGACAATGCCCGATTCTATTTTTAGTAAGCTTTAATTCTACATCATCCCACCCATGCCTGGCATTCCGCCATGATTGTGATCATCTTTTTTATCCGGAAGATCAGTAACCACTGCTTCGGTCGTGAGAAGCATCGCAGAAACTGAAACGGCATTTTCCAAAGCCGTCCGAGCGACTTTCAACGGATCAATAATTCCGGCTTTCACCATATCAAGAACAAATTTATCTTCTCTCGCGTCATAACCGAAATTAATTTCCTGACTAGAAATTATTTTGTCCAGTACCACTCCCGGATCTTTTTTTCCGGCATTAGCTACAATTTGCTTCAACGGTTCGCCAAGCGATCGAATAAGTGTTTCGTATCCCGCTTTGTAATCATAACTTTTGTCTTCATGTTTTTTTGCTTCAAGTTCCTTGCCTGCTTTCGCCAAAGCTACGCCTCCGCCGGCAATGATTCCTTCTTCCACGGCTGCGCGAGTAGCTGAAAGCGCGTCTTCCATTTTATGCTTAATATAAGTAAGTTCTGTTTCTGTGGCTGCGCCAACTTTAATAACTGCCACTCCGCCAGAAAGCTTGGCAATTCTTTTTTGCAATTTTTCTTTATCATAATCACTATCTGAATTTTCAATTTGTTTTTTTATCTGCGCTACGCGCGTTTCAATTTCTTCTTTTTTTCCTTTTCCACCAATAATTGTCGTATCGTCTTTGGTCGCCACTATTTTTTGCGCCTGACCCAGCATAGAAATTTCTGTTTTTTTGAGATCTAATCCTTTTTCTTCCGTGATAACTTGCCCACCAGTCAAAATTGCAATGTCCTCAAGCATCGCTTTTCGATTGTCTCCAAAATCCGGCGCCTTAATTGCCAAAACATTAAGCGTTCCCCGAAGTTTATTAACGACTAGTGTTGCCAGTGCTTCGCCGTCAACTTCATCGGCAATAATTACCATTTCTTTTTTTCCGCTTTGCGCGATTTTTTCCAAAATCGGCAAGATTTCAGAAATGGCAGAAATTTTTTTGTCGGTAATTAAAATATACGGGTCTTTGAGTTCCGCTTTTTGCGTTTCAATGTCAGTAATCATATAAGGGGAAACATAACCTTTGTCGAAATTCATTCCTTCCACAATTTCTTTGGAAAATCCAAAAGTTTGCGATTCTTCCACGGTGATCACACCGTCTTTTCCGACTTCTTCCATCACTTGAGCAATCATTTCTCCCATTTCCTTGGATTCGGCCGCAATGGTCGCTACTTGGGAAATTTCTTCTTTGGAATTTACTTTTTTGGAATTTTTAGAAAGAATTTCCACAACATCTTTCTTGGCGCTTTCCATGCCCTGGCGAATTTCAATCGGGCTCATTCCCGTTTCCACAAATTTTAGTCCTTCGCGCACCAGCGCTTGCGTCATAACAGTCGAAGTGGTTGTTCCATCCCCCGCTACATCATTAGTTTTTGAAGCTACTTCCTTGATAAGCTCGGCGCCGATATTTTCAAATTTATCTTCCAATTCTATTTCTTTGGCGATAGAAACTCCGTCATTCGTGATAGTGGGAGAGCCAAAACCTCTGTCTAAAATAACATTTCGTCCTTTTGGACCAAGTGTAGTTTTGACTGTATCTGCCACCTTGTCGATGCCGATTTTAATTTTTTTTCTGGCTTCAATGCCTATTTCAATTTGCTTAGACATAATTTTAATTTGTTAATTTGTTATTCTAATATTCCTAAAATATCCCCTTCGCTAATCAGAAGATATTTTTCTTTGTCTATTTCGATTTCATCCGGAGAATATTTTTTGAACATCACAATGTCCCCAACTTTCACATTCATTGATTTCAATTGTCCATTTTCCATAATTTTTCCCGGGCCAACTGCCAGCACTTCGCCTTTTTCCGGCTTTTCTTTGTCGGCGGTATCCGGCAAAACAATTCCCGAAGCGGTAGTTTCTTCAACGCTCCAAGGTTTCACGACCACATTGTCGCCTAACGGTTTTAATTTCATATTTTTGAAAAATTAATAATTAACTAAAAAATAGTACCGCGTATGGGATTCGAACCCATGATTTCCAGGATGAGAACCTGGCGTCCTAGACCGGGCTAGACGAACGCGGCGTAAAATAAACAATCGGCATCTTTTATAATCTAGCAATAAAGGGATAAATTATCAAGACATTGGTGAAAAATTTATTTTTTACTATTTTTCATTTTTTTGCTATAATTATATAAGATAAGCCGATATGGCTAAACGAAAATTCGACAAAAAAATTTCAACCGTGGAAGCCTCTTTTGAGGATGTTTTGGTTTGCCGAAAAAATAGCGAGAGAAACTTAATGGAAATTTTTGTTGAGGCGCCGGAAAATGTCTCTCAAGAAAATTTAGGAACGCTCGCTGGAATCTTGGAGATAACCGACAAATCAGCCGACTCTTCCTATATCGTAAACTACCTTGTGTCCGTTATAAAAAAAGAATATTTTTCCAAAACCAAGCGCGGAGCAATTGAAAGTTTCGAAGCATCACTTAACAAGGCTAACTTGGCTCTCGCTAAATTAGCCGAGCACGGCAATGTTAATTGGCTGGGAAAAATAAATGCAATTCTTTTGGTGATAGAAAAAAATAATATCCACCTTTCTCAAGCGGGAACGGCCAAGGCGCTCCTTCTTCGCGGGAAAGCCCTCACCGATATCAGCGAGGGCGCTCCGATTTCGGAAAATCCAAACCCATTCAAAACTTTCGTGGATGTCCTAAGCGGAAGAATAGAAAAAGACGACGCACTGATCATTGCCACGGAAGCTATTTTTGAAATTTTTTCTTTTGAAGAAATAAAACGAAGCGCCATCAAATTTTCTTCGTCTGAATTTATCCAATTTTTGAAAACTGCCCTAGGAAACGAGCTTGAAAAAGCGGCAGTGCTTGTGGCGAGAATGGAAGAAAAAAAATTACCGCTAGAAAATTCTTGGGAGGCGCCAAAAGACACTGAATTTAACGCTTTCAGTCAAGCTTCTTTTTCCAAAACTTCGCCGAAAAAATCAGAGAAAGAAATAATGGGAACAGAAGAAAAAAAATCTTTAGCCAAAGAAATACAAGAGGATCTCAAAAAAGAATCCGATGAATTTATTGATAAGAAAACCGGGCATATTTATATCAAAGAAGATTATTCTCTCGATGAAAAAAATCATATCTTGGAAAATATTTTGGAAGCCGGCTGGATGAAAATAACAAATTTTTTCAGTTTTTTATTCAAAAAAACATTGTCTCTTCTGCCTCGTCCAGAGAAAAATGAAGAGACAAAAGAAATTGCAGAGGATATTCCTGAAAATGTTCCGGTTTCCCCAGAAGAACCCCAAAAACCTCTCATCGACAAAGAAAAAGCAATCATTGCAATCAAGGATTTTTATTATTTTTCTAAAAGAATTCTTTTAGTATTTTTTTCTTTCCTTATTTTTCTCGGGAAAAAAACGATCCTTGGAATGAAAACTTTTCTCCCTAAAAAACAAGCGTCTTCTGCAGCGAGAATCGCAGTGCCTTCTGATCGAGTTAGTTTTTTCCAAAAAATTCGACCAAGATTTGGAAAGATAAAAGAAACTTTTGTAAAACTAGAATATTCGCAAAAACTTTATGCCATTTTAGCCATAGCGCTTATCTTTATCATTCCGTATTTTGTAGTCAAAATTCAAAACAAAAAAAATGCGGACAACATCGTTTCCGAAGATTCAGCTTCCAATACTTCCCTTCCTTTGGAGCAAGACAAGAATATTTCTCGGATTGATAATTTAGAATCTGTTTTTTCCAAGAGCGATCTTTTTAAAATTGTTAATCTGAATGGAAAAATGTTTTTTGTCGACAAAAATGGCCTGACTAGCGCGGAAGATCAAAAAGATTATTCTTTCCCGGCGGATTTTGCTCCGCTAAAAATAGTTTCCAATATGGATGATTTGAATTTGATTTTTTTCATAAATAAAAATAACAAAATTATTTCCTGGAGTCCGATTTCCAAAAAATTCCAAGACAATACTATAGAAATTCCAGAAGGAACAAATCTTGCTCTTGCCAAAACATATCTTACCTATCTTTATCTTCTGGACAAAAATGCCAATCAAATTTACCGCTACCCGCGCTCCGGAAGCGGATTTGGTGAAAAAACAAACTGGCTGAAAGATAATTTAAATTTGAACGAAATTTCTGACATAGCTGTTGGCGAGAATATATATTTAGTTCAAAATAGTGGCGTCATAAGCCTTCTAAAGGGCAAAAAGCAAGAATTTAGAATAGAAGAAACAGCCACTCCGATTTTCGCCGATAAGCTTTATACCAAAAGAAACAGCCCGAATCTTTATGTTTTAGACAAAAAAAATTCCCGCATCATAAAATTAGATTTAAGCGGAAATATTATTTCCGAGTTTTATAATTCAGAAATCTCCGAAGCAACTGATTTTGAAATTAATGAAGATTCAAATATGGTTTATTTCTCAAACGAAAATGAGGTGAAAAGTTTTGAGATGAAATAAAATAAATATTATAAAAGCGGACTGCCCATAAATCAGGCAGCCCGCTTTTTCTTTTATCTAGAAATACTGTTTGAGTTCCAAAAGATTATTGCCGAATTCCGAGAAATGATCTTTGAAAATCATAATCCGGTTGATTACTTTTTGTCCGTCTTTCCCAAGATACGATTCGGCAATGGTCAAATAATTGCTTCCATTTGATGCTTTTTTGACATCGAAGAAATAATTTTTCTTCCCCGCCCGAAGCATTTTGGAGAATACTTTCTCCTTTTCACTTGTGCTTTGCATTGTTTTTTTACCACCTTATTATTAAGTTTAAAATATAAAGTGGTTATATCTTAATAATTAATAGGAGATTTTAATTCTGCAGTAATTAAAAATCTCACAGTGATATTATACCAGTGATATGAAAACACTGCAACCCCTCCCCTGTGGATAACTTTTTGAAGTTTATAATTTCATTTTCGTCCTTTCCATGATTTCCCGATTGACGATATTTTTGTCCCGACCGTATTTCAAGCGTGAAAGTTCCTTGAGCGCATTGGCAACTTCCTGATCGCCCCGAGTCGGCGGATAAGTTTTGATATTAAAAGGTTTTGTTAAAATATTATTAACCAAAATTCTCGCAAACGCATTATAGTTATCAACATTTACTAAATCTTTTTTGGAAAAAGTCGGCGCTAATTGTTTTTCCAAAAATTCAGCGTCTTCCGGACCGACTCTAAAAATTACCATCGATCCGACATTTCCAAACACCGCCTTGGAAATTTCTTCCTTGAGTTGTCCGATAAATTGATGAGCTAAAACCAAGCACAAATGATATTTTCTAGCTTCGCTAAGTATTTGCGCAATAGAATTGGTGGTGACATTTTGGAATTCGTCTAAATATAGATAAAAGTCTTTTCGCTCGTCTTCCGGCGTATCCACTCGAGAAAGCGCGGCCATTAAAATTTTCCCCACTATCACCATGCCAAGAAGCCGAGCATTTATTTCTCCGATTTTCCCCTTGGAAAGATTTATCAGCAGAATTTTTTTGTTATCCATTACTTCTCTGAAATTTATCGTTGATTTCTGCTGAGCGATAATCGGACGCATCATATCGTTAGCAATGAAAGTAGTGAGCTTGGAAGTGATGTAAGGCACCATATTGGCCAGTGCCGCTTCTCCGCCAGCCTTCTCAGCTTCCTTGGTCCAAAAATCAACTACAATCGGATTTTGGCATTTGGAAATTTTCATCGCACGAAATTCTTCATCCGCTAAAACTTTTGGGATTTCCATAAGCGTCGAACCGGTTTCCGGGCTTTCCATAACCAGAAGCATTGCATTTCGCATATATTGTTCAAACATCGGCCCGCCTGTCGCCTTAAGATCATACAATTGATCAAAAATTCCAATCATTTCATTGATCACAAAAGTTTTTTGTTCCGGATGCGTTTCATCATATTCCATCATATTGAGTCCGAACGGCCGTTCTGTATCAGAAGGATCAAAAATAATCACATCCTCTGCTCGCTCTTTTGGAATGGCAGTCAGAATATCTTCAACTGCATCGCCATGCGGATCGATAAAACAAAAACCTCTTCCCTCTCTGGCGTCTTGCTTGGCCAGTTCTTGAAGAAAATTAGATTTTCCCGCGCCAGTTTGTCCGATTGTATACAGATGGCGCCAGCGATCAGATTCCAGCATTCGTATTTCCGTGTTTGCTCCACGATAATCATTAAATCCAAGCGTTATAGTTTTTTCGTTTTTCATCGGAATATCAATCGGCGGCGGAGCAGAATTGGCTTTCAACCATTTTATTTTTGGCGTCTCGGTGGTGGAAATTGGCAAATGAAAAATACTGGCAATTTCTTCATTGTTTAGTATCATTGATTCTTCTGGAATAAAATTTCGGAAAATAAAATTATAAGCGATATCTTTCTTGTTTATCCTCTTCACTTGAAAACAATTTCTATCGCCATTTTCATATTGAGAAAAAGCATTTTCCATATGTGCTAAAATATCTTGCGATCTTTCTTCGCTGGCGCTGGAAGCAACCAGCCGGATATTGACTTTATATCCGGTTTTACTAGCTTTATTTTCAATACTTTTCACTAGTTCTTGCTCTTCCGGTGTGAGCTGGACTGGCTTTGGCTCATTATTAATCGAATTATTTTCTTTTTTGGTGGAAATAAACGTTTCGGCCATACTCTTTCCGAGTCCAGTAGAAGCTTTATAAAGAGCTGATTGACTGGCTTCTCGATATCTTTTTCCTTGTTGCATTTGCTGAGCAATATATCTTCCCTTGGTGCGCCATTTAATTCCAGCCGGTCGCATAACTATTTGGATCGCCGCCCCCTCGTTTTCCGTTTCTAATCTACTTAGTGCGTTTGTTATTTCGTTCAGCGGATCAACTTCCATATTTTCATAAGTTCGAATCGGCAAAGTAAATTTATTTTTAAGTTTTATTATTGAAGCAGAAGTCACGCTTCCTGGAAAGAAAATGTTATAATCTTGAGATTTTTCCATCATTGCATTGGGAAAAAAACTATGAATTTGTTTTTCAATTGATTCGCGAAATTTTTTCGGGATGGCAACATAAAAAATTATTTCTTCGCTTTTCGCGCTATTGGCAATTTCAAAACTGATTGAAGGCGAACCAAAAATCAAGCGCTTGAAAAAATTTCGCCGGTCGTTAACCGCTGAAAGCGACATCAAAAGCTGTTCCATCGCACCGATTTCTTCTTTCCACATTTCCTGGGTTTTCCGATTTTCTGTTTCTTTGGGCTGTTCATTTTTTGAGACTCTGATTATTTCCAAATCCAAATTCATCGATTGATTAATTTGAGCGCGAAATCCAAAAAAACTTTGAACCACCAAAAGCGCTCCGCTTATGATTGACGCTAGCGCAGAAAAATAAACCAGATAAATTAAAATTGTATTTAATTCCATTTTTTATATTAATTTTTATTTTAAATCAGCGACTATATCTCTTTTATCATTCCCTTGGCAATCAGCGCACTGTGGAGTTCTTCAGAAAGCAAGCGATCATGGAATTCGTCCAGCGTATAATTATCTTCCATATGACGGGCAACGCTCACGGCATGCGCTATTCCCTTCGTCTCGGCAATTTTTACTAAATTATTTATTTTGCTTTCTGCGTCAATCCCAACATTCGCCGAAGTTGCATCTTCGGCCACTTCATCGGTTTGCACTTTCTGGCTTTGAGTCGGAATTTTGGAAAGAATCTTAGAATAAGCCGTTTCTTTTTCAACTGCGCCTTCTTTTTTTTCTGCTTGTTCCGAAGCAGGAGAAACAGTTTCTACATTTTCCTGCGGAAATTTTTCTGCCTTGCCTCCGCCAGTAAATTTTTCCTTGAGACTAAGATCGCTTTCCTCAATCGGTTCGAGATTAGAAATTATTTCATCAGCCATATGATTATAATTTTGTATTTAATAAAATTAAACTCCTCCTCTTTATATTATTATACACCAAAAATTACCTTTTAAACATAGCCGTGTGGATAACAAGATTTTGTGGTATAATTTGTATCATGAATATGTCCAAATACAAAAATCAAATTATTCTATTTTCAATAATCGCACTTGGCTCACTCTTGCGAATTGTTAATATTTCCAAAAGAGATTTTTGGTATGATGAGGCTTTTACCGGCATAACTATTCGCGACAATTTTTCCGGAATGATGAAAATTATCACCAATGATGTTCATCCTCCGCTTTATTATATTTTAGTCAAATATTTTTCTGCTCTTTGGAATTATAATGCTTTTGGAATTCGCCTCTTTTCTGCTATTTTTGGCGTTCTCTGCCTGGTTGCTATTTATTTCTTTGCGCTTGAACTTTTTGACAAAAAAACTGCGCTTTGGACTAGTTTTCTTTCGGCCATCGGACCGTTTGCTATTCAATATTCCCAGGAAGCCAGAATGTATACGATGTATTGTTTTTTTATAATTCTCTCTTCCTATTTTTTTCTAAGAGCGCTAAAAACTAAAGAATATAAATTTTATCTTCTTTGGGGATTTTTCTTGGGAGTTTCCGCCCTGACGCATTTTATGAGTTTTGTATTTATCATAGTTTTTTATCTTGTCTTTTTAGCTTGGAATTTCAATTTTCCAAAATCCAAAAAATTAAAAAATAAAATCTTGCATTATTTCAAGCTCTTACTTCCTGGCGTCAAACTTATTTCGGGTTATTTTTTGGCTCTTTTAACTTTTTCTCCCTGGATATTGAATTTTTTGAAAAGTCTTTCGGCGGCCGATCTTGACTGGATAAAACCGGTGGCTTTCAGCGATGTTTTTTATAATATTCAAATGTTCATTTTCGGCATTCCGCCGGGAGAAATGTCTGCCGGAATGCCCAGCCCCAATGTGCTCAAAAATACATACCCGTCCACTGTGCTTGTCCTTGTCGCCATTTTTTTTACCAGCCTTCTAATTTATTTGCTATTTTTCAAAAAAGAAATTCGAAAAACATTGATCGTATCCTCTCTTTCTTTGGGCTTTATGCTGATAGTTTATTTTGTTTCTCTGGCCGGAAGCCAATATTTTGTTCCAAGATATCTCATGCCGGCTAATTATTTTATTTTTATTCTTGTTGCTCGTTGGCTTTCCGGCATCCGCTTTCGTTATTCTTTTTCAATCATACTTTTTTATCTTTTCCTCCTATATTTTGCAATGGTCCCGGTGCAAGCTTCTGAAGGTTGGCACGCTATGACTAATAATCTTCAAAAATACAACGGGAAAAATTTCTATTCCCTGAATTCTTTTGACTATGTCATTGCCAAATATTATTTGGGCGGAGAAAGACTCACGTTATACAATATCGACTGGCCACAGTATAATCCTTATTTTTGGGCGGCCATTGGATCAGATCTCAAGAGAACAGAAAATTATGATGATATAAAAAATGATCCGAACGCTCTGATTATTTATAATGTTCAAGCCAAAAGAGAATATCGAAGCGACAAAACTTTTGATTTCAAAAAGGACAGCTTGAATTTAGTCGATCGCTATAAAAATGTTTTGATTTATAAATTTTAATTATAAAAAATATGGAAAAATATCAAATATTTGCGGTTTCAACAATCCTTCTGATCTTGGCTAATTATTGGCATCTCATAAGTAGCAGTCCGCTTGTCCCCCGTTCATTTGATTATATCGCTTATGGATTTTTTATTTTTGGAATATTCAAAATAATCAAAAAATAATTATGAAAATATTTATCGAAAAAAATTATAAAAAAATAATTATTGCGATTTTGGGATTCGTCGCGATTGTTTCAGTTTTAAACGCCAAAAACGACAGTCTGATATATGATGAAGCCGCGCATATCCCAGCCTCCTATAGTTATCTTACAGAGCATGATTTCCGGCTTAATCCGGAACATCCGCCACTCATCAAGGATTTATCAGCCGTTCCTTTGCTTTTTATGGATTTAAATTTCGACACCAACCAATCCTTTTGGGATGAAAATCCAAATGATGCCCAATGGAATGCCGGAAAATATTTTCTTTTTAATGCAGGAAATGATCCCAACCGGATAGTTTTTTGGTCGCGCCTGCCAATCATTATAATTTCTTTGCTTTTAGGCCTTCTTATTTTCAAGTGGACTCGGGAATTAGCCGGGCTGGGCGCTGGACTTTTTGCTCTTTTGCTTTATGGACTCGACCCGAATGTCTTGGGCCACAATCATTTTGTCACCACCGATCTTGGCATTGCCGCTTTTATAACTTTTTCCTTTTATTATTTTTTGCGTTTCATAAAAGAACCAACCTGGAAAAATGTTTTCGTATCCGGATTTTTTTTAGCGCTCATGCAACTAGCAAAATTTTCTTCCGTGATTGCCTTTCCGGTTTTTGGCCTAGTCATAATAATTTATCCTTTAATAAGAAATAAAAGTCATCACGAAAAAGGCGAGATTAAATTTAAAATTAAAACCTTGGGAAAATATTTGGGTCGAGGCATTGTAATGTTCGCTTTTTCCTTGATCCTAGTTTGGATAGCTTATTATTTCAACACTTACGCCATGCCGGAAAGCAAGCTTCCGGAAACTATAAATTATTATTTTCATTCTGAAGATACAAATCTCAAAGCTGTTTATTCCCGCCAAGTTTTGTTTTATATGAATGATCATTTTATTCTGCGACCATTGGCAGAATATTTTTTCGGCATAGCACGCGTATTTCAAAGAGTAGCCGGCGGAAATGTCACCTATTTTATGGGAGAAATCAATACGCAAGGCTTCTTCTCCTATTTCCCAATTGTCTTTTTGATCAAGGAACCTTTGGCAATTTTATTTTTCATTTTCCTGGCCTTGGGAATATCTTTTTTTGGCACGCTGAAAAATATTTTCAGCTCCTCAAAAGATTTTTTCAAAAATCTGATTTCAATTTTTGCTTATTATCTGCGAACTAATATTGTTGGCTTTTCTCTTTTGATATTCATAATCACTTATTCAATCACCAGTATCACCGGCCGGCTGAATATCGGGTTTCGCCATCTTTTCCCTATTTTGCCTTTCATCTATATTCTCACCGCTAAAGTTATTTTTGACTTTTTAAAGCGAGCTAACAGCCACACAAAATTAATTTGGAAAATTGTCATCGGCCTTATGCTCTTATCCTTAACATTGGAAACGGTTGGTTCTTATCCTTATTATATGTCGTATTTCAATCAATTGGTCGGCGGACCAAAAAACGGCTACCAATATGCAACTGATTCCAACGCCGATTGGGGGCAGGATTTGAAAAGACTGAAAAATTTCACTGACCGCTATAATTGGTGCCCGGAAAATTCTTTGGATTCTTTCTGCAAAATTTATGATCCAAGTCTTCCGCCGATAGAAAAAATTCGTGTTGATTATTTTGGAATGGCTGATGCAGGATATTATCTAAGAAATAGCTACCTGCCTTGGTGGAAAGCAAAAAGACCAGTCGAACCTGGTTGGTATGCTATTTCCGCTCTTTTTCTACAAGAAGGAATTTATAATAAAAATGTACCTGACAATGAAAGTTATCGTTGGTTAAAAAATATGCAGCCCTTCAGTCAAGTCGGAACATCAATTTTTCTTTATTATGTAACGCCAGAAGAAGCTACTAAAATAAATTTACAATAAAAAAAATCCCTCGGATTCGAAGTTTCAAAGAATCCGAGGGGGGTCAAGTTATAGAGTTTTATTTTTTTACCAGGCGCGGAATGACAACCCGGCATTTTCCTTTGGCAAAATTATAGACGGTGTCGTCTCCGAAAGGGACGATGCCTCCTAAGCGAAGCAGAGCGCTGGCATTGAAGAACGTATGAGCGATGAGAAAATGTTTTCGGGACTTACAAAGAAAGAAAGTAACAGAACCATAATCAGTTTTCAGCCATTCATAATACTTTCTTGCAAACCCTATAACCTGGGCTTGCGTGAATCGAAGTTCGTTGATATCCCCCCTTGAAAACAAACCAAAAAGCTGTGAAAAAGTAAGGGAAATATCTTCTATCGACCTATATACTTTAACCGACGTTCTGGCTGTAGCATACCCATCATCTTTATCCAAATAAAAGCCGACATTGATGTCCATGCCACCATCAAAAACTTCCTCCGCCCGTAAATTCGTAAAAGTTTCTAAACCATCGCAATAATCAATAAAAAGCGGTTTTAATTTCTCAAACATGCTCTTTAACTTTAACATAGTCGGTCTCCTTTTCCGATTCTAAAATTTTTTAAATAACTTTTTTTCTCCTTAACTATTATACTTTCAATACTTAAAACAATGTAGCACAACCACCTTTAAAAGTCAAAAATCGTATTAATTATTTGTTTAAATACAACTACTTTAATCTTTTTTCTTCTCTTTGTCTTTTCCTGCTACTGCGTTAGCTGACGCTGGGTTTTGCAAGGCTTCTTCGGCTTTAGCTTTCGCAATTTGCGAAGCGGTGCCGTCTTTGAATTTATAAAAAACCTTGTTGTCTATTCGAAGATCCACATATTCCAAATCCGCGCGCTGATCTTTTTCGACTTTCTTATCCAAAATTGCTTTGAGCATTTCTCCTTCTTTTTCAAGCGAAATATCTTGATTGAAATATATTTCCCAGCCCTCTTTCGTTTTCACTCGAATATCTTTGGAGATAAGGCTCGGCGTCATAAAATTATTTTCAATTTCCAAATCAGTTTTCTCTTTCAGCTTATCCCGAATTTCCAAAATATATTCCATATAATTTTTTTCCAAAACAAAATCCCCTAAATTTATTTTTTTCGCGCTTTCATCAGTGAGCACAATAAAATTATTCTTTCCCCCTTCTTCATTTAAAGCATACCTGTCATAAGCCTCCTCATTTTCATCCAAAATAAAGCATTCTCCGGCTCCGCAAAACACAAGCTTTGGTTCTCGTTCAAAAATTTGAACTTCCAGTCCGGAAGGAAATTTTCTTTTCGTTTCAACGCTTCTTATTATTTTGAAACTTTCCAGAATATCTTTTTTTATTTTTCCAGTTCTTATCAGAAGCAAATTATCTTTGTTTATATAATTCAAATATTTCCCGGAAATTTGCGGATTTATTTTTTCTAAAATCAACTCCTCTTTTATGGATTTATTCCCGCTTATATTTATCGCAGTAATTTCCAAAAATGGAGAAAAAAATAAGGTATAAATTGATACTCCCAAAAAAGCCAAGAGGATGAGAAAAAACAAAAAACGAAGAAAGGAAAAGCTCTTTCGTTTCCTATTTGTGATCAAAGATTGTCTTTTTGGACTAAGCATTTTATATTTCTAACGCTAAATTTTCCATCACCAATTTCGAGTTGGAATTAGTTTCGTTTAATATTTTGAGACTTTTTTCAATATTCAAAATAAGCGCCAGCGATTTTTTTTGATCAAGATTGAAAATTTTGCAATTTTCTAAAATATTTTTTCGAAGTAGCGCCAGCCAGAAATTCAATTTTTCAATCATTTCCGGAACATTTTTGCTTAGCTCTTCACAAAAAGAAAACTTTTCACTCAAATTCATCTCAAACATTTTTTTCAAATCTTCCCGGGCTTTTTGGCGTTTTTCCAACTCTCCCCTGTCTTTAGAAAGATTAATAGCCAATCCCGGACGGCTAAGCGACAAAAATCCTATATCCTCTGCGTTATTTTTTGAAGAAATTATTGCATCTATTTCAGATTTCTTGACTAAACTGAATTTTTTAATAACGCATCTGGATTTGATTGTTGAAATAATTTTATTCGGATTTTCTGCAATCAAGATTATAACGGCTTTTTGAGGCGGTTCTTCCAAGGTCTTAAGCAGTGCATTTTGGGAAGAAATCGTTAGATGCTGTGCCTCATCAATTATCACGACTTTATGTTTTCCAAAATAAGCGGTAAGACTCAGCTCGTGTTCTAATTCTCTAATTTTTTCTATTTTTATATCTTTCTTTTTCACATTCCCGTTTTTTTCTTCCGTTTCGGGAGAAATTATTATTATATCTGGGTTGATTTTGCGATCCAGCCCGCCAGTTATTTTTTTGGCAAATTCCAACGCAAGGGTAAATTTCCCTAAATGTGCCGGGCCAGAAAAAAGATAAGCCTGGGATATCATATCCTTAGCGATAGCTTTATCTAAATATTTTATTATTTTATTGTGACCAATAATTTGCATTCTTAAATTTTCAATTTACAATTTTCAATTTACAATCAATTTACAATTTTCAATTTTTTAATTTGAAAATTATATAATTGAAAATTCATTGAAAATTGATCATTGATTATTGAAAATTATACATAACCTTTTTAATATAATCTTCGAACTCTCTAATAAATCTTTCCTTTCCAAACCGCTCAACACTTTTAATTATATATTCCCTTTCATATTTTTTTTCATTCTCGCAAAATCTTCGAACCGCATCTGCAATAACTTCGGGCATTGCGCTCTCAAAAAATTCTCCGGTTCTATTTTCTTCAACAATTTCCACCGCTCCCCCATCTTTTATCGCAATGACTGGAATTCCATGCATCATCGCTTCAACTGGCGCAATTCCAAAATCATCTACGCCGGGGAAAATAAAAGCCCGAGCGTTTTTATAAATTTCCGGCAAATCTTCTTCTTTTTGATAGCCTAAAAATTCAATTGTTTTCCCAGCGATTTTTTTGAGTCTTTTTTCTTCTTTACCAGTGCCGACAATTACCAACGGCAATTCTAATTTATTGAACGCTTCAATCGCCTTGTCTATTTTTTTATAAGCAGAAAGTCTTGAGACAATTAAAAAGTATTTTTTATCATTTCCTGATTCATGATTCATGATTCCTGATTCCTGATTTACCGGCGGATAAATAACTTCGCTCTCTCTTCTATAATATTTTTTAATCCGGCTTTGTGTATATTTCGAATTCGCAATTAGATAATCCGGCCGATCAGAAGCCAATTTATCCCAAAGGCGAAAATAACTAAGCACTGGCCGAATTAGAAATCCAAATTTTTCTTTCCTCTCATCGCGCAAATATTTTTCATTATAATCCCAAACAAATCGCATTGGGCTGTGAATATAAGCGATATGGATAGTATCAAGTCTTGTCACAATTCCTTTTGACCAAGCGCCGGAAGAAGAAATAACCAAATCAAAATCGCGAAGATCAAAAGATTCCGGTGCAGTCGGCAAAAACGGCAAAAAATATTTATACCTTTTTCTCAAAAATCTTGGCAGTCTTTGCAAAAATGAAGTTCTGATTTCTTTCCCTTTAAACTTCTCCCTCATTTTTTCTCTATCATAAAGAAGCGTATAAATAGGTGCTTCCGGAAACATTTCTGCAAGCACTTCCAACACCTTTTCCGCCCCGCCATATTGGTTCAAAAAATCATGCACAAGAGCTATTTTTATATCATCTTTCAACATATTATTTATAATTCAGAAATTGCACATTCAAATAAAGCCTTCACTTTCTTGTTAAATTTTATTTTCCTTACCAAACATTGAGCTTTATTAGACAATCTCTTGTACATAAATTGTATTTTCTCTTTTGTTCTTTTATCGCCATATCTTCTGAAATAATGAGGTACATTATAATCAAAGTACGCCAAACTATCAGCTTCCATTAAAATATTTTGTTCCTTGTTTCCCCCTACTTCATGAGATTCAATTAACCTTTTTACTTTCTCTAAATTATGCTTACCATAATGATATTTTTTCATCATGTTAATAACAATTTTTGCGGATCTCTTCGCATGTTCTTTTTTAAATTGATTAATTCCAGAATATTCTTTCAAATCTTTTTCTGTTATACCAGTAATCGCCCTCTCGATATCATGTGCTAAAGCTGATATCCTTAATGCCTCATCAGCATCTGGATTCAACCTCAAAAGCCACTTTAGTGTTAATTGAGCGTGTTTTAATTCAAAGATAAGAGGAGATTTCGGCAGTATTTTTATTATTTCTTTTTCTAACAGACTGAATCGGTTGTCCATAAAATTACTTCATTATCTTTATCCCTCAATTTATTAATAATTTAGCGATTTCTTCCGCACACTTATCCCAACTGAATTTTTTTACATTTTCATAACCCTTTTTTATTATACCATTTCTAAAATTTTCGTCGCTTAAAATCTTATAGGTCGAATCAGCGATACTTATTGGTTCTCCGGGTGTGCAGTAGGCCACGCTGTCTCCGCCGATTTCCGGAAGCGAAGAAACATTGGAAGTGACAACCGGAACACCTTGCACTTGCGCTTCCAAAATCGGCAAACCAAAACCTTCATAGAATGATGGGAATAAGAATACATCAGCATCATGCAATAATTGCCACTTGACTGCTTCTTCAATATAACCAAGCTCTATAATTTTCAATTTACAATTTTCAATTTTCAAACAATTCTCAATTTTCAATTTTATACTTTCATATCCATATCCAGGCGAACCAACCAATACTAAACTGTGAGGTATATTATATTTTTCTTTTAAAATTTTATATGCTTCAATTATGCCTTCAACATTTTTTCGTTTTTCTAATCGACCAATAAATAATAGGTATTTGGCATTGTCATCCTGAACTTGTTTCAGGATCTTATGAGATGCCGAAACGAGTTCGGCATGACAAGTTGATACTCCTTCATATATCACCTCGATCTTTTTTTCTGGTACTTTATAAAATTCAATCAGGTCTTCTTTTGTATTTTTTGAAACCGCGATAACTTTGCTCGCCCAAAAACAGGATTTTTTTATCGAAAGATGCATATATATTTTCTCCCAAAAAGAATAGGCTTCTTTTGTAACCTCAAATTCCAAGCCATGAATAGTAACTATTGATTTCTTCGGATGATATAGTGGCAATATATGGGCCGGGATGAATAGCACATCAACTGGATGAAAAAATAATTCAAAAGATAGTCCGATTTGCGTCCAAAATCTCGGCCATTTTATTATTTTGATTTTCCAACCCTGCCTGCCGGCAGGCAGGTTTTCCGGCAATTCAAAATCAACTTCCTGATTTTTTCGCAAATACAAAACAACTTGAGATGTTTTTAATTTTTCTCTCAAGTGCTTTATTACCTGATAGGAATATTCTTCAATGCCCGTTCTTTGTTTTAGGAAGGCTCGCGAGCCATCAATGCCAATTTTCATTTATTTCGAAAGCATTATTGTTCTTTTATACAACTCCAAATTTTCCAAAGCAATTCCGATGCCTTTGATCACACAAAATAGCGGATCATCAGCGGTGTAGCTTGGCACGCCAATAGTTTTGGTGATTAATTGATCAAGATTTTTGATAAGCGCTCCCCCGCCAGAAAGCACCATACCCTTGTCCATAATATCCGCTGAAAGTTCTGGCGGAGTTTCTTGAAGAACTTTTTTTATCGCGTTTATTACTTCGCGAAGTTCATCTTGAATAGCTTCTGTTATTTCATTGGAAGAAATTTTTATAGATTTTGGAAGTCCGCCTGTCAAATCACGCCCCCTGACATCCGCATATTCTTCTTTCATTTGCGGGATAGCTGATCCGATTTTAATTTTCACTTCTTCCGCCGTTCGGTCGCCGATTGCCAAACTATATTTTCTTTTTATATAATCCGAAATAGCCTGATCAAATTTATTTCCCCCCACTCGCGCGCTGGTTGCGCTTACTACTCCGCCCAGAGAGATCACAGCTACTTCAGAAGTTCCTCCGCCAATATTGATTATCATATTTCCAGAAGCGCTGGAAATTGGAATGCCCGCGCCAATGGCTGCGAGCATCGGCTCTTTCACAACATAAGCCGCTTTGGCGCCCGCCCGAATTGCCGCGTCAATCACCGCCCGCCTTTCAGTGGAAGTTACTCCGACTGGAATAGAAATCATTATTTCCGGCCGAACCAAACGAAAACGACCACTTACTTTATTGATAAAATATTTGAGCATTGCTTCCGTAATTTTATAATCCGCAATCACTCCGTCTTTCATCGGCCTAGATGCTTGAATTGTGTCCGGAGTTCTTCCAAGCATTTCCTTGGCTTCATTTCCAACTGCCAAAACCTTGTTTTCCAAAATCGAAACCGCCACCACTGACGGTTCATTGGCGACAATTCCTTTCCCCGGCACAAAAACCAAAGTGTTGGCTGTGCCTAAATCTATTCCAATTTTTCGAACAAATATTGACATAAAATTATTTCTTAAATTCTGATACCCGATATTTTCCGCTTTTTGTTTTTTTCTTTTTTCGGTTCATTATTTTTTTGTGTTTTTCCCAAAAAGCCTTTTCAAATTCTTCCGCGCTTATTCCAGTGCTAATCAGATTGCCTATTATCAAATTGAGCAAATCAACATTTTCTTCTAAAAATTCTTTTTTGCCGTAACCCTTTGTCACCGCTTCAGCCAGCTCTCCCAATTCTTCAATTAGCAAATTCAACCGGAAAGTCATATCTTCATTATTCGTGCCTTTCATCTTGTATTTCTTATGGAATTTTTCAATCGCTTCGTAATATTTTCGCATTTTATCTTATTAATTCTAAATTACCATTTATAATAATTGGCTTTACAGCTTCTATTTCGGTTTTGCAATACTGCATTTCAGGAATTGGATTATACATAAATATTTTTTGATTAAGCACATGAGCAAAACCTATCTCCATCAAGGTATTTCCGCCAATATAATTTTTAATCCCGTTTTTATCAAGGTTGAGAACTAAAACCGCATCTGCGCCTTGCATCTCTCTCCAGAATTCACGGATAGCATCCATATTATATTTTTGATGAAGTTTTATTTTTTCAATTTCTTCGTCATTTTTGCCAATCATTGTTTTATGCAAATCAGTCAGAAAAGCTTCATGACCCAAATTATCAAGTTTATTTTTTATCTCCACCATCTTATCGGTAAATTGCATTGAACCAATTATTCCTATTCTCATATAAATTATTTTTTATCTAAACTAATTGTAAAAAGCAAACATGGCAATGGGCAAATATATAATCTTCTTTTTTCTTGATCTATAAAAACACCAATCCAAATATCATACCAGGCAATGGAAAAATCCGGCTTATTTGTTTCAAAAATTTTTATAGTTTTCATTTTTCTTACTTCTTACTTCTTAATTCTTAATTCCTACTTCTTAATTCTTTTTATATCCGCTCCTAACTTCTCAAGTCTTTCTTCGATTTTTTCATATCCCCTGTCAACTTGATAAATATTATCTATACTAGTTTTTCCAGAAGCTAAAAGCGCGGCGATAATCAGCGTGGCGCCGGCGCGAAGGTCAAAACTTGTTATGGTTTTGCCTTTTAATTTTGCCGGCCCTTTAATAAGCACTCTATGCGGATCTAATATTTCCGCCTTGGCTCCCATTTTTTGAAGCTCGCCGATATAATTAAACCGGCCTTCAAAAATAGTATCAAAAATTAATGTTTCGCCTTGCGCTTGCGTGGCCAAAACTCCAAATGGCGCCTGCACATCTGACGGCACTCCAGGATAAGTTCGCGTGTCAATCTTGGAAACTGCAACTAATTTTTTCGCCGGAATAACTTCGATGGAATTTTTTGAAATTTTAAAATCTGCTCCGAATTCTCGAAGTTTTTCCAAAACTAAATCCAAATGATCTTCGCAAACATTATTTATTATAATTGGACTTCCAGTTGCCACGGCCATGATAAGAAATGTCGCCGCTTCGTTGGCATCAGGAATAATTTTATGACGCGCGCCATGTAAATTTTTTGAACCGGTTATTTCCAATGTATGCGTTCCAATTCCCTTTATTTTAGCACCAAGAGAAACTAGAAAATTTCCAAGATCGGAAACGTGAGGTTCGCAGGCGGCAATTTTTATTGTTGTTTTTCCTTGCATTCCGGTCGCCAGCATCATCGCATTCTCTGTGGCGGTCACTGAAAGTTCCCGAAGCACAACTTTGCCGGCCTTTCTCTTTTTCGCGTTGATATTATAAAATTTATTATTATGTTTTATATCGATTCCCAAATTCCTCATCGCTTCAAAATGAGTGCCGAGCGGCCGCTTTCCAATCACGCATCCTCCCGGATGATAAAGTTTGAAGTTATCAAATCTCGCGGACAAAGAACCCAAAAGCAAAATGGATGATCTTAGTTCTTTTATTTTTTCCAAATCCATTTTCTCTGGATTTATTTTTTCATTTCTGATCGAAATTTTTCTTTTGGAAATCCACTTAATTTTGGCGCCCATGCTTTCCAAAATTTCAATCATTCGAAAAACATCTTCAATGAGCGGAAGATTGTCCAAGATGCATTCTTTTTTAGTGAGAATTGTAGCCGCTAAAATCGGCGTGGTAGCATTTTTTGAACCCTTGACATCAATTACTCCAGAAAGTTTTTTCCCTCCGATTATTTCAAAATAGTCCATATTTTAAGCCTTATTTTACTTAGTTAAGTTTATTTCACTATATATGAAATTGGCGATAAAATCAAATATCCCTACAAAAATACAAAATTTTACAAAACTACAAAATCGCGATAATTTTATTTTCCCGTACTTTTGTATTTTTGTATTTATTTGTAATTTTGTAGGGACACAAGCTTATCAACCACCAAAAACTTAGATGCTAATAATATTTCTCATAATTATCCTTGAGGCACAAAACTTTTTCTCCATAATTTTTGATGGAAGATCCCCAGCAATTTACATCTTCATAGCTTTTTTTGTATTTGTCCGATCCGAAACAATAACCTCCCCAATTTCCTCCGGCCAAATAAACGCAGTATGATTTCGCTTCGGCAAATCTAGTTTTTTTGGAAGCGCCATCAGTCGAAAGTTTGAGTGCCATTGCAGTCACTCCATCTACTAGACTCCAGGGATTGGGAGTACTATGACCCGTAGCGGAAGCTATTCGACTTTTCCAACCCTGCCAAGTTGTCGGCATAAATTGTGGCACGCCCATTGCTCCACCTGTTCCTTTATAGCTTTTGGGCGGACAAGAAACTTTTTTCTTTTTATAATCATACTTAAGATCGCTACAAATATCCTTGAAAGCAACAAGTTGTTTGTCAGTCATCCGGCTTTGTTTATAATCACAAGATCCGGTGCTTTGACCCTTATTGGATTCCTGAATCAATACTCCTAAAAGAAATGACCTATCTATTCCAGTTGCCTTAGCAGCAAATTTAGCTGCTTCTAATACATCCTTCGTATCCACAGAAATCCCCAAAATCTCGCTGTATCTTGAGCGCAACTTATCCAACTTACCATTAAGTTGAGACAAGGTTGTCTTAGCATCTTGTATGTCTTCTTTTATTTCTTCTTGCTCCATTTGCTTTACGGCCAAAAGTTTTTCATGATCTTCTTTTTTTTCATCAAGCTGTTCTTTGACTTCGCCGAGATCTTCTTTTTTTTCATTAATATCTGCGATAAGACCCAGTGTTTTTTCTTTTATGCTTACCATTCGATCAAAATTTCCTGAAAATTCATTTAATAAATTACCAATTGCAATGAAATTTAAAAGCTCATCCATTTGATCGCCAAAAGACATTTCTTGGATATAATTTTTTAATATTTTTTTATCCAACTCGATAGCTCTATTCAAGTTTTCTATTTCCGTTTCCTTTCTATTAATTTCTTCCTGGGTTTTTTTAATCAAGCCGGAAGTCGTGCTAATTGTCGCCCCAACTTGCTTGTTTTCCAATTCTTTTGCTTCCAATTCTTTTTGTTTTGCATCTATTTGATTTTGAATTTTATCCATATCTTTCTTGATATCCGAAGCATCATCAGCAGCAAAAGTTACATAAAAAGCACCCTTAAAATCAACTGCAACAAAGGCAACTATAAAAATAAGTATTATTATTTTCTTAATAATATTTTTCATCTGCTTTATGATTATATTATAGCAAATTCTGCCAAAAACAAAACTGCCTGCCAATGAGGCAGACAGTTTTGAGAATTTCATTGATGTTTTGCTATTTTTTTTCAGCTTCTTTTCCTTCTGCTTCTCCTTCAGCTGGCTTTTCCTCTTTGATTACTCCTTCGACTTTCGTCACATCTTCTTCAACTTTTTCTTCCAAACTCTTGAGTTCTTCTTCGCTTCTTGGCTCTTCAACCAAAGCCACTACTGTTTCCGGATCAATATCAACCTTGACCTTTGGAGAAATTTTCAAATCTTTCACGGTTATATGATCTTCAAAAGTTTTGAGAACTGATATATCAACTTCAATTTCTGAAGGCAAATCAGCCGGCAAACATTTTACTGTGATTTCATCTAAGCTCTTAACCAACACACCGCCCATTTCTTTGACCGCTGGCGCTTCTCCAATATAAGAAAGCTCAACAGCTTTTTCAATTTCTTCATCCATTCTTACTTGGAAAAAATCAGCATGGATATATTTGCTTGTCACTGGATCTCTTTGAATTTCATATATAATCACATTCCTCTTGTCTTTTTCGTCTATTTCAAGTTCAATCATTGTGCTTTCTCCAGATTTCTTAAGGAGTCTAGAAAAATCAAGCGCATTGATCCAAAGGCTTTTTGGAGTTATTTTTTTGCCATAAACAACCGCCGGAACCAATCCTTCTTTTTTCCCTTTTTTAGTTCTTCGTCCAAAAACATCTCTGACTTTGGCCGATAATTTTACTTTATCCATTATTTTGCCGCTCTACCTACCTGCCAGATTTGCCTGATTTATTATTTATCCCCAACTTTTTAAGTTAAACAAATTCAATTCTTAGTTGAGACTATTTTATAAAATAAGCAAATCAGGCAGGCCTCTCAAGCGAATAAAAAATTAAAAAGCATATGTTGCTTTGTCCATAAGATTCTAGCATAAATCCTAAATTAGTCAATATTAAGCTCTAATCCTTCTCAAATACACGCTTTGAATTAGTCCAATCGCCGAAAGCATAATTACCATTGAACTTCCGCCGTAGCTTAGAAATGGCAGTGGCACACCGGCCACTGGCACCACTCCGATATTCATTCCAACATTGACAAAAAATTGAAAAAATAATATCGATAGAATTCCCAACGCGACAAGATAGCCAAAATTATCCCGCGCAAGCCGAGCCGTTTCCTTTATCCGCCAAAAAATAATGCCAAAAAGCACAAACACTGCGATTGATCCCAAAAGTCCCAGCTCTTCCGTGATTACAGAAAAAATAAAGTCTGTATGCTTTTCCGGCAAAAAATTCAATTGCGATTGCGAACCGTGTCCCAAACCTTTGCCAAACATTCCGCCTGAACCCACTGCCACTATCGCTTGAATCACATTATATCCGCTACCCATTGGATCATTTTGTGGCTTTATAAAATTCACTATCCGATCTTTTTGGTAGTCTCGAAGAAAAAACCAGCTCGATGAAACACTCAAAATTCCAATTATCACAAGCAAAGCTAAATTCTTTTTATTAAGTCCGGAAGCCAAGAGCAAAACTATCCAGCTAGCTAAAATTATTAGCGTCGAGCCTAGGTCAGGTTGTTTCAAAATAAGAAAAATCGGAATAAAAACCAGCACGATAGAAGCGATTATTCGAACAATGATGCTAAGTTGATTTTTTTTCTTTGAAAGAAAACTTGCCAAGAAAATAACCATAATAATTTTGGCAATTTCCACCGGCTGAATATTGAAAGAAAAAAATTCCAGCCAGCCGGTGTGCCCCTTCACTGTTTTTCCTAAAAAAATAACAATCGTCAAAATAAAAAGCATCAAAAAATATAATTTTGTACTGTGATAATTCAGCAACCTGTAATCAAAAAAAGACAAAAAAAACATCGCCCCAAGACCGATAGCAATGGAAATTATTTGTCTTTCTAAATTGGAAGCATTGAGAACTGCGCCTTTGAAAGAAACGCTATAAATAATAAGCAGGCTGATAATCAGAAGCAGGCTTACGGAAATTGTTAAAACCCAATCTAACTTTGAAAGCTTATTCATTATGGTAAAATCTTTTTAGAAAAGTTTCAGAATTGAAAATATTTACTTCCGCTTGAGCTTCCATAACGCTCACCGCGCCAGGGAAACTGCTTGGCCAAAAAACCTTGAAATCCCTGTCCTCTCCGGATTTGACTGTTTTCATTTCCGTTGAATTAAGCGCCAAAACTTCCCCATTCAAATCCTTGAGGATTACCTGAATTTTTATACTTTCAAAATCAAACGGGCTTCGGTTTCGAAGCAAGCCTTGGGCATTAGCAAAACCTGTTCCTCCGGAAATTTCGCTATAATTTTTATTGATAATTTGAATGTCCGGCCTTTCATAATAGTCCTCAAATTTCACCCAATCGGAAGTGGCAATTTTTAATTCTCCAGAAAATGGTTCACTAGGAGAATCGATATTATTTTCCACCACATATTTTTCTTCTCCCGGCAAAACAAAACTTGAACCTTTTTTTGAAGCAACGACATTTCCAATAGAATCCTTGAAAGTTATTTCGTAATCAAAATTTTTATTCCCAAAAGCCGCGTTTGGATTGGAAATTTTTGCATAAAAATCATATTTTCCGGAAATTCCAGAAGGAACTATGCCCGTTTTTTTGATAATTAAATCCTGGGCTTTTATTTCATTGCATTCTTTCTGACAAACTCCCCCGCAATCCACGCCTCTCTCATTTTGATTTTGAATACCATCAAAACAATTGGCTTTTGATTTGAAGATTGAATAAAGCCCTAAAATAATCAAGGCAAATATGAATAAGTATATAAGGATTATGATAATTTTTTTGCGATCGGTGTATTCCATAAAAACATTTTAGCATATTTTGGAAAAATAAAAAAGAGCATTATTCTGGCGGCGGCTTACTCTTGCTCAATGAAGAGCTACCATCAGCGCTGAAGTGCTTAACTACTGAGTTCGGAATGGGATCAGGTGTAGCCACTTCGCTAGAGCCACCAAAATAATGCTCTCTTAACTAACTTTAAAAAATGCTAATTTAGTAATTTCTAACTGCTAACTATATCAACTTTCAACTCTCAACTTTCAACAAACAACAATTAAGTTGCAAGTTGTCAGTTATGAGTTGTCAGTTGAATCAAGAGAGATAATGTTCAATTTATTAGTATCTCTTGGCTGAACGGATCGCTCCGCTTTCACCTGAGACCTATCAACCTGGTCATCTTCCAGGAAATCGTTCCGTCTTGCGACGGAAATTGCCTAATCTTGAGGTGGGCTTCCCGCTTATATGCTTTCAGCGGTTATCCCGTCCGAACGTAGCTACCCAGCAGTGCTCCTGGCGGAACAGCTGGTACACCAGAGGTTCGTTCTTTCCGGTCCTCTCGTACTAGGAAAGAGTCCTCTCAAGCAATAACGCCTACAGCAGATAGGAGACCAACCTGTCTCACGACGGTTTGAACCCAGCTCGCGTACCGCTTTAATTGGCGAACAGCCAAACCCTTGGGAGCTTCTTCACCCCCAGGATGCGATGAGCCGACATCGAGGTGCCAAACCCCTCCGTCGATATGGACTCTTGGGAGGGATCAGCCTGTTATCCCCGGGGTAACTTTTATCTGATGATCTTCTGCGCATCTACATGCGACAGTCGGTTCACTAAATTCCACTTTCGTGACTGATCGACTAATAAGTCTTGCAGTAAAGCTGGCTTATGCTTTTGCACTATCGACTCGATTTCCATCCGAGTCTAGCCAACCTTTGTAAACGCCTCCGTTGCCATTTAGGAGGCGACCGCCCCAGTCAAACTACCCACCAGGCACTGTCCCCGGACTGGATATGAATAACCAAAACATTACAATTTGTGAACCGTAAATACGATAATTACAACTTTTTCTATCTAATCCTTTATCATATTTGACGGCTCAAAATCATAAGTCTTGATGACTCATAACAGCCCAGGGTTAGAATTTAAAATTATACAGAGTGGTATTACACTTTTGGCTCCATTCCGACCAGAGTCGGAACTTCAAAGCCTCCCACCTATTCTAGGCAGCACGATCTCAAATTCAATACCAAGTTGTAGTAAAGCTCCACGGGGTCTTTTCGTCTTGCTGCAGGTCGACGGCATCTTTACCGTCATTGCAATTTCACCGAGCTCTTCGTTAAGACAGTTACCAAGTCGTTACGCCTTTAATGCGGGACAGAATTTACCTGTCAAGGAATTTCGCTACCTTAGAACGATTATAGTTATCGCTGACGTTCACTGGCGCTTCGGAGATTGGCTTGCACCGCTCTCGTTAACGTTCCAGCACTGGTCAGGCGTCAGCCCCTATACTTCCCCTTGCGGGTTTGCAGAGACCTGTGTTTTTGGTAAACAGTCGCTTGGTATCTTTCGCTGCGGCCCCAACTTGCGTCGGGGCAGTCCATATCCCTAAGTTACGGACGTTGTTTTGCCGAGTTCCTTAACGAAGGTTCACTCGTTCACCTTAGGCTTCTCGCCCAGTCTACCTGTGTCGGTTTTAGTACGGTTTCAATATTAATAATCTTAGAAGTTTTTCCCGGCACTGCGCTCCTTTCTCTTCTCCTCCGCGAACGGAAAATTCGAGAAATACCTTGAACTGATGCATGGCGGATTTTCCTGCCACGCGTTCTTAGCATCCCTACGAGAATCCAATTACTCGCAGAAAGTACTGCAATGCGTCGCTCCATCGAATAATATTGAAGTCACGGAATATTAACCGTGTGTCCATCGACTACGCCTTTCGGCCTCGCCTTAGGCTCGACTAACCCTGAGATGATTGACATTGCCCAGGAAACCTTAGACTTTCGGTGTCGGGGGTTCTCACCCCAATTGCGGTTACTCGTTCCAGCATTCTCACTTCCATAAACTCCATGGTCGCTCACGCTTCCACTTCAGCGCTTATGGAACGCTTCCCTACCGCTCATAAATTTCTCAAAGAACCTAAACGCGCTACTATATTTGCAAGCGCTTACATGAAATTTTAAAAATTCACATAATTAAGTTTTTTTTCTTTGAGAAATTTATGAGCCCGCATCTTCGGTACTATGTTTGAGCCCCGTTGAATTTTCGGCGCAAAGCCTCTAGACTAGTGAGCTGTTACGCACTCTTTAAAGGATGGCTGCTTCTGAGCCAACCTCCTAGGTGTATAAGAAGCTTTACTTCCTTTACCACTTAACATAGATTTTGGGACCTTAGATTGCGATCATGGGCTTTTTCCCTTTTGTGCTCCGAGCTTAGCCCCGGAGTACTGACTGTCAGGATAGTTATTCTGGAATTCGGAGTTTGGTTGAGAATCCTACGGCGAACCGCGGATTCTCATTCAGTAGCTCTACCTCCAAAACATAGTTTCCCAACGCTAGCCCTCAAGCTATTTCGGGAAGAACCAGCTATCGCCAAGCTCGATTGGAATTTCTCCTCTATTCACAAGTCATCCCCCAGTGTTGCACGGCTGGTGGGTCCGGGCCTCCTCCCGATTTTACTCGGGATTCACCCTGCTCATAAATAGCTCGCCTGGCTTCGGGTCTAGTCCATGCCATTTAAGTTCGCTCTTTCAAGCTCGCTTTCACTGTGACTCCTCCGCTTAAAGCGGATTAATCAACGACATAGAACTAACTCGCTGGATCGTTCTACAAAAAGCACGCAGTCATCCCGACTTGCGTCGGGACTCCTACTCTTCGTTAGCATATGGTTTCAGATACTATTTCATCTCCCTCATCGGGATGCTTTTCACCTTTCCCTCACGGTACTTATTTCGCTATCGATCTCATATTATATTTAGCCTTGGAGCTATAGTGGCCCCAGATTCAGACGGGATTTCACCGGTCCCGCCTTACTTGAGAGTAATTTCGTAAATTATATTATATTTTCACATACAAGGCTTTCACTTTCTATGGCCGCTCTTTCCAGAGACGTTTTGTTAATAAATATAAATTACCCCGATTAAACGAGTAAAATTATCTCGCAACCCCTTGGCTTGCGCCAAAGTTTAGGCTTCTCCCCGTTCGCTCGCCACTACTTGGGGAATCTCAATTGATGTCTTTTCCTCCGGCTACTAAGATGTTTCAGTTCGCCGGGTGTGCCACATAAACCTATGAATTCAGTTTATGTTAACCATGCATGACACGGAAGCACCAAACCACAAAATACAAATCCAAAAAAATTTGGAAATTGGAAATTGGAAATTGGAAATTCCGTGCCACGCACGGCTGGGTTATCCCATTCGGAAATCTCCGGATCAAAGGTTGCTCGTCACCTCCCCGAAGCTTATCGCAGACTGCTACGCCCTTCATCGCTAATATGAGTCAAGGCATTCACCATACGCATTAGTATTACCGCTCTTGATTTGTTGTTAGCAGTTAGCAATTACTAAATAAATATTGCTAACTATTTTAATTTTCTCTTATTGCATTTTATCCCGCCTTGGCGGGATTTTACCTACAAAACTCAATATTTATTGCTTAAAATATTGAGTGACTAATCGTCAAATTTAATTTCTATTTCCGCCAACATTATAAAATTAAACTTGCGATTAAGACCTATTCAGTTGTCAAAGTTCAGCTTTGACGCGGAAAATATTTTTCACAATTTTATTTGCAGAAATTATTTCAGCGCCAATATTTTTTACCATTTTAAGAAACAAAAAACCGCTTGAGAGCGGGGTTTCAAAACAAAATTAAAACTAAAGAATCACCCGCTTTTCTTTTTTATAAATTGTATTGAAATTATCATTATTTGACTTAACAAATTATGAATTTAGCACGTGAAATTATTCTAGCAATTGCCTGAAAACTTGTCAAGTGGTTATATGACGAAAAAAACAGGACCTGTGGATAAGATTAAAATAACAAAAACAGCCCCAATAAAATGAAGCTGTTTTTCGAAAAAATCGAGACTAAATTTATTAACGATTTTGGCCATTCTCTGTGATTTCTTCTCTTAGTTTCCTAAGAATCGCTGCTGCCTCTTCTTTTCCGCCAAGCCCGAATGCCAATCCTCCAGCCAAAGCAAGCATCGCCACTATTCCGATGAAAATTGTGCTAACTAATGACGGTGCTATTCCCAGTTGAATCAATGCAGCAAAAAGACCGAAAATCACGATTGACCATTTAGAAATTGCAGCGAGAAGCGTAGCTGACATAATGCCAGCAGCTCGCGTGCTTCCTTTGACAACACCGTAAACAAAATTTCCAAGAAGAAATACTGCACCTAAAATTACTACCGCTACTATCACATTCGGGATGTAGAGCAGTATGCTATTTAGAAAATCTGTTACTTGATTGAGCTTCAAAATATCAGCTGCGGCCATAAGAAAAACCAAAACTAAAAACCACTTAATTAGATTACCGAAAAAAGCTGAAATAGTCAGATGAATTTCGCTTCCATAAATTTTTTCGCTGATTCCGATTTTTTCAGCTGCCTTGTCAACGCGAAGAGCTTTCATAAATTTTTCTGCTAATTTGCCGACTGCTACTGCGATAATCCAGCCAGCTAAAAGCACCAAAAGTGCTCCAATTAAAATTGGAAGAAAATTAATCAGTCTTTCTCCAAGCCCGATAAGTGATACCGTTATGGCTTCCCCCCAAGTTTGTACTCCGTTCATAAGTCCACCTCCTTCCAGTTTTTTATTTATATCTATTTCTATTATATACCAATTTAACAAATTATCCTACTCCTTAGTATTTTCGACAGTATTTTCAATTCCTTGCCCCGCATTATCAATCATCTTTTGAATTTTGTTTTTCGCATCTAAATTTTTTTCGGGCAATAAATTCAAAACTTTTTTATATTGCTCCAAGGCATCGTCAAAGCGTTTCATTTTTTCATAAAGCAGTCCGAGATTAAGATAAATATTCGGTTCGTTGCCTTGTGCTGAAATTATCTTTTTATAAATATCTTCCGCTATTTTATAATCATTCTCCGCACCGCGCGACTGATATATATTGGCCAGCACTAAAAAATAATCAGATTTAGTATTATCTAAAATTATTGCTTTTTGCAAAGACAAAATAGCTTCATTTTTTTCTCCTAATAATTGCTGTGCCACTCCCAATTGAAAATAGCCTTCCGCTAAATTATCTTTTTTATCAATAGATTTTTGAAACCAATCCTTTGCCTCTAAAATTAAAGTTTTTTTCTTAGCTTCGTCTTTTTCCAAAGATGCTTCCCGAACGCGAACTTTTCCAATCTCTAAAAAATATAAAGCATTATGCGGTTCCAGAGCAAGCGCATCATTGAAAGCATCTACGGCAGTTTGTGAAAATTGCGGAAAATATAACGCTTTATTTTCCAGGGCTTGGGCAAAAGCTTCCAGCGCCACTACATCTTTTGGCATCAGTTGTTTTCCTTTGAAAGTAAAATTAAGAGCGTTATCCAAATATTTTTCAAATAAATTTTTATCCGCTTTGTCTTTTTTGAGAAATTCACTGTTGGCTAATTCCATATATTGTTGTCCAAAAAGAGTATAATACCTCCCCTCTTTTCCGTTTAGGGTGATGGCTTTTTCCATCATTCCTATTGAATTTTCTCCGAAAATATTTTTATTAGCTCGCGAAGCATACACATCTGCGATAAAAAATTTTAACAAAGAAAAAAGCAAAAAAATTGTTCCCATAATAACTGCTAAAAATATAAAAGCTCCCGCGGGAGCGCGTCCAGGACGAGTCTTTAGAATAAATTTCCAATATTCTTCTTGCGTTTCATTTTCCTTAAGAATTATTCCGAGAGTCAATGTTGCCAGAAGCGCACCAAAAATTATCATTGATCCATCCAGTCGCGCAAAAAAAGCATCAACTAAAATTACAATTGTCGCCGACATAAAACCCAAGGAATATATTTGATTTTTTTCCTTTCCTCTGTTTAGAAGATATAGCGTTACGCTTAAAAAAGAAAAAATAAGAAAAATTAAGGCAAGTGTTCCTAAAATTCCCACCGTCGGTAGCGTTTCCCAAAAAATTCCCGAACCCTTGTAGAATCTCAGGTTATAAAAATTATTCAAATTAAAATCTTGCGGGCGGTACAGTGAAAAATCATAACCATATGTGGCGGGACCGCTTCCTAGAAGAAAACTATGTTTAGCGAGAGTCTCTTTAGCAATTTGCCAAGAAAGATTGCGCTCTAAATTTACTTCCATCGGAAAATTAACGGCTGTGATTTTATTATTAGATAAAAAAATATTTCCCAAAAACATTGCCAGCACAATATAGCTGAATATAAAACTTGGAAGCCATTTTGAACCTTTGGATGCCCGAGTCATCCCCATAAAAATATAGACAAGAAAAAATCCCACTCCGAGAAAAAATCCACTCCATGGAACAAAAAAATAGAATGCCAGAAGCAGATAAAGACAGCTAAAAATTATCGCTAAAATAATACTCCCAAAAATAATTTTTTTTATTTTTCCACTGTCGCTTGAATTTATCTTAAGAAAAATAGTAACTAAAAGAATAATGAAAATACTTAGAAAAATAGTTGTACCAGAAACCGATCCTACACGACTAGCAGGAATATATTGCAAATAGCGATCGGCTTGAAGAAAATTTTGAGTTTGTAAATTTATCACTCCCGTCACTATAAGCGTTTCCCAAAACAAAATTACCAGTCCTGATAAAAAAATCGTCCCGAGAAAAATTCGCAAGCGATTCATATTAAAAGTGCTGAGTATAAGATAATAAGCAATGATGATCGCTGTCGCGTTTAGCAGTCCGTGGGTTGGATCACCAAAAAATCCCCAAAAACTATGCCAGATATCCACTGAAAAAATTGTAGAAAGAAGATAGGAAAGCCAAAGAAATAAAATTGGAAAATCTAATGGCGTACGCCGAATTTTTACCTCGCCCCTAAATGCACAACTGCCTAACCAAGCAAGCAATGCGATTATAATCCAAAAATAAAAACCCATCTGTTTGCTAAATTCAATTTCTTGCAACGGATATCGCGTAATGAAAGTTGGCAAACCTAAAAAAATCATAGCTAGCGAAAAGGATATTATTCCTTCGGTTATTTTTTCAACCCAGCTGAATTTATTATTTTTAAAATTATCCGTATTTATTTGGATTTGACTTCTGACTATTTTTGAGCCAATTAAAGACTTCCTTTTTATTATATCCATAATATTAATGATGAAAATAAGTTTTTGTCGTGCCAGGTGCGCTAAAAATACTTTTCGCTCCTGAAGGATGATTATTATAATCAAAAATTGAAGAATTGGCACCGTTAGAAGTAGAAATGGGCGGACAGTCGGATGGACAAGAACCATTCGTTTCATTTCCATTGCACATTCCGTCTCCGCAATATACATAACTTATCTTAAGAACCGGTTTTGTTGTTCCTTCGCGACTATGATAAGTATCAGAATATCCAGTTTTGCCATCATTATAAAATCCTAGAACTAATGTCGTTCCGTTTGATACATAAGCCGGTGTAAATGCAACGCTCGTATAAAGATTAACTGAATAAAAAGTATTCCCGTCATTATATTCTTTTATTAGGCCATCACTAGAACTCCCGAGCACATTCCAGGTTTCCGTAGTAGCAGAAGCTACAGTGACTGAAGAGAGAACACTGCCAAAACTTCCTCCATTGAAAACACTCACAGCGCTACTCTCGCTCCATGTTTGATCAATAAATCTTCTAGCGCTTATTACTAGGGTCGCATAATTCGTAATATGAGTGAGAACAAGATTAGCGCTTTGCAATGTTGCTCCAGCTGGAAGACCAGAAATATCAAATTTAATAAAAGCTCGGCCTGTGCCGTTATTAACTGCACAAGAACTGTCTAAGCATAAAGATACATCCGCCGTTGGATTGATATTCAAATCCGGATCCAGCACTAATGGGAAAACCTTTTCCTCGCTGGTCAGCCAGCCATAGTCCAGCGTGATTTCCAAATAATAATTATCTTGTTCTTTTTTTAGTTCGCTTTCAACTTGATAGGTTCTGTTTTCTTGATCAAAAATGAACGGTTGAGAAGTGGAAAAAAGATTTTGACCGTCTTTTTTGAAATAAACTTGATTATTTAACATTTCTACGGAAATATTCGGCGAAACATTAATTTTTGTTCGCAAAACTACTTTCCCTTGGAAATAATCAGGCTCATCAATTTTTTTTAAAAGATCGACATTATTAAAAAATAATTCTTCCTTAATGCCATTTATTGTTGAATGATATTTCAAATCAATTCCTTCAAAAATATTTTTAAAATTAACCGACTTATATGAATGAGCAATGTCTCCATTTTTCGCTTCAGCTAAAATAATATTTTTATTTTGATCTTTATAGCTGATATTCTCCAACGAAAAACTTATCTGATTGTCATCTTTCTGATAATTGATAATATTTCTGTTTTCTTCATCGGCACCAGCATAGGCATCGTATGGCTTGAGTTGATATTTTTTGCCAGCTTCCGATTTATCTTCTGAAATTTCTTCCGACTGTTTCAAATAATCCTCGATTTTTGTCCACTTTCCATCAATTTTAATATTCACCGCTGAAGGATAAATCAGCATCTCTCTCGTTCCGTCTTTTTTTGAAAAAGTGTCTGTATTTTCCGTTTGACTGATAATTTTTCCTGTGCCCATCAAACTTTGCTGATTGACAGAATCTGAATTTTCTCCTCGCGCGTTTTTTTCTTCTCTTTTTTTCACCGCATCGTTTTCATATTCATAATCCTCTCTTGTCCAAGTTCGGCTCAAATTAAAATCCCTGTCAATTTCCCAAGTTATATCGGAAGTATTTTTAGCTTTTATAACATCGCGAATGAAGCCTTCCATCCAAACATCTTTCTCCACCTTTGCTTCCACTTTTTCCAAATTTAGACTGCGAGCTAATTCAAAAAAACTCGTAGTAATCTTGATTGCTATTTGCGACCAAAGTTTTTCCGTCACATCAACATTGATAAAAGTAAACAAGTGGTTAGCTTTCCCATCATATTCAAATCCGCCACCCGCAGCCAAAATCTTTCCATCCAATTCCGCCACAGAAAAATAAATATTTTTTTCGCCATATTTATTTTTCAGCTCTTGATACTCTTTTATAATTGACCAGGTGCTAGCTTTATATGTTGAATCACACCAAACTCCTTTTTTAAATCCCTTATTATAGAGCGCTACTATCGCCGGAAGGTCGCTCGCGTTAGCTTTTCTTATTTTCATTTTGACCAAATCATCGCGAGTGATTTTTTCCACGCCACTGGCGCTAGAAGCATCCTTAAAGTGAGTCAAAATAAAATTAGCATAAGAATTAAGATCTATCTGACTAACTGCCATTCTTTTTATTCTTTCCATTTGATAGATTGCCACTATTTTTTTTCCAAAATTTGTTTGAAAAAAAATAAATAATCCGACCAGAATAAATAAAATAATAATTAATATTTTTTTCATAACTTATTTGATAATCAGCCAATTAAATTCAACATCCTTTTCTGGCGCCGAAGAATCAATCTTAACCACAAAGCTTTTTCCGTCTTCAATATCCTTCTCATCATAGTATAACATTTTCCCTTCTGTCGAATCTTTGGGCGTTATATAAACTTTCACTCCCGCCTTTGCTTCTTTAGTTAAAATCGGATCAGATTTCAGTTCTCCTTTCTTTATTTTCTCCGTACCAGAAACTGCCTTGCCTAATTTTAGACTATTTGCATCTAAGTTATCCGCGCTCATTTTATCCGTTGCCTCGATATTTTTGGCTGAGATTTTTCCTTCACTCAAGTTTACATTCCCGAGTGCATCGCGATAAATAATGTCTTCTGCATTAAGAATTCCAATAAAATCAAGCGCCGTTTTAGACTGTTCTTCAATCAGCAACATTTGGTCTTGCAATTTGGCTTGTTTTTCTTGAATAGAAGAAATTTCTGAATTTATCAAATTTACTCCACTTTGCTGAAGACTGGAAAGATTTTCAATTTGGCTATTTAACTCGATTGTTGCACTGCTCACAATTTCATCCACCTTATCTTGAATATTCATATTGGCAATATTCTCTTCCACAGCTTCTTCTACTTTTTCCACCGTTAAACTCTGATTTCTTCTAGCAATTAGAATTCTAATTGTTCCTTTGTCATCATCGAAATTTTGCATCGCCACGCCTACTGTTGATTCGCCTGCATTGGCTTTTCGCATATAGCCTGCGTCATCTCCAGGAGTAAGATTATCGCCTATTTTTATTGATCCATTTTCTGTGGAAACTAACCCCGGAACCTGCCCAATCATTCCTATTATTTTATAATTAGGATCATTGTCTCTTTCTGGGCCATCTCCATTACCTACTACTGAAGGATTAGTGGAAACTATTCCCATTACATCTGTATCAGCGGATCTTTTGCAACGCTTAACCGAATTATCCTTGGAAGTATCCACGCAAACAACTTCTCCCGATTTCAAATCAGTATCTTTAGTATAAAAATATTCGGCGTAGTCTGCGCCATTAGTTAGATATCCATTTTTAGAATTTATCTTTGATGAGGCATGTTGCACATCCAAAACATATCCAGGAGTAGTTATTCCAATTCCTACTCGTGGGTTAATAATACCGCCACCGCCCGAACCCAAGGCCTGACCATAAACGGTTAGGATGTTTGTACCTCCAAGTTTTGCGGTATAACTTTCCGCAGCATTCGGCGTAGCCGAAGCAGAAACTGGCATATCAATCCAAGCTATTGCTCCAGAATCTGTTGGAAATTCCATTGGCCCAAGATAAGCTGATCCCGCAACTTCCAGAGCACCAGAAACCATAAGACTATTTGCCGTAGAACCTAAATTAGTTGGTGCTGTTGTTCCGATGTGCAAAGCTACACCAGGCGAAGCATTGCCAATTCCAATTTTCGCCTCCGAAGTATCCACATAAAACTGATTGGTGTTAACTGCAAAATCTCCTGTCCCAGAAAGAGTCACATTAAAATTAGTACCAGCACCGGGAGTTACAGTTAACGCTCCCGTTGAAGTAATGTCATTACCATTAACTGCTAGATCTCCAGCCAATGTTAATCCGTTCAAATTTCCAGTGCCGGAAGAATTAACATAATAAGTTGTACCGTTGAAATATGTACTTCCACTTACCGTAGCATTTCCAGAAGAATCAGTGGCTAAAATATGCGCGCTTACTCCGGAAGTTGCGCTGCCTAAACCATTTAGCAAGCTCGAATTAAAAGCATAGCCAGCTGCACCAATTGGTTTTCTGTCTACCATTTCAGCATCTGATTCAACAGTAACACCAAGATAATATGGCACATTAAAATTCAAACTAGTTAAAGCATTATCTCCAGCACCTGTATCGCCAAGCATAATGGAAAAAATTCCATTTGTTACCGTCACGGCTCTGGCAGTCGGGGTAGTATTGCAATCTCCGCGTGCAGTCCACACACAAGTTCCTCCCGTGTCTACAGTATAAAGGCTAATAATCATGTCATAGTCTCCATTCGGCTTGGCAACGCCAGCAGCATCAGTAAGTTTTCCTTGATAATTTATTTTTTCGCTTATCGCCGCTCGAGAAACTGCCACATTAAAAAATAATCCCAGAAAGATGACGAGTATAAATAATTTTATTAGATTATTTTTTTGTTTCATTTTATTCTTGTTTCAAGTTTTCTTTTCCAATTTTTATCGTTCCCTTGCTATAAACATCGAAGTTCCCTTGTTCATCTGGCACTTTCACAATTTCTTCCGGAACAAATTGATTCGATTGTTTTTCAATTGCATTTATTCGATTGGAAAATTTTTGAAAAACAAAAAAAACCACAACAATAATAGCCGTGGTAATAGCCAGCCAAATCCAAATAATTCGAAAAAGGCTTTTTTCTTTTTTGTTTATTTTTTCTTTTTCTTGAGGTAAACTTTCCGCGATAAGATCTACATTGGGCTTCTTCTTTTCTATATATTCGTTTAGCCATTCAATTGTCGTATACCAATTGCGACCTTTTTTTTCTGCCTGAAGCTCACCTCTTCGAGCAAGCAAACTTAAATATTCTTGCTCATATGGACAAATTTTTGAAGCTTCGGCCATTGAAAGATATTTGTTTTTCATTTTTCCTTTTTTTAAAGCTAATATCGGATGATATCGGATGATATCGCTTGCTTAATTATGCCACAAATTAAGCTTTTTAGGAAAAAAGTTATCCACAGATGCGTTTTGAACGAAGAAAAAATATTGTATATATAATCATAAAAACTAAGCTTGAAAATGCAAGAAAAAAACCAAAAGATTTATTCCCCCAAGAAATACTATAAATATGCGGAATAAATTTACTATTTAATGTCAAAAACAAGAAGAATAAATACGCGCCTAAAGTAAGGACCCTTGCCTGGAGCCATCTGCCTTTATTGAAAAAAGCGATAATTAATGGGGCTCCAAGAACTGCAATATGATGAGCTGAGACACTTGGATAATTAAGATAAATAAAAGTCCAATCCCAAATAGTATTGCCAATAATCCAAAAAAGTGTCATCCCCTCCCAATTAACATCCAAATTTTTATCTTTTGTAGTATTTATCGAATTGATCTTATTTAGAGTAATTATCGAAAGAATTCCGGCAGCAGCGTTGAAGTAGTGTGCAACTCCCCCACTTAAAACATCCTTTGCTATGGCTTCGAAAATATTGATCACTAAAATCAAATATATGCCATTTTTAGCAAATTTAGTTTCACCAAAACTTGTCAGTCTAAATATTGAAAACCAAATTATCGCAAAAGTTACTGAAAAAATTTTTGTCAAACTAAACCAATCCATTCTTATCTTATTATCTATTAAATAAGTGATTAGGATAATAGGCAATACGATGAAAAACGCTAAAGTGAATTTAGGAAAACGTCGAAATATTTCTTGAGATAGTAACAGCCCCAAGAATATCAAAAAAATCCAGCCTACTAAAAACATATTTTTATTATTAGTTTTTTAATTGGACATTTTTCCAATATTATAATATACTTATTTTTCAGTATTTGAAAGCAACTTAACATTTTTGGCTTAATCAAACCACATTTTTTTCAAAGGAGAATTTTATGAAGATATGTAAAAAAACAATATTTAATACGCCCGTTCTAAGTTCTTGCCTGCGATTTTTGTGTCGATTTTCTATGTGGATATCGGGATGGAAAATCGAAGGAAAAATTCCCAACCAGCAAAGTTGTGTACTAATTGCAATCCCTCACACCAGCAATTGGGATTTCCCCATTACGCTGGCAATGTTTTCCCTGTGCCAGTGGGATGTCCATTGGCTTGGGAAAAAAGAAATGTTTACTTTTCCCCTGAAACATTTTTTTTGCTGGCTAGGCGGAATTCCAGTTGATCGTTCCGAAAGCAACGAACTCGTTACTCAAGCATCGAATTTATATAAGGAGAATGCGGATTTGATGTTGATGGTAACACCGGAGGGAACAAGAAAAAAAGTTCTCAAATGGAAAACCGGCTTCTATTACATCGCCCTGAAAGCCAGCGTGCCGATTTTCCTTGGCAACTTGGATTATTCCAGAAAAGTTGCCAGAATTCTGGGCGTATTTACGCCAACCGGCGAGTATGAAAAAGATCTCGCCGAAATAAAAAATTATTACGCCGGTTTTTTATAAAAAACCGGCGGGAAAGAAACATCCGGCACCGGAAGAAATTATTCTTCCGGTGTTTTTATTTTTATTGACAAACTTCAAAAAACCTGCTAATTTTTCCAGTCAATCTAAATACTTAAACCAAGCCAATGACTGCCAAATTAGTAGTTTTTCTAGCCATAATCCTGTTTGTCTTGTTTTCTGCTACATTTGTTAAGGGGGCTGAAAATATAATAAATTTCGAGGTGAGCGTTGCGCCAAATATTCATTCCTATTTTGACGGAAAAAATTTCATTGTTGAAACGAATAACAATGAAGCTGTTTCAATAACAAAAACTGATACACTGCTTACAATTGTGCCTGCTCTATAAATTTCTATTTTTTATTTTTCTAATTTTTGCTCTGACAAGAAAAACGAATCCCAAAAACAAAAAAGGGATAATAAGAAAAAAATTGCCCAAGAAAAATCTTTGCTGATTGTGATTTATCCCATTGGCATCAACGAAATTAGCTTGAGCGCTATAGGCGCCAAAAATCGATGGTTCATTCCATTTAATTTCAAAAGAATATTTTGTTCCAGGAAAAACAAAATGTTTTTCCGCTTCAAAAGCGGTTTTTTTTCGCGTGAATATATTTTCAATTTGAATTTCGCCATGAGGAATATACATCACATTCCCCGTGTTTTCGAAATCTGCTCTGAGAGAAGCGCTATTTCCGACAACAATTGGCGCCTTGAGTTTTTTTAAATTTCCGCTTCCAGAAACATCTCCATTAACATTAACCAATATATATACGCCCACTTGCCCGCCAACAATCGTATTTTGAAAATTCTGTCCGTCCACCGTTGGAAATGTTTGAATATTAGCAATCGCATAGTGTGCGCCCACCGTAGCATTTTTAGGAATATTTACACTAAGAGAAATTTCTTTATTGCTTTGCGGTTCCAAAATCCAATCCGGCTCTTTGGCTAACACCCATTCGCTCATACCAAACTGCTCATTTTTATTTGTCATACTTATAATCGAGCCGTTGTCCCCTGCTACAAAATCCTTGGTCACGATAGACATTTTTTGTGATTTTTCCGAAATATTTTTTACATTTAGTTTTATCTCATTAGTCGAATCTGGATTTGCGCTAAAAGCAAAAATTGTTTGATCAACTGAAACGCTTATTCGCTCTGCCAAAACAACCTGCCTTTGAAAAAAGAAGGTTGTTAAAAGTAATATAAATAATATTTTTTTATAATTTTTGCTCATTAGTGTCATTATTGTTTTCCTCTTTTCGCTTGATTTCAAACTTGCTACTAAACAATTTGAAAACCAGCCAAATAATAAACAATAGAATTATTATAGCAACCGTTGTTTTCCACGGGATTATCCAAAAAGAAGTTTGGGAAGAAAGCCTAATAGCACCATCCTCTGAAAAAAGTTCCACTTTTGCGGTATAATATCCATATGCCCAAGATGAAAATTTCCAGCTCTCTTCATATTTTCTGGATTTATCAGGATAAATAATGCGCGGAACAAGATTAATACTGTCTAGTTTGCTTCCGAATTTATAAATATCAATCGTCCCAATCATCTTGTAGTGCAAATTTCCTGAATTATACATATCGATAAAAAGTTCTGCTGGATTATTCCAAAATATTTTTTTTGTCGTACCGAATTTTTTTATCTCCCCGGAGCGAATTATTGGCTCCGATCCTTTGACCGCCATCACAAGCAAAGCACCTATTCTTTGATTAATTGCAATTTTTGAACCTTGATTATCCGGGTTTTCATCCATTTTAGTGTTAAAAAATATTGCGCCATAATATCCCCCGGTTGGAGAATTTTCAGGCACTTTCACATGAAACATAATATCTCGCCCCTCCTTTGGAGCCAGTTCAATGTTTTTTGGCGCATTAATCCAATTTATCACATCATAAGCAATAAGCGGATGATTGGAGTTCGGTACGAAAAATTTTGCTTCCGTAGTATTATCTGTCACATAAAAATCTTCAATTTCTATAGCCACTGCTCGCGGAGAATCATCATAATTTTTTAGATTGATGACTCCAGTTTTTTCTTCGCCAGCATTCATATCCCAATCAAAACGCACCGGAGAAACTTGCAAGCCCGATGTTTTTTCTTCATTTTTTTGAGCGTGAGCCCAACTTAAACAAATTGCTCCCAAAATAAGGAGCATTATAAAAAAGGTTGATATTTTTTTGATATTTTTTTTGAACATATGCCCTCTATGGATTTACCGTGCCTTGAAATGTCGCTGTTCCAGTATAAGTTCCCGTTGCTTGAGAAGCTGGAACATCGACTTTGAATTCAATAACTGTTTCTGTTGAAGAAGCGGAGTAAGTCGTATCGTTAAGAATTGTAACATAGGAAGCTGGTAAGCCAGCATACAGTGCGTTTGGCGCTGTATCATCCGTTCCCCACCATGTTGTGCTATAACCTTCATCAGTCCCTGTTTGCATAACACGAAAACCCAAACCCGTTCCGGACCAAACAGCCGAATTGGGAGTTCCACTATTCCAAGCTGTTTTATCAGCAATTGAATTTCCTCCGCTAGTCAAAGTTGTCGCATTATCTTTTTTAATTTGCAATACATACCCGCTAGCTCCATTGGAAGTGGCAGTGCAAGTAGCCGTCACGGTTTCAGGATTTCCCGCCGTCAATGTTCCGAAGGCCGATGGACTTGGACAACTAATATCGATAGCCGAAGCTACTTCCACACTCAAATCAATTTGATCAGTAGTAGCACTCTTTGTTTCCATCGCTTGCATTACGCCAAAAATCGCCACAACAATAGCTGACACAACAATTGCAGATTTTGTTTTTTTTATTTTTAGAAACTTTTTCATTATATATATTCTAACATATTTTTAAAATATGCCAACTAAAGTTTCGCCAAAGCTGTATATAAAATAGTGTTTGAATAAGTACCAGCTTTTTGAGTTGCAGTCGGAGAGACATTATAACCTACCACCGTCTCGTCTGCACTACTCGTGTAGCCCGTTTTTGAATGAAAAACAGTGTCAGAAAGAGGAACGGCGGCATATTTGTAATCTGGATCTGTTCCCCATTTTTCCTCAACATCACTGCCAGAAATAATTGAAAAACCAAAGCCACTACCTGACCAAAGACACGGGCTGTTTATTGCGCAAGCATAATCTGCTATCGCTGTCACAGCATCCGTATGAAGCATTGAATGATTTTCACTGATAAGCAAATCATAACCACCCCAAGAATCAGTCGTCACCTGAAGAGTGGATTGACCCTGAACCAGGGATCCCGGAGTTGTTGAGCCCAAATTTTTAGTATCAGAATCAACGGTAAGCGAAATTCCAGTATTGATCATGTATTGAAAGCCCTGTTGAATCTTGTAATTTGAGCTGGAGCCTATTCCTGCGACTGATTCGCCCAAAGTATCATTTAGCTTATAATTAGTTGAACTCCCCAGCGCTCCACTAGCGCCAATCACATCAGCATTTATTTTATAATTTGCGCTACTCATAGCAAAAGCCTCGCGAGTAGCAAAAATAAAAATAAATATAATAATAAATTTTATTGTCTGCTTCATTTTTTTACACATCCAAATTCTTAACGCTCTTGGCATGAGTTTGGATAAATCGCCTTCTCGGTTCGACTTCCGAACCCATAAGTACATCAAACATTTTGTCGGCTGCCTCCGCATCTTCGATATTCACTTTGAGCATCATTCGAGTTTCCGGATCCATTGTAGTTTCCCAAAGCTGGGTTGGATTCATTTCTCCAAGACCTTTGTATCTTTGAATATTTATGCCGGAAACTTTTTCCCCGACTTCGCTGTCATTTTCATCTGAATCTGTTTCCATAACAATTTCCGGTTTGGAAATTTTTTCTGTTTTTTCTTTTTTGTCAGCTGATCTTTTCAGAATTTCATTAACTGCTATGTTTTTCTGTTCTTCTGTATAAGCATATTGCACTTCTTTGCCTTTTTGAATTCGATATAGCGGTGGTTGAGCGATATAAATATATCCGGCGCGAATGAGCGGTTCAAAATAGCGATAGAAAAAAGTCAAAAGCAATGTTCGAATATGTGATCCATCAACATCGGCATCGGCCATAATAATAATTTTATGATAGCGAGTTTTTGAAATATCCAAACTATCGCCAATCCCAGCGCCAAGCGCAATAATAATTGGCTTTAATGTATCGGATTTTACTACCTTGTCGAGTGTAGTTTTTTCCACATTAACCAACTTTCCACGAAGAGGAAGAATTGCTTGAAATCTTCGATCTCTGCCTTGTTTGGCCGAGCCTCCGGCGCTGTCTCCCTCAACAATATATAGTTCCGATTGAGATGCGTCGCGCACTGAACAATCCGCTAATTTTCCGGGAAGCGTCATACCTTCCAGCGCGCCTTTTCTGATCACCGCATCCTTGGCCGCTCGTGCTGCAATTCTAGCTTTGGCCGTAAGCAAAACTTTGGAAATCATTTCCTTGGCATTATTAGGATGTGCTTCCAGATATTCCGCCAGCGCTTCTGAAGTTACATTTGAGACAATTCCCCGCACTTCATTATTTCCTAATTTGGCTTTTGTCTGTCCTTCAAATTGCGGATTTTTCAGTTTCACACTGATTACCGCCGTGAGTCCTTCTTGAAAATCTTCCGAAGTAAAGTTATCGTCTTTTTCTTTGAGTATTCCCGTCTTTTTTGCATAAGAATTTATCGCCCGAGTAAGCGCGCTTCGAAAACCAACTTCATGCATTCCACCTTCCGGCGTAAAAATATTGTTGGCAAAAGAAAAAACATGCTCTTTATATCCGTCCGTATATTGCATGGCGATTTCAACTAACGTATCGTCCACAGATTTTTCCACATAAAAAGGCATTTCATTTTTCACTTCTTTTCCGCGATTCAAGAATTTTATATAAGAAACTAATCCTCCATCAAAAAGAAATCCATAAGCTTTTTTGCTATCATCCTCCCTTTCATCATAAATTTTCACACTTAAACCTTTGGTAAGATATGATTGCTGGCGCAGATAGGCCAGAATTTTTTCCCAATTATATTTTATTTCCGGAAAAATTTGCGGATCAGCTTCAAAAACAATTTTAGTCCCGGTATTTTTAGCTTTGCCGACCACCTTTGGCTCCTTGCTTTTTGATTTTCCTCTTTCAAATTCCATTGCATAAATTTTTCCATCTCTTTTAACTTCTGCTTTGAGCCAGACAGAAAGTGCGTTCACTACCGAAACGCCTACGCCGTGAAGACCGCCGGAAATTTTGTATCCATTTCCGCCGAATTTTCCTCCAGCATGAAGCACGGTAAGCACTGTCTCCAAAGTCGATTTTTTTGTTTGGGGATGTTTTTCCACTGGAATTCCCCGGCCATCGTCTGATATTTCAATAATATTTTTTGGCAAAAGTTTCACTTCAATATTTTTGCAATATCCCGCCATGGCTTCGTCCACCGAGTTGTTCACAACTTCCCAAATTAAATGATGCAGTCCTTCTGTAGAAGTTCCGCCGATATACATACCCGGTCGCTTTCGCACCGGCTCAAGCCCTTCCAGAACTTGGATGGATTTAGCAGTATAATCACTTTCAGTTTTTATAACTTTTTCTTTAGGCATAGTTTTTATAAATTTTATAATTTTTAAATTTTGTAATTTCTAAATAATTTTTTAATTTCTAATGTTTAAAAATTTAAGAATTTAGATTTATTTATAAAATTAAAAATTCAAAAATTAGAAATTATTAGCTATTTAAAGCACATCCGGTCAATTTCTAGACAAAAAATATAACTCTATCAAAAACACTCCCGCCACTACCAGCAAAGCGTCCCACCAAATCAATACTCGAAAACTTTGGAGAATCATTATGCCTAAAATCATAATGGCAATAAGCATTCCTTGGCGGAAACTCAATTCAATATTTTTTGCCGCAAGCTCCGAACCCAAAAGTTTTCTTCGAACAAAAAGCAAAAATAAATTAAATATTCCGCTCAAAACAAAAAAAGTGGCCAGATAAAACAAAAATATTCCTATTGCTCCGGAACCTTCCGGGTCAACAAAAATAATGACGGCTCCTAGCGCCAAAAGCGAAAAAAGCGTGATAACGCGCATTCCCCAAATGTAGGCCTTGAGTGTCATGTTAAATTAATTTATTGGGCTATTTTCAAAAAATAAACATCCAGATCAATTATCCGTGTTTATTTCTTACTTTATAATTATAGTGCTTTTGCAAGTTTTTAGCAAGTTCAAAAACCATAAAAAAATGCCTTTAGCAAGGCAAATTTTGCGGGGACGGCCGGACTCGAACCGGTGACCTACTGCGTGACAGGCAGTCGCTCTAACCAACTGAGCTACGCCCCCATTTTAAAAATTTTGTAGCAGGGGTGGGACTCGGACCCACGACCCCAGCCTTATGAAGGCTGTGCTCTAACTTCATCCCCCACCAAAATGCCTGGTACCGGCGAGTGGAGTTGAACCACTGACCTTGGGCTTATGAGTCCCACGCTCTAACCAACTGAGCTACGCCGGCATTTTGGTGGGGGACAAGTCTGAGCTACCCTGCCTTAAGAAGACAAATTGTTGCGGGGGTGGGATTTGAACCCACGACCTGGTGGTTATGAGCCACCCGAGCTACCAGACTGCTCTACCCCGCTATAATATTTCTTTTTTAATTCTTCCTTTCCACAACCAGATTTCCAATATTTTTCCCTTAATCTCGCCTCTCTTCTTGTTTCGCATTTCTCAATTATTTTTGATATAAATTCTCCTCTATTTTTCGTTGAGCGTGTTTTGCCTTTTTTATGTTCTTCCATTCTTTGATTATATTTACTAGTCATCCCAACATACACTCTTTTTATATTTTTAAAAAATAAAGCGTATATCACATACATAAAATTTATGTTTTTTTGATTTGAACCCACGACCTGGGATTACCTGCCTGCCGGCAGGCAGGTGAGCCACCCGTCCCGCCATAGCGGGACTACCCCGCTATAATTTCAAAATATCGTCTAAATCAGACGCTACTAAACATTCTAACTATATAAATATCGACTGTCAACTTTTATTTCAGCACTTCGAAATATTTCAAAAAATTCTCAAAATATTCCAGCACTTCTTCGGCTTGTTTTTTTTCTAATTTAAAATCTTCTTCATGAATAATCCGATTTCTGATTTCATGCGCTTTTTTCAATTCTTCAATATTTTCAATCTGCCCAGGATTAATTCCAGCCAAACGCTCTCCCATATTTTTTCCGGAGTATTTCATTCTTTCTAATAAATCATCAATAACATTATCTGCTTCGATAATTGCAACCTTCCAATCCGCTTCTCTGTCGCTATTCATTTTCTCTCGTACTTTATTCCATTTTTTCCGCAATTTTCCTTTTTTAGTTAAAAGTTCAGGTGGAACATCCATACCCATCAAAGTTTCTCGCACATTGCCACTCACTCCTCTTTGAACAAGCATTAAAATTATATCCGCAAAAACTACCACGGCATAAATTCCTAAAATAAATTTAACCACTGAAAAAAAAGTGGAATTATAAAAAATAATTAAGTTGTTTATTAAATTTTCCATATTTTTTATTTTTACTCCGTACAATTAACTTCAAACGCGTGTGCCACGCAAAGCAAATTTTCTTCATCAAACCATTTGCCCATCAGCTGGAATCCGGCTGGCAATTGCTTCCCTTCCCATTCTATCATACCGCACGGAACAGAAACAGCCGGAATGCCAGCGATGTTGGCCGTGATTGTGAAAATATCTTCCAAATACATTTGCAATGGATCTTGGGTTTTTTCTCCAATTTTGAAAGCTGGAGTTGGCGTAGTTGGAGTCAAAATCACATCAACTTTTTGAAATGCTTTTTCAAAATCTTTCCGAATTAGCGTCCGAACTTTTTGCGCCCGAAGATAATAGGCGTCATAATATCCGGAAGAAAGCGCATAAGTTCCCAGCATTATTCTTCTTTTCACTTCCGCCCCTAAATTATATTTTCTGGTATCCAAATAAGTTTCCAGAAGCGTCCGCGGCAATCCGCCTAAATCCGCCGTATTTGTTTTTTCTTTATCATCCGCCCGCATCCCATATTTTATTCCATCAAACCTGGCAAGATTTGAACTCACCTCGCTTGGCTGAATTATATAATATGTCGGCAAAGCATACTTTGCATTGGGCAATTCAATTTCACAAATTTCCGCTCCAAGTTTTTTATATCGCTCAATTACTTTTTCCATCTCTGTTTTCATTTCCTTATTTAAACTTTCCAAATATTCTTTGACTATTCCAATTTTCATTCCTTTTATTTCACCCGTCAGATAATCTTCGTATTTTTTGCCAAAATCCGGCGCAGAAGTTGCGTCCATATTATCTTTCCCGGAAATAATGGACAGAATTATCGCTGTATCTTCCACTGTTTTTGTCATAGGACCAATTTGATCAAAACTTGATGCCATCGCCATAAGACCATAACGGGACACTCGGCCATAAGTTGGTTTTAGTCCAACTACTCCGCAAAAGGAAGCTGGCTGGCGAATTGAACCGCCCGTATCTGAACCAAGAGACCAAACCGCCATATCAGCTGACACGGCCGCTGCGCTACCGCCAGAAGTTCCGCCCGGAACTCTTTCGTTGTCATATGGATTTTTTGTCGCTCCGTAAGCGCTAGTTTCCGTAGACGATCCCATCGCAAATTCGTCCAGATTAGTTTTTCCTAAAATAACCGCGCCGGCTTCTCTTATTTTTTCAACTACCGTTGCATCATACGGCGCAATATAATTATCCAAAATTTTTGAAGACGCCGTTGTTCTGATATTTTTTATGCAGATATTATCTTTTATCGCGCAAGGAATTCCTTCAATAATTCCGATTTCTTCGCCACGCGAAATTTTTTCATCCACTTTTTTTGCCTGCTCAAGCGCTTCTTCTTTAGTTAGGGTCAAATAAGCATGGACGTCTCCGTCTTTTTTAGAAATTGCGTCAAAATACTGTTGTGTTAATTCAACAGAAGTAATTTCTTTATTAATTAATTTATTGTGTAATTCTCTAATCAAAATTTTTCAATTATCAATAATCGATTTACAATGAATACCCAATTGTCAATTTTCAATTGAAAATTATTTCATTGAAACATTGAAAATTGATTGAAAATTGTAAATTGAAAATTGAAAATTATAATACGGACTTCACCTTATCATATCCATTTTTCTCTTCTGGAAACAACTTTACTATTCCTTCTTTATTTTCAAAATTTTCTATTTTATCTTCTCTCAATTTGTTTTGGAGACCTGTGATATGCGCTGTCGGTTCTATGCCAGAAATATCTACTTCCTTAAGTTGCTCGATAAAATCCAAAATAGACGACAAATCTTTGGAAAATTTTTCGATTTCATCTTCGGAAAGTCCGATGCGAGCCAGACTGGCAATATGTTTTACTTCTTTTTCGCTTATCATTTTATTAATTTTCTAAATTCCTCTTCACTAATTATTTTGACATTTAATTCTTTCGCTTTCTGAAATTTCGATCCTGGATTTTCTCCCGCTACGACATAATTGGTTTTTCGACTCACTGACGATGAGACATCTCCGCCTTCTTTTCTTATCATATCTTTTGCCTCGTCTCTTGTAAAGTTTTTCATCTCACCGGTCAAAACAAAAGTTAAGTCGGAAAGTTTTTTGTTTTGGTTTTTTTGCTCTTTTTCTATGATAATTTCCACTCCCAATTTTTCCATTTTCTTCAAGATTTCAATATTTTCTTGGTCGGAAAACCAAGCATTTACACTTTCCGCCATCTTGTCTCCAACACCTTTTATTTTTTCCCAGTCTTCTTTCTTTATTTCTGGAAAAATTTTTATAAAATTGGAAATTGGAAACCCGCTTGACAGCGAGGCAGGTTGGAAATTTTTTGAAAATTGGAAATTGAAAATTGAAAATTCTTTTTTAATCGCTTTAGCGATTAAAATAGCGCCTTCTTCTCCCAAGTGCCTAATTCCAAGCGCAAACAGAAATTTTGGCAAAGCTATTTTTTTGCTTTCTTTTATGGAATTTATTAGATTCTCGGCTGATTTTTCCGCAAATCGCTCCAGTGGTTCCAGGTCTCCATATTCTAGCTCAAAAATATCAGAAAAATTTGAAACCAGTCCTTCACTCATTAATTTTTCCACTATTTTGTCCCCCATTCCATCGATATTGAAACCTTTTTTGGAAACAAAATGAATTATTTTTTCCCTTTCCTGCGCAAAACATTTTTTATTGACACAATATGTCGCCGCGCTCACTTCTTGATTTTTATTTTTTATTTCTTCTCTGGCTACTCTGCTTCCGCAAATCGGACAAATTTCGGGCATCTTGAATTTTTTTTCTTTGCCGGTCCGAAGATTTTTCAAAACTTCCACCACTTCCGGAATGACATCGCCCGCTTTTCGAATCACCACCGTATCGCCAATTTTCGTGTCCAATCTTTTTATCTCATCTTCATTGTGAAGCGTTGCGCGAGAAACAGTTGAGCCAGCCACTTTCACCGGTCGAAGATGAGCCACAGGCGTGAGCGCTCCCGTTCGCCCGACTTGAACTTTGATATCTTCAATGACTGTCGTCACTTTTTCCGCTGGAAATTTATAGGCTACGCCCCATCTTGGAGATTTTCCGGTATATCCCAGCGCATCTTGAATTTTTTTGGAATTTATTTTGATCACCACTCCGTCAATTCCATAATCTTCTTTGTCTTTTTTATTTTTCCAGCTATTATAAAAATCTTCTATCTCTTGAATATTTTTGCAAAGCTTGTGTTCGCTATTCACATTAAAACCCAATTTTTTCAACAACTCCAACTCCTCTATTTGCGTCTCTGGGCTTTTGGCTTTCGACTTTTGGCTTTCGACTTTTATTTCTTCTATGTCATAAACAAAACTATCCAGCTTTCTTGACGCGGCAATTTTCGGATCGAGTTGACGGATTGATCCAGCGGCAGCGTTTCGAGAATTGGCAAAAAGCGGCTCATTTTGTTTTTTTCGCGCCTTGTTGATTCTTTCCAATTCGCTTTTGCTTAACCAGCATTCCCCCACTGCGATTAGATCAACCGGGGAATCAAGTTTCAATGGAACAGAATAAATAGTTTTGATATTTTCCGTCACATCTTCGCCGATTATTCCATCGCCTCTCGTTGCGCCTTGAACAAAATTTCCATTTTCATAATTTAGAATTATTTTGAGGCCATCAATTTTAATTTCGCAAACATATTCCAGCGCCAAATTCTTAATTCCTGCTTCTTTATTCTTCATTCTTATTATTTTTTCTTCCCACTTTTGAAGTTCGGAAAAATCAAAAACATCATCAAACGACCATTGTCTGATCTTGTGTTTAACTTTTTGAAATTTTTCCAAAGGTTTTCCGCCGATTCTTTGCGTAGGAGAATCCGGACTTCTAAGCTCTGGGAATTTTTCTTCCAGTTTTCGAAGCTCTTCCGTCAGCGAATCATAAATTTCGTCCGTCACATCCGGCTTGTCTAGAACATGATATTCATAGCGAGCTTTGTTGATTTCTTTGGAAAGTTTTTCGATTCTAATTTTCGCCTGGTTTTTATCCATTTATTGCCGTTTGTCATCCCAAACTTGTTTCGGGATCTCGCCAAAATTTTAGAGATGCTGAAATAAATTCAGCATGACATATTTAAATTATGCCGTTAATTCTATTATACCTCAAAAACCGCCCGATTTCCATAGTATAAAAGGCGCTTGAAAGCGCCTTTTTTCAAAAATTATTTTTCTAAAAAATTAGTTATTCCACTCGTACGGAATGGTCCATAATTTAGTATTAAAATTTTCAGTATATCTGGCCACACCTTTAGTAATGCGCAGTTCGTCCATGTTACCAAAAAATTGTGAATTAGCCTCTAGCGTTCCGCCGTTTAAAACAGCTCCTATTTTAAGAGAAGTGGCAGAATCATAATAGATTAAATCACTGCTAGTTGAAAAATTTGGATTCCCTCTTAATTCTCCGTCGATAAAGAAATACAATTTCCCTCCTTTTCTATTAATAAGTACATGGTGCCAATTGCCATTTTCAATAATCCTTGCATCATCACTAGAGAGATTACGAGATGAAGAGCCACCGTTTCCATCAGTTGAATAATTAAAAATTATTCTCCCAGAACTTTGTTCATAATATAATTTAAACCCTCTTTTGTTTCCATCTTCATTCCAATGATTAATTATATTTGGATTGCTATTTGGAGCTGGTGGAGGAATAAATTTTATCCTTGTTTCAATTGAAAAATCATGATTTTGAAAATCCCAATCATCGCTAGAATCAACCGTTAGATAACTCCCTCCGGCTGCAGAATTAAACAAGGCGCTGTTAGAGCCGAAATCACCTGTCGGAGTATCAACGCTAAAAGTTACACTCCCAGAAGAACTCGCGTTGTGATCGCTATAGGAAACATCATCAAAATTATTATCGAAATGCATCAATAATTTTGTAATTTTGTTTGACACCAGCACCTCCACCGCTCTTTTTGTGCTGGAAGACGAACCGACTGATTTTATTTTTTCAATATTCGAAACAAGTTCTGAATTATTACAATTAATTTGTTCCAAGCCGGTTCCAGAGACATTTGTTTTTTCCAGCGTTACTACAAAATTTTCACTGCTACTATTATCTTCTATGTAACCACTTGGCAAACATCTAAACTGCTGTTGACCATTTGGAAAAGTCGGTATATTTGTTATTAAGCTGTTCGTTCCACCACCACCTATATAATCAAAATTTCCTCTTGTTATAAGTTGCATCACCCTTTCAATTCCAGTATCGGCATTCTGAAAAGCTTTGTTAGAATCAACATCGCCAATAGAAGCTTTTCTTTCCCTGACTGCCACCAAAGCCAAGCTAAGCGCGGAAATCAACATCATCGCTAAAATAAGCAGGGCAACAATCAAAACGGAACCGTTTTTACCCTGTCGAATATCCCGACTTGTCGGGATAATTTTGTAAACAAAATTTATTCTACAGGGTGAATTTTTCTTTTGCATAAAATTTCTATTGGATTATTTCATTATAATCTCGGAACGAAACTGATGTTTCTAAATTTATCCCATCGACTGTTAAAGAAATAGTAGCGCGGCCGACTCTTTTTGAGCCTTCCGTTATTAATGTCGTTTTTACATAAAATTTTCCGGAAACATCGCTTTCCATTATGTCATTATAGGAGGGATACAATAATGCATTACTACAATCTGAAGAACCACCTGTATAACCTATCTGTAATTTATTACTTTCGAATTTATAGCTAATGCATCCTTGAGAACTATTGTTCATATAGATTGTTGTGTCCTCATCCGTTCCATTGCTAGTATTAAGCTCGGTGCTCATTCGCATATTTTTTGCCATAAGATCAAGCGCCGTCCGGGCATCTTCCATATTTTTCTGGATTTTCCGACTTTTTTGGCGCGCCGAAGCTGATGCGGCAAAAATCGAAACAGAAGTAATGATTATCAGAGAAAAAATAAAAATAGAAATCAGCATTTCCAGCAAAGAAAATCCTTTATGCTTTTTATTATTTAATTTTTTGAGTTTTGTCCTTTTCATTTATTTTTTTCTTTCTTCTTACTTCTTTATTCCTGCTTCTTATTTTAGTTTCCTCCCCACCGAGTTAAAACTGTTTCTGCAAAAGCACATTTTGTTGTGGAATTGCAGGTAGAGCTAAGAGTATTCAAATTAATGAGGTTGAAACCATTTGGTCCCCAAACAACTACACTTCTTATTATAGCTGAAATAGCAGCAGTATTTGATTCTCCTAAATAATATAAAACTACAATTCTTCTTTGAAATTTAGTAGCCGTTCCTGAACTCGTCACATAATAACCGTTGCTATCTATATTGAGTTTTTTATTGGCAGAATATTTTATCACTGAACTATCCTTATCAATTATATAATTACCATGACTGCATGAAGGGCTACCGCCACTAAGATCGCAAAGATCGCTAAATGCCGGCAAACCTTGCGCCCAATTATTATCCCGCAGATTTCGAACCAGCTCTGTTCCTTCTTGCGCTAAAAGCGAAGCAATGATTTGATCTCGACTATTCATTGATTCTTTGAGGCTTGAGGATATTAGACTCAAAACTACAACCATTCCCGTAGACACCAAAAAAACCGCGAGTATGCCTTCGATAAAAGAAAATCCGGAATATTTTTTATTTTTTAATTTCATTTTTTATGCATCTAATTTAACTGTGTAACTAATCCACTAGAAGAAATGCTTATTATTTTTTCCAATGCGTTGTTGTATACAAATAAAAAATATGTTTGACTGCTTGTCTTAGCATTTGGAATATCAAAATACACAGATTTTGCAAATCCACCATTATCTATCTTAACTCCGTTTTTTAAAGAATTGGATTCGACTGTAGCTTGCGTTTGACAACTGTCATTAGCAGGACAACAGAAAATTCGATAATCCGCAGTGGGATTAGAACCCGTGAATTCAAACCCATATCCATATACTGTTGTAGGACACTGAGAAGTAGTTTTTCCTTGAAGCGCATAGCTTTGCGCCAATTTTATCGCCGATGTCACTTCTTCTTGAGCGGTTTTTAGAGCATAATATTTTTTGGAAGAACTCATAGAAACCAAAGAAACCGCCATCATAATGCCGATAATCGCAATTATTATAATAAGCTCAAGTAGGGTGAAACCTTTTTTCATAAACAGATAAAATTTTTAATAAAATAAAGAGAAATACCAATCTATTATTGGCGTGTAAAAAAGCAGAGCCACGAATGTTCCAAGCACTAAAAACGGCGCAAAAGGCACTTGACTTTTCATCTTTTTCTTTTTTAGGGCCAGCATTATTATACCATAAACTGCCCCAAAAAAGAAGGCTAAAAAAAGCGCGAGAAGAATTTCCGGAAAACCCAAAATTAACCCGAGGAAAATGACAAGATAGGCATCCCCCATGCCCATCCATTTTTCTTTTGAACCAACTGAAAGCAGAAAGAAAAAAACAAAAGCTAAAAAAGCCGCCAGAACACTGGAATAAACATCCCCTGCCCAAGGCTCAACCTTGGGATTTCCCAAGGTTGAGCCTTGGGAAAACAATACAAACGCGATGGAAACAAAAATTCCCGTCCAAAGAACTGATCCCGGAATTTCCATATAAAGAAAATCGTAGACTAAAATTGTGATGAGCGCGCTGGAAGCAAATAGAAAATAGGCGGTAGAAATCCAAGAAGCGCTGTCAGTCAAAACAAAAAACTTCCAGCTAATCAGCGCGAAAATCACGCCGGTAAAAATTTCGACGATTGGATATTGCCAAGAAATTTTTTCTTTGCAGTCTCGACAGCGGGATTTCAGAAGAATAAAACTAATGACCGGAATATTGTCATACCAGCGGATTTGTTTTTTGCAATGCGGGCAATGCGAGCGATCTAAAAACAACTCTTCGGCCGTGTGAAGCCGATACGCCAAAACATTCAAAAAACTTCCGATAATAAGGCCAAGGATGAAAAAGATAATGAGCATTAGATTTTTATAAAAAATTTTAACAATCCGTATAGGTAATACTATCTTGAGTAATTATTGCGTTAGTACAATTTCCTTTATTTTTTGTTCCAGGCTCAATAGTTTTTCCATTACTATAAAAATCTGAACATGTATTCCCTCCAGTTTTTAAACCCACTGAATCTAAGTCTGGATATATTAAACTCGGATCACTTCCATTACACATTCTTCTATTTGCTGCGTTATTTGGAAGTGCACGCGTAAGCGGCTGATTAATACAACAAGAAACCAGTCCAGTTTGAATGCTTTTGGTTGTTGTCTTAAATGAATTATCTTTCGCGTGATTTCTGGCAGTTATCACAGAAACTAAAATCGCTCCAGCTAAAATTCCGATAATGGCAACCATAATTAAAAGTTCAATAAGGGTAAAAGCTTTTTTATTTGACATAAAGTTTATATTTTTTATTTTAGCTCCGCGTGAATTCTAAATAATTTTAAAGTTCACACGAAGCTTGCCAACGCATATGCAGATTGGCAAGCTAAAAAAGATTAACATCCCGTAGGAAATCCAAGCGTATCTCCAATTGTATCTGCATCTGCACCATCAGCGCCACTATAAATTCCGGTTTGTGTCACCCAAACTTCTGCATTACAAGCTGTTTGCGGATGGCCTGCGACGGTTACACTTAATGCTGGATAAGATGTTGAGCAATTATGTTCTTGAGCATAAGTAACTGAAGTCGCAGCTTTCAAATCCGATGCGCTTGGGAGATAAGCACCAACAGTAGAGCTACAAACATCTTCACCGGCTCCATCATTAAGAGTATTTGTTGATGTATCGCAACACAAAGTAACAGCTGGTTGCAAACTAGATATGGTTGCCTTAAATGCAGCTGCATTCGCCTTATTTCTTGCGCCATTCAAACTCACCAACACGATTGATGCTAAAATTCCAATAATGGCGATAACGATCAAAAGTTCGATAAGGGTAAAGCCTTTTTTCTTCTTAGTTGCTTTTTTTGTTTTTTTCTTTGTCATAAATTCACCTCGACTTTCTAGTTTTTTATTTTTATTTACTATTTAAATCTGCCTTTTATCATTTACGAACTACGAAATTAACGAAATACGAAACACTAATACAAATTACTCGGATCAAATTTCCAATCACCAATTTACAATTTTCAATGAATTTCCAATAAAATAATTTTCAATTTTCAAAAATTTCTGGATTATTTCGTTGAATTTATTATCTTTTGAAAAATCATCGTAAGTTCTTGGCATTCTTTCCAAAGAATTCTTATGTCTTGCTTTCTTTCAGGGAAACATTCTGATGACATTTGCAACCAATGTTTAGTTTCTTGACATTCCTTTTTACAGATAAAAATTTTATTTTTAAAATCTTTTTTAGAACTAGCGTTATTTGCTTCACAGTAATTAGCTCCAACACTAGTTCCTGATCTGATTAATTGATTTATGATAGGTTTTGTTATAACTGTTTGTTGAGCTGTTTTGCAGAATTTTATAATTTCTATCCCAAAATCGCCAGTTCTTTTTTCTAAATCGTATTGCTTTGAGAATTGTATCATTGAGAATTTATTGTAAATTGAGAATTGAAAATTGAAAATTTCCTATTTTATCTGTCCTGCGATATTGTAGATCGGCATTAGGATTGCAAAAGCCATAAAACCGACCGCGATTCCAATGAAAATCATCAGCACCGGCTCAAGAAGCGTGGAAAGATTTTTCGCCATCATCTCTGTTTCTTGATCATAAAATTTTGCAATGTGCCCAAGCACTGAATCAATCTGCCCGGATTCTTCTCCGATTCTCACCATATGCGTTACCATTGGCGGAATATCAGAACTTCTTCCAAGCACTGTGCTCATATTCCCTCCTCTTTTTACTTCTTCAGCGGCTTCAAGAAAAATTTTCTCAAAAACAATATTGTTTATCACCGAGCTCACAATAGTAATCGCTCGAATTATCGGGATTCCGCCAGAAAGAAGAACGCCAAGATTTTCCGCAAAACGGGTGATGTAGACATAGCGGAAAATTGGTCCGACAATGGGCAATTTTATTTTTATCTGATCCCATTCTTTTCGGCCATCCTCGGTATTCAAATAATACATAATGGCGCCAACAAAAGCGATTATGATAGTAGCCACCGCCCACCAATAAACTTTCATAAAATCGCCGACAACAATAACGCTTTTCGTATACCATGGGATATCAGCATTTAATTCTTTTATAATCGCCGTTAGATTCGGGAGAACAAAAGAAATCACTAAAAATCCGATTATAAAAAATACTAGCAAAACTAACCCGGGATAAATGAGAGCCGATTGAACTCTTTTTGTTAAATTATAATTTCTTTCAATGTTTTCTGCTACATAGTCAATTGATTTTTTGAGATTTCCCGAAGCTTCTCCGGCACGAACTATATTTATAGAGAGATTGGAAAAAACATCCTTGTGTTTTTCCATTGAAGCAGAAAATGACATTCCATCTTCAATATCATTTACCATTTCTCTGATAATTTTTATAAAATATTTACTAGCAGTCTGCTCAAGAATAGCCGAGAGAGAAACCACAATCGGCACTCTTGCTTCGATGAGGATAGCTAATTGTCGGAAAAAAATTACCAGTTCTTTTTCCGTTACTCGGTCATAATATTTGAAAAATATTTTGGAAAAATCGTTTTCTTGCTCTTCCACTTGCACACTCACTGGCAATAAATTATTTTTTTGGAGAATTGTCACTGCTAATTCTTTGGTAGAAGCATTGATAGTTCCCTCTTTATATTCGCCCGAAGGCGTTTTGGCTTTAAAATTAAATTTCATATTTTTGTATTTTTATTTTAGCATAAATTATCAATTTTAACTAATACTTAAGCATCGCTTCAAAATTTTTAGAATCCTTGGCATATTCCTTAGCTGTTTCCATTGAAATTATTCCTTGCTTGACCAAGTTTGCCAAGGATTTATCCATTGTTATCATTCCTTCTTCGAGGCTAGTTCCAATCACATTGTCAATTTGATAAGCTTTATTTTCTCGGATAAGATTTTCCACCGCGTGGTTTTTTATCATCAATTCCACCGCCGGAATTCTTCCCCCGTCAATTCTCGGGAGCAAGCGCTGGGAAACTACCGCTAAAAGAACATTCGCTAATTGCGATCGGACTTGATTTTGCTGGTGAGCCGGAAAAACATCGACGATTCGATCTATAGTTTGCGGACAATCGTTGGTATGCAGTGTGGCAAATATCAAATGCCCAGTTTCTGCTGCTGTAAGCGCTGTTGAAATCGTATCCAGATCTCGCATTTCACCAAGCAGAATCACATTAGCATCTTCGCGAAAAATCGCCCTAAGCGCCAAAGGGAAAGATTTTGAATCTTGGTAAACCTCTCTTTGTTCAATTATGCATCGATCTTGTTCGTATACATATTCAATTGGATCTTCGACAGTAATAATATGTTTTTCTTGCGTCCGATTTATTTGATTTATAAGCGCCGCAAGAGTAGTTGATTTTCCATGTCCGGTCGGCCCGACAAAAAGAACCAGTCCTTGCGAAGCATTAATAAATTCATAAAGCGTCTCTGGCATATTCAATTCTTCAAGGGTTTTTATCTCGCGAGCAATCAAACGGAAAGCTACACTCACATACCCTTGTTGAAAAAAAGCATTTACGCGAAAGCGAACTTTATCTTCAAAATTATAAGAAAAATCAGCTTGTCCTTCTTCTAGGAATATTTTCTTTTTTTCTTCAGTCAAAATCACATCGCACATTTCTTTTGTGTCTCCAGGAGTCAAAATACTCTCCTCTGTAAGCGGAATTAATTTCCCGTCTATTCGAAAAGTTGGATATCTCGCAACAGTCAAATGAAGATCTGATGCGCCTTGTTGCGCCGCAAGACGCAATAAATTTTTTATTCTTTGTTCGGCATGAGCCATAATAATTATTTTAGATATTTATTAATTTTTTCCATAACTTCCGACGGAGTAAAATGCGATTTGATAAGATAATCTTCCGCTCCCAAATCAAAACCTTCTTGAATTTCTTCTTTTTGACTCAAGTTAGTAAGGAGCACCACTGGAATATTTTTCAAATTGTCGTTTGATTTTATTTTTTTAAGTACCTCCAGCCCGTCCATATACGGCATAATTATATCCAAAAGAATAAGGTCCGGTCGTGCGCCTTCTTCCAATTTTTTCACTGCTTCCGCTCCATTGACCGCTGTTATCACTCCAAAACCCTCCTTGGCTATTTTGGTTTCATAAATGTCCATCACAAAAGAATCATCTTCCACAATCATAATTGTTTTTTTTGCATCAGCCATATTTTTATTCTTTAATAAATTATTTATTTTTTAATCATTTTCTTCTTCTAGCGCCATATTTCCTTCTGTTACTCTATCCACTTCTTCGATCGTAGTCATTCCTTTGATTATTTTCAATATTCCATCTTGTTTTATCGTTAGAATTTTCAAATCTTCTCGCTCTTTTCGAATAAGTTCGTCGCTTCCCCTTTTTTCCGTAATTATATTCCTGATATTTTCATTAGCTGGAACCGCTTCATAAATCGCCAGCCGTCCGCGAAGCCCGGTGCCGTTGCATTCATCACAGCCTTTGCCATGAAAAAATTTTATTTCTTTTTTGGGATCAATTCCATATTTTTTGAACTCATTTTCAGAAATGCCGGTTATTTCTTTTTTTATCGCTTCTCTCACAGAATCCGGCACTTTTTTTTCTTCCTTGCATTTTTCACAAATTTTTCGAACCAAACGCTGAGCCACTACAATTCTAATCGATGAAGCCAAAAGAAACGGTTCAATTCCCATATCGATAAGCCGTGGAATTGCGCCTGTTGCCGTGTTGGTATGTAAAGTGGAAAACATCAAATGCCCGGTGAGCGCAGCATGCACAGCCAGCTCTGCTGTTTCACTGTCTCGAATTTCTCCTACCATTATAACATTTGGATCTTGGCGAAGAATCGTTCGAAGACCTGACGCAAAAGTATAGCCTATTTCGGGTTTTATCTGGCTTTGATTTAGTCCTTCAATATTATATTCAATCGGGTCTTCTAGGGTAATAATATTTCTTTCTTCACTATTTAATATTTTTAAAAGGGCGTAAAGAGAGGTGGATTTACCCGACCCGGTCGGACCTGTAAAAAGTATCATCCCGTAAGTTTCCTGAATCGCTTTTTTAACATTTTCCAAGGCTGTTCCAAAAAGTCCAAGCGCTTCAATGCTGGCCAGGCCCTGGTCTTTGTCGAGAATTCTCATTACTATTTTTTCTCCGGAAATTACCGGCAAAGTGGAAACGCGAAAATCTATTTCCTTGCCTTCGCTTATCGTTCGAAATCTTCCATCCTGCGGTTTTCTTTTCTCGTCAATTTTGAGATTAGCCAGAATTTTTATCCGAGAAATCACCGCTGGTCCGATTTCTTTGGGCATGATAAGACTCACATGCAAAATTCCATCCACTCGAAATCTCACGCGATAATCTTTGTCCATCGGTTCAATATGGATATCGCTGGCGCTACCTTCTACTGCATGCCCAATTATCACTTCCACTAATTTAGTAACTGGCGCATCTTTTAGGACTTCACTTTGTTTTTCAATTTTTCCTGATTTTTCCTCTTCACTTTCGTCAAAAATAACTTCTTTTTTGAACGATTGGACTGCTTCTTTGAGCGCTTCGGCTGGGCTACTGTATTGTTCGATAATTTCCCTAAAAATTTCTTGGCTAACAAGATAAACATCTAATTCTACATTTTCTTTTTCTGCTACGAAACGCAAAGCGTTAAGGGCCATAATATCTTTCGGATTAACCATTGCAATCTTCACCAAATTGCCCTTCTTTTCGAAGGCTACAATTTTATATTTTTCCGAAACTTCCTTAGGAATCAGGTTTATTGCACTTTCCTCAATTTTCTTTGGAGCTTTTTCTAATCGGATAATACCTTCATATTCCTCTTTTTCTTTTTTTAAGGAATCGGAAATGCGACTATTTATTTTTTTATCATCCGCAATAGCTGAACTTACGGCAGTTCGGCTTTGCGAAGATGAACTATTTTGCATAAAGAAAAATTACGGCTGAAAAAGATTGCTCTTCCCTTTTTGTTCAACATTCACCTGGAAATTATTAGTATTTTTTTGGTTTTTTATTTCCGCAATAACTTTAGTTTCCAATTTGGAACTAGAGAAAATTGGATTTATAACATTTTGATCATTTAGTTCCGCTTTTTTCAAGACATTGAAATTTGCTTTAGCATTAACCGAAAGAACCTCTGCTCCGGAAGCCAGTGCAGTTCCGGAATTATTCCGGTTTATTTCCAAAGTCTCAAATTCATTGCTCCGGCCGAACTTTCCAAGACTGTTTAAAAATTCTTTTATCTTTTCGTAATTGCCAGCTAGTTTCATTTCTGTTTCAAGCTTTTTAATCTTTGGCAATGCGGATGGTTCTTCGCCGGTTATAGCTGATTCATCCTCGCTAATCTTTTCTTGAGTCGCTTGTTTTATTGTCGTGTCGAAAAAAAGAAGGCTGGAAGCAGAAGCCAAACTGCTTAAACTTTTAATTATTTCTTCCTCTTTTGCGCTTTCTGGAATAAAAGCATAAAGAATGTCCTTTTCTGTTAAGGCAGAAATTTGCGCAGAAAGATTATTTGTATTTTCACTTCTTTTTTGAAGATCTAAAAGTTTGGACTGTTCACTTTTTAATTTGGTATAATTTTCACTTACCCCGTTAACTCCATTGGAATAAGCTGGATAAACTAGCCAAATGAAAACTGCAACTGCAATTACTAGTACAAGAGGCAAAAGTAATATTTTTACTTTCATATTTTTATTTTATTATTTTATTATTAAATCTATAGAAAAATTCAATTTATTATTCTTGGAATCCAGAAAACTCCGGCCAGGAATGACGGCGGAGAAATAATCATTTTGCTTGAAACTCAATATTTGTTTAGCAACTGTATCAAAACTATCACCCACGCAAAGCAAGGAAACTGTTTTTTTGGCTTTTTCGTATTTAAAAGAATCCAGATAAACCGAAGAAAGCATGGAACTTTCTACTTTTCCAAGAACATCTGCCATTGATTTATTCTCTGTAATTATTTTTCCTGCTACATCGCTTCGATTTTTAAAATCAACTATCTCATTGCCTTTTCCTGACAAAAATTTGCTATATTCAATGCTATATTCATTTTTAACTGCATCTATTTTTGAAGATAAGACGCGATTGACAATAAGCAGGGCTCCGTATAGCACTATCGTTATTATTAAAACGGCTACAGCAAAAACTAAACCTTTTCCGGCCGGATCGGAATTAGTTTTTGAGACATCTCCAATCGCTAAATTTATATTTGGCATATTTTTTTATTATTTAATTATTTATATTTGTTAATTTATTTATTTTCGCGGATATTTTCCAGCCCCTTAAGCGCCAGTCCCATAGCCACAGGAAATTGGTTTTTGATTTTTTCTATAGCCAGACTATTTTTTTTGTCATAGCCGACCCGCCCAAATGGATTGCCAATAATAGTTTTTACCCCAACTTTTTTTTGAATGAAACCTTCAAGACCTACGAGATCAGCTGTGCCACCAGAAAGAATTAATGCATCAATTTGCAAGCCATTTTCATTTTTTGGCAGAGCATTCGTTATTCTCAATATTTCTCCAATAATCAGGTCAAGTGAAGGAAAATTAAGATTGGATTCAATATTGAAGAAATTTTTTTGAGAAATTTTCATTATTTCCGCTCTTTCTGAAGTTATTTCCAAACTCGTAGAAATAGTTTTCGTAATATCGCCTCCTCCAGCATCAATATTCCTATTAGCTCTAATAATTCCTTTTTCCGTATAAATTATATTGCAAACGCGATAGCCTATATCTACAATTATAAAATTGCCAGGATCATTACCAACTAAAGAGTCAACCATTGCCAAATTTTCCATTTCGATTCCCAAAAGCTTAAGTCCGGCATCTTTTATAATTTTTTCATAAGCCAATACCTTATTTTTTGAAGCGGCTACTAAAAGAACTTGCACTTTTTTGTTAGAATTTTCCTTTTCTATTTCATTTTTCACAATTTCCCAACTGATAACTACTTCGTCCAAAGAGGTTGGGATATATTTATGCGCTTCAAATTTTATAGCTGGCTCCATATCTTCCGGCGCCATTTGTGGAAAATCGATAAGCGTTATAAGCCCACCAAAGGACGGGATAGAGACATAGGCTTTTTTCGCCTTAAAATTAGCTGTTTTAATAACTTTTTTTATATATTCCGGAATGGCTTTTTCAAAGAAATTAGAACCCGTGTCGCTATTCTTTTCCGAAATATCCGGAATTTTCATCCAAGCATAATTAGAAAGATAAGGCTTTCCGGATCGAAGCTCCAATTCTACTATTTTGAGTGAGGAAGCGCCGATATCAATTCCTAAAACTTTTTTTCTTCCAAAACTAAAATCAAACATTTTTGTTTTATTTTTATCTAAATTACTTTCTTGTTTTTCTAGACTAATTATACCATAATTTACAAATTTACACTAATAAGGAAAGTTATCCACAGGAACTCTTTACTATTTTCTAATTTATTACGAATATACTAGTATGTTCATAATTAATTATTTAGAAAAATTACAAAATTTCATTCTCGATACCCTCTTTCCTATTCACTGTCTTTTTTGTCAAAAATATGGCGATTGGATTTGCGAAGAATGCGCCAAAAAAATTTCGATTTTACCCATTCAGGTCTGCCCGTACTGCGAAAAAGCCATTTCTCCCGCTGGACGAATTTGCCCCTCGTGCAAGGATAAATTTTTAGGAAAAAATGAAATTGGGCCACTAGATGCCCTGATTGTGAGCGCAAAATATGAAAAAAGCGGGATTTCCCGCCTTGTTCATTGCTTTAAGTATAATTTTATTCCTGATTTAGGCACGCCTTTAGCTAAAATTATCTCCGAAGCGATTATTTTTCACAATCTTCCCTTGCCTGATTTTATTATTCCCATTCCCCTTCACTCTCGGCGCCTTCGCTGGCGCGGTTTCAACCAATCGGAAATTTTAGCTAAAAATCTTTCTGAAATTTTGACACCTGGCTTTCCCTTGTCAGTCATTTCAAATTTTCTTATCCGAAAAAAATATACCACCGCGCAGATGAAAATAAAAAATTATCAGGAAAGACAAAAGAATGTCAAAAATATTTTCGGTTTAAACAAGGATTTTCAAAATCAACATTCGAATCATTCGAGTGACAATTCGAAAATTCGAGTCGCTTTACAAGATAAAACCGTTTTATTAATCGACGACATTTCGACCACTGGCTCCACTCTTTTTGAAGCCGGACGCATTCTGAAATCCGCCGGCGCAAAAAAAGTTTTCGGCGCAGTGATTGCGAGACAAGAAATTAGTTTGAAGAAATAATTTTTTTCTTTTTTCTTTTTCTCAAAAATAAAAAACCATAAACTGCAAGTAGCAAAATCACATTCGGAAAAAATATGATTGGATTTCCCCATCCTATTCCATCAAATTTAAAATTAGAAATTGGCCAGAGAAAAGGCGTCGGGAAAAAATCAAAAGAATGGCTTGGAATATCCACTAAAATATGCAGTCCCCAAGCTAAAATCGGCCAAAATGGCTTTTTAAATATCAGCCAAATTGCGCCAAAAAATAGAGCAAAAATAATCAGACTATGCGTTATATTATATAAACTATACACAAAAATCGGCACCGGGAAGTGTGCTGGCGCTAAAGAAATGCTAGGCTCTGGCAAAAATCCAAGACGAAGAATAATTCTATAAACAAAAAGGATGCCGAAAGAAAACATGTCCGGCGCCAATCCAATCAGAAAAGCTATCAAAAAAGTTTTTTTATTTTTTCTTCCAAACGCCGCCGAGCCCCAAAGGCCGTGTGAAATTATATCCATTGAATTTTGAAAAATTTAATTTGGTCGGGCTGCCGAGAATTGAACTCGGTCTACATCCACCCCATGGACGCGTACTACCGGTATACTACAGCCCGGATAAATCGTATGGTACCCGCCTCTACGGCGGGTCGCCACTCTACGACCAAGGTCGCCGATGAGGCGACTACCGCTATACTACACCCCGGATTAAATTCATTGTTTATAATCTCAACAATCGATCCAGTGTATCCATCATTCCCGGTTTGTGCTCTTCCTCTGGGATATATTGCAAAAGAATTTTTCTGATTTCCGAGGGGTCCTGATCATGAATCGGGATATGGATAAACGGCGCCAGATAACTTTCTGTGTGAAGACTGATGACGCGAAGACCGTCTTCCTCATAAAAAATCCAAAAAGATTTTAAATTATCAAAGTCATAAATTTCCCGGCCGGCAATTACGCCGTCTTTAGTGATCATAAAATCAAGCGTTCGCGGTTCTTTTTCAATATAAATATAACCCACCACGCCGATCAAAATAAAAGTAATCGCCATCACAAGCCCGTTGGTAAAAATTGCATAGGCAATAATCGCGATGAGGATGGCGGAAATATAAAGATACCATTTGCGGTCCCGCTCGAATGTTTCAAACTCCGGCGCGCGCCAATGCAAAAAAACATCCTTGGAATATTTTTCAATCAGCATATCGTGCGGAGATTCCAATTCGGAAAAATCATCTGGTGGCAAAAGTTTTTGTTCTTCCTTTTCTTCCGTTTCTTTTTCTTCTTGTTCTATTTGTTCTTTATTTTTTTGTATATACATATTTTTTGCTTCTTATATAATAGCACAACAATATTTGCTTTCATAGCCAAGATGAGGTAAATTTGAAATAGGCTTTCTGGAAGAGTGCCTGAGCGGTTTTCTGCCTGCCGGCAGGTAGGAAGGGAACAGCTTGCCCCACACCATTTTTATTATAAATATTTATCTGGAAGCGTGGCCGAGTGGTTTAAGGCGACAGTCTTGAAAACTGTTGTCTCGGAAACGGGACCAGAGGTTCGAATCCTCTCGCTTCCGCAGAAAATAAAAAATGGTGCGGGGTCGAGAAAAACTATCGGTGAAAAAAATATTTTTTGGAAAGGTGGCTGAGTGGTCTAAAGCGGCACCGTGCTAAGGTGTTGTCTGGGCAACTGGACCGTGGGTTCAAATCCCACCCTTTCCGCAAATTTTTTTCTCTTTATGATTGGTATAATATTATTAGCCTTCGGAGCTTTTTTTGAAGAGGTTTCCGATTCAATTGGTAAAAGCAAAAATATTAGCCAAGAGGAGAGCCCTTACACAATGGGTTTTTTGAATTATTTCTGGGGAGCAATTTTTTTTATTCTCATATACATTTTCAAAAGCACCGACTTTGTTTTTAGCTTGGCTTCTCTTCCAACTTTTCTGCTCCGCGCATTTTTAGAAATACTTCAGTCTTACATAACAGTCTTGGCAATAATTAAGGCCGACCGAACAACTTTTAGTTTCGTCAGGATTGGAACAATACCTCTGCTTTTAGTGTTTGATTTAATTTTAAGCTACAAAATTGGTTTTTATCCTATAATTGGGATGCTTGTAATCATCACTGCCCTAGTTATTGTTTTTATCAATAAAAATATTAAAAAAGAAGGGATTTTTCTAATTATTTTTACTGCCATCAACGCAGTTTTTACTATCTCTCTTTATAAATACGATATAACCCACTACAATTCAGTATTAGCTGAACAATTATTCATCAAGATTATCTTATTAGTCTTTTTCTTTATTTTTGCAAAAATAATGTCAAAAGAAAATCCTTTGAGGTTTTTGACCAAGCCGATATTTTTCATCCAGTCTGCTTCTATAGGCTTTGGCGGAATTTTTACCAGCTACGCTTATGGCTTTGCGCCAGCTTCTATAATTATGACTGGCGAGCGTTCTTTGTCGGTTTTTTGGTCACTTATTACTGGTAAAATTTATTTTAAGGAAAAAAATATAATTTTAAAATTTGGAATATTTATCTTGCTATTTGTAGGATTATTCTTATTAACAAAATAATTTGTCGCCAAGAGCCTGTTTCAATTATATTTGCAGGTTTTTTGTTTTTCTTTTGTATGATAAAGTATAGTTAAAATATGAGCGAAGAAGACAAAAAAATAATCGAGGATTTTTTGACTGGAAAGGACGAGGCTTTCGGCGAACTTTTGAAAAAATATCTGAAGCCAGTTTATAATTTCCTGCGAATTATGGTAAAAGATCCGGATATTCTGGATGATTTAACGCAGGAAACTTTTATCAAAGCTTGGAAGAATTTGCGGAAATTCAAACCGAACAAAAATTTCAAAACTTGGATTTTCACTATTGCTAAAAATACCGCCTTGGATTATTTCAAAAAGAAAAAGACTATCCCCTTTTCCAATTTTGTTAACGAGGAAGGAAATAATCATTTGGAAAATATGCAAACGGATGAAATTTTGCCTTTGGAAATTTTAGAAAAAGCGGAAAGAGAAAAAAATTTCGAGAAAAAACTTGAAGAACTTTCTGCCGATTATCGAACAATTTTACTTCTTCATTATAAAGAAGACTTTTCTCTCCAGGAAATTTCAGAAATTTTGGACACTTCTTATAACACGATAAAAAGCCGTCATCAAAGAGCGCTTTTAGCTTTGAAAAAAATACTAAACCTTTCCTAACATTCGATGTTAGGATTTTTTGCACCTTTTTTAATTCTTAAATCGTATAGAAAATATGAGCCAAAAAATTCATCAATTATTTAAAGAAACCTCAGAAATAAACCCGCCAGAAAAGCTGGAGTTTTTGATTTTGCAAAAGATAGAAATTGAAACGCAAAAACAAATTCAGCGTAAATTAGCCCTTTCCTATGTATGGCTTTTTGGTTCGGCCCTGCTTCTAATTTATAGCGGTTTTGCTTTCGGGCAGACAATTTTGCAATCAGAATTTTGGAGAATAGCTTCATTGTTTTTTTCCGATATGAGAGCAGTACTGACTAACTGGCAGGATTTCATTTATTCGCTTTTGGAAAATTTTCCAATTTTCAATATAATTGCAATTTTGGCACCGATTGTTTTGCTTTTGCATTTCTTCGGAAAAAATTTAGATCTCTATCATCAGTCTAAACATAAATTTGTTAATTTTTAATTTTTAAAAATTTCACCCTGTTAAATACCGCTTCGCGGTAATTTCACAGAGTGAAATTATTTAACAGGGTAAATGGATAAAATAATTCAATCCAAAAAATTTAAAACAGCCGCTATCATTGCTGGAGTGATTTTATGCGCTCTTTTAATTTTTGCGCTAGGCATTTCTGTCGGCATGCATAAAGGCCGATTCTCTTGCAACTTCGGAAAAAATTATGAAAGAAATTTTATGGGACAGCGCGAAGGAATGAAGCGACAGGGATTTATGCCTGGACCGCCAATGGAATTAGGCAATAAAGGATTTAGAAATGCTCATGGCATAGCCGGACAAATTATCTCGATTTCTGACAATAAAATTGTGCTCAAAAATCGCGATAATCAAGAAAACACCATCGCGGTTTCTGACAAAACGCTAATCAAGTCTCAGCAAAGCGATTTGAAAATTTCCGACCTAAAATCAGGCGATGAAATTGTCGTAATGGGTAAACCAGATGAAAGCGGAGTAGTGAACGCTGACTTAATTCGAATTTTTACTAAAGTTGAATAATTATGAACGAACAAATTAAAAAAATTACAAAGAATAAAAAAATCATAGCAACGCTAGCTGTAATTTTAATAGCCTCTGGTAGCTATTATTGGTATAGCCGTTCCAAAAACAGCACAGCTTCCGTTCAGTATAAAACTGCCGTAGCAGAAAAAGGAACACTTACTGTTTCAGTTTCCGGTTCTGGAAATGTAATAGTGGATGACAGCGCCAATATTGATCCAACAATTACCGGAACAGTTACTAATCTTTCGGTAGCCGTCGGAGATAAAGTAGAAAAAGGCCAGCTTCTTTTTAGTATAATAAACGATGACTTGGGTGTAAGCGCAACCAAAGCTCATTCTTCATATCTGCAATCGCTCGCTTCACTTGAAACAGCCAAGGCTTCTAAAAAAGAAGCTAAGAAAAATGTTGAAGATTCCGATTCTGACGATAAATCTATGTATAAACAAAAACTGGAAGCCGCTGAAATTTCCGTGACTGTCGCCGAGGAAAATATAAAATCATCTTTGGAAAGTTATAACAATGCCAAGACTGATTACGCCAAGAGAAATGTTGCTGCTTCAATTTCCGGAACAGTCAACGCGATAAACATTAAAAATGGCGACGATCTCAGCCGGCTTTCATCTAATAGCAATTCGCAGGCTCCAATTGTCCTTGGAGACTTAAGCACGCTTAAGGCACAAGTAGAAGTGAATGAAGTTGACATTGCTAATGTTAAAATTGGACAAAAATCCGATCTTACTTTCAATGCTATTTCTGATTTAAAAGCTTCTGGAAAAGTAGAAAAAATAGATTCTCTGGGAACACTTACTTCCGGAGTAGTGACATACAATGTAACAATAAGTTTTGATTCCTTGGATCCAAGAATTAAACCTGAAATGAGCGTTTCGGCAAATATAATTACCGAAACAAGATCAGATGTTATTTTGGTGCCTAGTAGCGCGGTAAAAACACGCAGTGGAAAATCTTTTGTGCAAATTCTTGCCGGACAAACGCCAGAAAATAAAACAGTAGAAGCTGGCCTGTCAAATGATACACAAACTGAAATCGTAAGTGGAATAAGCGCAGGAGAAAAAGTTATCACTCAAACTATAAATTCGTCTACTTCAACTTCATCGACTTCATCAACATCAAAAAGCAATGTGAGAATTCCTGGTTTAGGCGGAGGCCATATTGATTAAAATTTTTATGATTAATTGTAGAAATCTTACGAAAACATATCTAACAGGCGGGGTGGAAACACATGCACTTAAAAATATTTCTTTTTCTATTGAAAAAGGTGAATTTGTTTCGATTATCGGTCCTTCCGGCTCCGGAAAATCAACCCTCATGCATATTCTTGGAGCGCTAGATGTTCCAACTAGCGGAGAATATTTTCTAGACAATCATGAAGTTTCAAAATTAAACGATGATGAACTTTCTGATCTTAGGAAAAATAAAATTGGTTTTGTTTTTCAATCATTTAATTTATTGCCAAGGACAACAGTGCTTAGAAATGTAATGTTGCCTCTTCTGTACTCCGGACTTTCTGAAAGCGAACGAGAAAAACGAGCACGAGAATGTCTAAAATATGCGGGAATGGAAGAGGGAAAATTTAAAAATCTTTCTAATCAGCTGTCCGGCGGACAAATGCAAAGAGTCGCCATTGCTCGAGCACTCATTAATGATCCTTCGATTATCTTGGCCGATGAACCAACGGGAAATTTAGATACAAAAACCAGCCATCTGGTTATGGAAGCATTGAAAGAATTAAATAAAAAAGGTCATACTATAATTCTCATCACTCATGAAATGGATGTGGCCAATTATGCTGACAGAATAATCCACATTCGCGATGGGATGATTGAAAAGGACGAAATAAAAAAATAAAATTTATGTTAAAGGATTTATTCAAAGAAACAATTTGGTCGCTTTCAGCCAATAAGGTCCGCTCGGGTCTTACTATTTTAGGTATTGTCATCGGCATTGCTTCAGTCATTGCGCTGGTCGCTATCGGGCAGGGCGCAAAAAATTCGATTGAAAAAAATATCGAAGCTATCGGATCAAATTTAATTATGGTGAGCCCAGGCTCTCAAAGAATCGGCGGAATCAGCCAAGGAGGAGGGAGCGCCGAATCACTCACAGTGGAAGATGCTAATGCGATTAAAAATGAAATTGAAAATATAAAAGCAGTTGCTCCAACCGCAACAAAACGCAGTCAAATTACTGCCAAGGGCAACAATACAAACACTCAAGTAATCGGGACAACTGAAGATTATTTGATCGTTCGAAATGTTTCAATAGATTTGGGATCATTTTTCAATGACCAGCAATTAAAAAGTTCCGCTAAAGTTGCCGTGATCGGCCCAACAACCAGAGATGATCTTTTTGGAACAGAAGCTGATCCTATCGGACAGACAATCCGCATCAATAAAATGGATTTTATGGTGATAGGAATGACAGTCGCCAAAGGTGGCAGCGGTTTTAGCAATCAAGATGATGTTGTTTATGTTCCTTTGACTACCGCCCAACATTATTTAACCGGAAACGAACATATAAATGCCATCAACATTGCAGCCACAGATCAAAATTCCATGGTAGTCGTGCAAGAGCAAATCACAACTTTGCTTATGGCACGCCACAAAATTTCTGATTCGGCTGATGCGGATTTTAACATAATGAATCAAAATGACATCATTGCAACCGCTACAAGCATTGCCAGCACATTCACAATTCTTCTTTCTTCCATCGCAGGAATTTCACTTCTGGTCGGCGGGATTGGAATTATGAATATGATGCTCACAACTGTGACAGAAAGAACGCGAGAAATTGGTCTTCGAAAAGCCGTAGGCATTCGAAAAATATATATCAATTTACAATTTTTAGCCGAAGCGGTTGTGCTGACTTTCCTCGGCGGATTTCTTGGAATAATTTTAGGCTGGATAATGTCTCTTATCGTTACTCGCTTTATAAGCACGCTCACTACCAGCATTTCTCTAACTTCAATTATTTTGGCGTTTAGCGTTTCCGCCGGAGTCGGAATTATTTTTGGATTTTATCCGGCCAGACGCGCCGCCAATCTTAGCCCGATCGAAGCATTGCGATATGAATAAATAACATTTTCTCTTAATAATTGAAAAAGACCCTCTCCTTAGTAATAAAGAATTGGGTCTTTTTTTATTATTCGTTTTTCAGGCTGGATATTCCAACTTGACTCCGGGCGCAACTGCTAAATCGAACGTTTCTCTTTCAATTTCCTCCATGTCTTGTGAAAATTCCTTCCAAAAAATTTCCACTTCATCCTCTCCGGCCTGTTGCTCCTTAACAATAATTTCTCCGATTCGTTTATACAACTCATCGTCATCCGCTTTCCAAATGTGAATGACCATTTTGCCGATACTAATGACTAAATAATTGCCAACACGAATAAAAACTTCTTCATCCTTGTTTTTTTGAGAAGAAATCACTCTTATCTTTCCGCCCCCAACGAGAACGATCGTCTCTAATTCTTTCCTACTCATGGTATATATCCTCCTTGTCTTCAAGGGTTAAATTAAGGTACTTCTTAATAAAAAACTGTGCGCTTAGCAGGAATTGAACCTGCGACCTTCTGGACCGCAACCAGACGCTCTATCCACTGAGCTATAAGCGCTTCTCTGCTCTATTTTTACCCTACTATAATTAGTAGTTTTTTACAAATGCACGCAATGTGTTCTATAATTGAGATATGGAAAATTTAAAATTATCGCTAAAAAATATTTCTAGGATTACGCCAAAATATTTGAAAACCTTGGAAAAAATGGGAATTTTTACCGTCAATGATTTTTTGTTTTATTTTCCTTTTCGTTATGATGATTTTTCCAAAATTGTTCCGGTTTCGCAGGATTATCTTAATCAAGTTATTACAATTGAAGGAAAAATCAAAAAAACTAAAAATGTTCGAATTTTTAGAAGACGGCTCACAATTACAGAAATTATTATAGAAGATGAAAATAGCACTTCCTTAAAAGCTGTCTGGTTTAATCAGCCTTTTATTTTAGAAACTCTAAAAGAAGGAATGGAAGTAAGATTATCCGGAAAATTATCACTGGATAAAAAAACTTTTTCAATGAACAGTCCAGCTTGGGAAAAATCTTCCAGAGACATGACTAATACCGGAAGATTAATTCCAGTTTATCCGGAAACCGTCGGCATCACTTCCAAATGGATCCGCTGGCAAATAAAAATGCTTTTACCGATAATAAAAAATATGCCCGATATTTTGCCATCTGAAACCAGAAAAAAATATAATTTGTATGATGTTTATACGGCACTCAATCAAATCCATTTTCCGGATTCAAAAGAAAAATTAATCCGCGCGCAAAAAAGATTCGCATTTCAGGAAATGTTTTTGGTGCAGATAAAAACTTTGCAGATTAAAAAAGATTGGGAAGAAAAAAATTCTAATAATATAAAATTTGATGAAAAATTAATTAAAACTTTTGTAAAAAATCTGCCATTTAAACTCACCAATGCCCAAAGAAAAGCCTCCTTTGAAATCCTAAAAGATTTGGAAAAGCCGCGTCCAATGAATCGACTTCTGAACGGCGATGTCGGTTCAGGCAAAACAATTGTGGCGGCAATATCCGCCTTGCAGGCAATTTCTGCCGGATATCAAGTCGCTATCATGGCACCGACAGAAGTTCTGGCGCGCCAGCATTTTGAAAGTTTTTGTAAGATATTTGAAAATTATAATTTTAATATTGCATTGCTAACAAACTCATATAAATTATTCTGTCATTGCGAACGAAGTGAAGCAATCTCGAAATTAAATAATGAGATTGCCACGGTCGCTGTGCTCCCTCGCAATGACATGTTAAAAGAAATATCCTCTGGAAAAATTAATTTAGTGATTGGCACTCATGCTCTAATCCAAAAAGACATTCAATTCAAAAACTTAGCTTTGGTTATTATTGATGAACAGCACAGATTCGGCGTTAATCAGCGAGCGGCTTTACAAATAGGCGTAGAGACGCCCAATTTGGGCGTCTCTACAGTGCCACATTTACTCACGATGACCGCCACGCCAATTCCAAGAACTTTGGCGATTGCATTTTTTGGCAGTTTGGATTTGTCAGTTTTAGATGAAATGCCAAAAAACCGAAAACCGATTATCACTAAAATAATTACTTCGGAAGGCCGAGATAAAGTTTATAATTTTATTCGAAGTGAAATTAAAAAGGATCGACAGATTTTTATTATTTTACCTTTAATTGAAGAATCGCTCTCTGAAAGCATGGCAGATGTTAAGGCAGCGAAAGTTGAATTTGAAAGATTATCCAAAGAAATATTTCCGGAATTTAAACTTGGCCTTCTTCACGGAAAATTGAAAGCTAAAGAAAAAGAAGAAGTGATGCAAAAATTTTCCGCCAAGGAAATTGATATTTTAGTTTCTACTTCAGTCGTCGAGGTTGGGATTGATATTCCCAATGCCACTGTAATGATTATTGAAAATTCCGAACGCTTCGGGCTTTCCCAGCTTCATCAATTCCGTGGACGCGTCGGGCGCGGGGAAAATCAATCTTATTGTTTTCTTTTTTCTGGAAATAAGGAACAAAAATCTTTGTTCCCTACACGCCTAAAAATTATGGAAGAAACCAACGACGGTTTTAAAATTTCAGAAAAAGATTTGGAACTTCGCGGTCCCGGACAATTTTTCGGCACCTTGCAATCCGGCCTTCCTGATATTGCCATGGAACATCTGGGCAATGTAAAATTAATTAAATTTGCCCGCTTTGAAGCGCAGGAAATTTTAAAGTCTGATCCGAAATTAAAAGAGCATTCCGAATTACAGAATGCTCTTCAAAAGTTTTCCGAAAAAATTCACTTAGAATAATTTTATAAATAAAAACGATTAAACAGTTTCGGTTTTCCACATTATACTGGTAAATCCCATTCCCTGAAAATATGCATCGATAACTTTTTCAAGCATATATCGTTGCGACTCCGTTGCGTCTAATTTCCAACGAATCATTAACTGCAATCTCATCTCATCGCAACAAGGGACATCTTTCAAAATAGCACCGCATGAATCTATGAGATTTTTCAAATCGGAATAATCTTCTATAAACTTGACGATTTTTTCTTTTCCCTCTTCCTGATTTGAACATAAAAGCGTAAATACATACCGATGGATATGTGTTGCTTCAAAAAAAGGATTACCGAAGTCAAACTTTGGCCCAAAATATTCCATTACAATTTCAGCCAAAGTTTTTCTTAATGTGCTCATTAAATTAGTAGCGAATTTTTCATTTTTGGCTTTAATAAGAGGTTTTAATGAACCGAGAATTTTCATGCTTATTTCGATAGAACCTTTTCCGCCTTTTTTAGGAGCTTTTTTAATCCAAACACTTTCCACAATCATCCCTGCTTTTTCTATTTCCCTTTTCCACTCTTCGAATTTCTGGGTTAGCCAGGCGACATGCCCGTCTTCATAAGCGTTTGTTGCAAATGTAACCAAAAATCCTGTTGTTCCGCCAAACGCGATTACTTCTTGGTCAATGATACCTCCTACCACTCTTTCTAAAGTTAAAAATGATTTTTCTTCAGACATAATATCCTCCTATTTGTCTTGAAGGTTAATATTGAGATCATGAACATAGGTCCTTCCTGATGCCCTGATCAGCTTTTTAAAAAGTGCTACTTGACAATATATTGTACACAATATGTTATTTTTTGCAAGTTTAATAAAATTACTTCTTATATCTCCTAATCGCTTCTTTATACACTTCCAACATCTTCTCCGCGCAGATTGAACTGGTAAATTTTTCTCTGGCGATGCGCGCGGAAACTTCTCCGAATTTTTCTCGCAAATCCTTACCTTCAATTAATTTTTCTACTGCACTTTGAAATTCTTTTTCATCTTCAGAAACTAGAAACCCATTTCCCCTATTTAGAATTAAACTATTTATTCCAGTCGCGTTCACAGCCACAATTGGCAATCCCATATACATTGCTTCGGTGATGATCATCCCCTGCGTTTCTGATTTTGAAGCGTAAAGAAAAATATCAGAGGCACAATAATAATTTTTTATCTCTTTTCTTTCCACTTCTCCACAAAAAATAACTTTTTTTTCTATCCCCTCTTTTTTGCAAAAATCCTGAAGTTTAGGTTTCAAATAACCATCGCCAGCTACAAGAAATTTTACCCCATCTTTTTTCAAAATATCTTTCATCGACCGAAAAATAAATTCCACATTTTTTTCTGAAGTTAGCCTCGAAACCAAAAGCAAAACTATTTTATCATCTTTTATATTATATTTTTTTCTGATTTCATTTCTGTCAGCATTTTCAAATTCTTCTTCCAAAACGCCTGTAGGAATTACATATATTCTGTCATGTTGAACTTGTTTCAGCATCTCTTTATTAGATCCTGAAATAAATTCAGGATGACAATCTTTTACCCCCCATTTTCTAATAATTGGAATAATTGAATCAGTGGGCACGATAACTGCATCGGCAAGATTCGCAAATTTAACCGCTTTTTTGATTATATAATTTGATGCGATTTTTGAAGGAACAAAAGGCACAAAATTCGTATATTGGTCATAAAGCGTATGCCAAGTGAAAATCAAAGGAATTTTCCTGCCTCGTCGGCAGGCAAGCTTCCTTGCCCATTTCATCGCTACTGTTCCAAGCAAATTCGGATGCTGGGCGTGGATTATATCCAAATCTAATTTGTCTATAATTTTATTCAACTTCCAAGAATATGGAATGGCCAAAGGAAAACGAAATTTTATTTTAATATCAATCGATGGATAACGAAAAACCCGCGGATTTTTATCTTCATATCCTTTCCAAGATGGCGCAAAAATATAAACTTCGTGGCCGCGTTTTTCAAATTCACGCCGAAAAGTTTCAACCGATCTTGTAACGCCGTAAGGATTGGGCAGATAATTGTTGGTGAAAATCCCAATTTTCATTAATTTTTATTTATAAAACTTAAGATGTCCTGGAAAATGTTTTCGTTTTTGATATCGGAAATAAAAGTATGGTAAGCCCGATGAACATATTTTTTTTCTTTGATTTTCGAACCAATTTTTTCATAAATTTTTTCCAAACTATTTTTAGCCACCACATGGTCGCTATTGGATTGCAAAAGAAAACAAGGCTGTTTTACTTTCGGCAAAATTTTTCTCGAAATTTTTATCAGTTTCAAAAGCTCTAGGACACTGCTTATCGGATAAGTTTGATAGGAAATCAAGCGAGTAATGGTAGTCGACGCGCCAAAAGTCGGCGGATAGAATTTTTTATTATATTTTTTGAAATATTTTAGAATATTTACAATAAAAACTGAAATTTTTTCTAATTTTATTTTATATGGCATTGCCATCAGAATAATACCCGGGATGCTTGGTTTGTTTTTCGCCAACATAACTGCAAGATTAGCCCCCATAGATGTTCCGGCTACAAAAACTTTTTCGTGATTTTTAGCGAGCTCTTCATAGGCGCGGTTAACATCGCACATCCAATCTTCCCATTTAATATTTTCCAAATCTTTTGACACCGTTCCGTGCCCCGAAAGCATTGGGCCAAAAGCCGTGTAGCCATTTTCATTAAGATATTTTCCGAGCCGTCGGACTTCATATGAAACATCTGTCCAGCCGTGGATAAGCAAAACCGCTTTCCCATTATTCCCGGGAAAATAAAAAGGCTCTTTTGCAAGGCCACGCTCTTCTTCATATAGTTGCCTTGGATCAGCCGACAGAACACTTTTGCTTTTGTCGTATATCTCATCAATCATACCTCATATTCTACTACCTTTAATTAATTTAGCCAATATATTCTTTATATACGAAAAAACGCCCGTTTCAGGCGCAAAAAAATATTTTTTAGTTTTTTATTTTACTCCGTTTCCATTTTCTTTCAAAAGTTTTTTGGCCTGATAGCCTTTATAAATATTTATGATAACAAAAGAAACAATTGCTATTCCGAAAATCGCCCAGCCAATCCATTTGATATAAACTTGAATTTCCCGCCAAAGATAACCGTAGAAATATCCCATCGCAACCAGAAATCCGCTCCAGACTACTCCGCCTAGAAAAGAATATTTTACAAATTTTCTAAAATTCATTTTCACAATTCCGGCGGCGGTGAATGTCGCCCAGCAAAGACCGGTAGTCGCTTTTACCGCAAAAATAGTTTTGCCACCATGATGCAAAAAATAATTTTCCATTCGAAGAACTAAATTTTCCGTGATGCCGATATATTTTCCAACTCTTCTCACGAACCCCATACCAAATTTATATCCTAAACCATAAAGGATTATGTCCCCACCCATATCTCCGATTACGGATAAAATCAGAACGATAAAAACATTAAAAGCACCGAGGGATGCAAGCATTGCCGCGATAATTGTCACTATCGGCCCTTCAATAATCATAAGCGGTAGCATTATCGCATAGCCGTAGTGCGAAAGAAACTCAAAAATTTGTTGTCCTGCTTGATCCATAGTTTCAATTATAACTAATGAATTAATTCTAGCAAAAATAAATGAAAAATGCTAGACTTGATTTATGAGTATTTTAGCCATAAATAAACGGGCAAATTTCGATTATACAATCCTGGAAATCTACGAGGCCGGTCTTGCGCTTTTTGGCCATGAAGTAAAATCCATAAAAACCAAGCATGTGAGTCTCAAAGAATCATTTGTAACAATCCATGGCCGAGAATTATATCTCACTAATGCCCATGTTCCGCCATATGTTCACGCCGGACAGATTAATAATTACAACCCCACTCGTCCGAGAAAACTTTTAGTTAAGAAATCAGAAATAAAGCATTTAATTGGAAAAGCTCGAACCCAAGGCTTGACATTAGTGCCAATTAAATTATATACTAAAAGATGTCTTGTGAAGCTCGAATTTGGCCTAGGAAAAGGGAAAAAAGAATACGACAAGCGGGAAAAAATCAAGAAAAGAGAAGACGAAAGAAATATAAAGAGAACACTAAAAGATTTTTAATACCAAGAAGCTCGCCCGCCTAATTTTCCTATCTTATTATAATTCCTCAACTGTTTCAGTTAGATAATTTTTGTTCTTGGTTGGGGGGAAAATATAACAAAATAAGAAAATTTGGCAGGCAGGGGGATGTTTGGTTTCGACAAGTTGTACATTTAAAATATGCAAGCTAAGTATGGCGTAATCTTATAAATCTTTCGCCAAATTAATAAGTGCAAACTTATTTTCAAAAGCAAAAACTGCGTTAGCGCAAGCTTTCACAGCTAACTTTGCCTACGCTTTGGCTTAATTGCCGAAGCCATCGAACTATCGACTCCTGGTAGATAGAGCTCGGTGTTATACATCAGGATAGCTAAAATTGCATTTTCTAGGCTTTTTTAGTAAAATTACACTAGAGAAAAGGTTAAAATATTTTGTTAGTTTATAACTTTTAACTTAAAACAAACTGACTAAGCTTGTAGATTGTTTTAGATGAATAGCTTTGGACATGGGTTCAATTCCCATCATCTCCACAGGTCTATTATTATTACCAATTTTAATAGAAAGAAAAAATGAGCGAGTTTCCGCCAAAGGCGGATCAGCCTCTGGCTGACGATTCTCGCCATCTCCACCGCGTAAAAATAAATATTTAATAATTAATTTTACAACCATTAGAAGAATTTATCGCAGGCCTTTTGTAAAAAAGGCACCAAAAACAAGAATAAATGAATTTATCTGGGCCAAAGAAATCCGCGTGATAGACGAGGATGGAGCACAGCTTGGAGTGATGACCGTGCCAGAAGCTTTGAATATTTCAAGAGCCAAGATGCTTGACCTCGTAGAAATATCTCCAAAAATCCAACCTCCAGTTTGCAAAATTATGGATTTTGGAAAATTTCAATACCAAAAATCCAAGGAAGAACGATTGCATAAAGCTAAGCAGAAAAAATCAGAAATCAAAGGAATACGGCTTAGCGTTCGAACAGATGAACATGATTTAGATTTTAAAAAAGACCAGACAGAAAAATTCCTCACAAAAGGCCACAAAGTGAAAATTGAAATTGTTTTGAAAGGCCGGGAAAAAGCACATGGCGATCTAGCCAGACAAAATTTGATTGAATTTGTAAAAAGTATTTCTGTCCCCTATAAAATAGAGCAAGAAATAAAAAGATTTCCAGGAGGATTTAATATATTAATAACATCATAGTAAAAAATTATGCCTAAACTAAAAACTAAGAAAGCTTTGATCAAGAAAGTAAAAATAACTAAGAATAAAAAGGTCCTTCGCCGAAGCACCGGCCAAAATCACTATAACTCCAAAGAAGACGGAGCAGTTGGAAGAGAAAAAAAAGGAGACCTAAGATTATTCAAGGCGGATGAAAAAAATGTCTTGAAAGCGCTCCCATATAATAACTAACAGCTTATGACTTTTAGCTTATAGTTTTTAGGAAATTCCTAATAGCTAAAAGCTAATCTCTAAAAGCTTTATAGAAATGACTAGAGTAAAACGCGGAGTTTCCACATCCAAAAGAAGAAAAAATCTACTGAAAGACGCCAAGGGATATCGCTGGAAAAGAAAATCCAAATACCGAACAGCCAAACAGGCTGTAATTAAGGCCGGCCGATATGCTTATCGCGACCGCCGAGCTAAAAAAAGAACAATGCGAGCGCTTTGGATTACGCGCCTTAATATTGCTCTTCGCGAATTAGGATTTAAATACAGTGCTTTTATCAAAACTTTGGCTGACAAAAAAATCACAGTAGACAGAAAAGTCTTGTCACAAATGGCTGTTGAAAATCCGGAAATGTTCAAAAAATTCGTCGAAAGCGTGAAATAGAAAAAGCAATTAAGCAGAAATAAGAATTTAAAAAATCCTCGAGAGAGGATTTTTTGTTTACTTCTTAATTCTTACTTCTTATTCAGTATCACTTCCTTAATAAGTCTTTGGAGCGCATAAAACGGCAACCAAATCCAAAGAGTTTTTCTCACCCACTTGTCCCAAAAAGCGTTGGCTCCGCCCTTGATCATCAAGAAATCCAGCATGAGAAAAATTATAAAGCAGAAAATGAAAACAATTACTCCTAAAATTATATATCCCGCCATAAAATTATTTTAAATTATTATTAATTTCATAAATCACATCTTTTTTTTCTACCACAATCCGCCAGCCTTTTTCTTCGGCAATCTTTTTTAGATTTAAGTTCGGATTGAAAGCAATCGGGTTTTCAACGATTTCCAAAAATTTTTCGTCCGATTCTGTGTCTCCTACTCCATAAGAATCTTTGAGTGTTAAATTATTTTCCACGGCATACTGCTTGACCACATGACCCTTATGGACAGTTGGAACAAAAACTTCTTTCCCGGTATAAATTCCGCTATTATCTGTTTCGTAAATTGATCCAAACACTGCATCAAATTTCAAATATTTGTTATATTCTTCCACAATTTCAGCCGGCGAGCCGGAAACAGCAATAATATGATACTTCTTTTTTTGAAGCTCCGCTATTAATTTATTGGCAAAAATATAAGTCCTGTCCTTAAAAAAAGGCACCACGATCCGACTGGCTTCCATTATTTGATCCTTACTGCAACCTGTGATATTTTCCGCATAAAGCTTAACCAGCGCCCGTCGATATTCTTCATAGGTGCCGTGATGATCAAGCCATTTCGTATAAAGATGCACCAATTCGCTCCTTACTTCGCGCTTGAAAATTTTCATCCAAACCAATTCGTTGATGAGCTCAAAAGCTAAGTTTTTTCGAAATATCGTGCCGTCAATGTCAAAAACAGCAATTTTATTTTTCATTTACCCTGTGGAATAATTTCACTCCGTGAAATTACTTTGCGAAGCAAAGTATTCCACAGGGTGAATTTATTTTGTTATTTCATAAATTGCAATTCCGGCCGAGACTGAAACATTTAATGATTCTTTTTTTCCTCGCATTGGAATGTCTACAACAAAATCGCATTTTTTCAAAATTTCTTTTTCTATCCCTTCCGTTTCATTGCCCAAAATCAAAGCGCAAGGAAATTTATATTTTGCTTTTCTGAAATTAAAACTTTTTTTGCTTTGTTCAAGGGCAATGATTGAAATTTTTTTCTTTCTTAGTTTATCTATTAGCTTTAAAATTTTTTCTTCCTTTTCCCACAAAACAGATTCTTCAGCACCAAGCGCGGTTTTCGAAATTTGGCGCTGGGCTTGAGTTGCATACGGACTTTTTTTAGAATATGGAGCTGGAGTATAACCAGTTAAATAAATTTTTTTTACCCCGGCGCCATCCGCTGTCCTCATTATCGCCCCGACATTATAAGCGCTTCGGATATCATGCAGGATTAAACATAGCTCGTTTCTGTTTTTCATTAATTTGTCATTTACGAACTACGAAATTAACTAAATACGAAACGCTTGTGCTAATTCTTTTCGTAATTTCGTATTTCGTATTCATTTCGTAGTTCGTAAAACTAGAATTTTAGATATTTTTCCCAATACTCAAAAAGCTCCTTGGTAGTTTTTAGATCTCTTGCGCAATATCTAGCAATCTCTAAATATTTCCCTTGCTTGTATAAATCGCTAACCATCGATCCATCAATTCCCTCGTCTTTGGAACTTTTTATCCCAAAAGTCTTGGCATAAAAATCAAGATTGAATTTTCTCGTCGCACCGTAGAAAGTAAGTTGTTCTAAAAGATCACAATGCTCTTTATGGTCAAAGCGATAACCCATAAAATTTCGGCTGGGTTTTATTTTGTTTATAGCGCTTCGCATCATAAGATACGGCATATCAAAGCCCCGACCATTGAAAGTTATCGCTTGATTATATGTTCTAATAAAATCCCAAAACTTTTCCAAAATTTCTTTTTCGCTTCCTGCTTCAAAAATTACTCCATCTTCTTCAAATTTTTTTTGGTTTTCTCCACCATTTTGGAATAAGACATAACCTTTTTCAGTTTCCGGATTTAGCATTCCAATTGTCACTATTTCTCCAGTTAAAGGATAGAGCGACAATTTCTTTTTTATTTCTTCTTTCTCTCCATCATCCTGGGCATACTTCAAAAGATACTCCTGACTTTTTTGGTCATAAGCATCAAAATCAAAACCGATTGTCTCGATGTCAATAACTACTTTTGCCATAAGCTCTATTTATACTAAGCCATTCGCATCTTAGCGTATACTCCGTAAACTGCCAAAACTAAAGCAATGAGCATCCATTGTGTTCCAGCTAAACCAAAAACATCTGCTTTATACAAAGAATCATAACCGGAAACAAGCACTGCCAAAACCGACAAAATTATCAAGCCGTCGCCATATTTCTTTTCCATATCACACCTCCTTTCTGGTTTAAATTATACTTTAATTATACCACATCGTATTAATTACTCCACCACAATCATCGCTTTTCGGCCTTGTTCAATGTTTTCTGGTTTCCCTGGAAAATCGTGAATGGCATTGTATAAAATATCAATATTATATTTATATCCCTCGCCTTTTCGCGTGCCCGGATCATTGGTAATTATCGTATCATTATTATACCCAACTAAGACTAAATTGTGATAGAGCGGTCCAGGCGCGGTAAAATTAGGATTCCCCAATTTTCTTCCGGCGGCCGGAATGATAATTGGAAACCCTTGCGCTAAATATTTTTTGAGATCATCTTTTGGAAAATCATAAACTACTTTCAGTTTTTTTCCAATTTTATCCAGAGAATAAAATTCCGAAATCATATCAGCCGTTTGCCGTGCAGTCGTATCTTTATAATCTCCGAATTTTTTATTTTCAAATTTAACCAAGTTCTGAATTTCTTGTTCGGCAATAGCCGGAGTTAGTTTTTTGCCCGAAAGATAATAGGCTAGCATTATCCCCGATGCTTCTTCGCAAGCTTCTTCATGGAGCGCGTCCCAAATCTTAAACGGCGCTTGAGAAGCAAAGGGCACAGAAATAAAAATTTTATCCGGAACTTTTTCTTCTATATTAACTGGCTCTTTTATATTATTCTGTATTTTTTCTGCGTTTTTTTGAATTACAGTTTCTGTGTCGTTCTGTATTTTTATTTCTGCATTATTTTGAATTTTGCTGTTTCTAGAAAATAAATTTAAAGAAAAACACAAAACAAACCCGGCCAAAATTAAGACAGGAAAATAATACTTAAAAAATTTAGTCATTGGAAATTTTTTGAAAATTGAAAATTATAAATTGAAAATTTATTTTAATATATCACCACTGGCGTTCCAATTGAAGCGAAATTATAAACTCTCTCTGCCGAACCGACTCCAAGCCGAACACAGCCATGAGAAACCGGGATACCAAGATGATTGGCGCCTTCCTTATATCCGCTAGGCCATTCCGGAAGTTCATGAATACCAAATTTTCCGTCACCAACCATCGCCATCCAAAAGGGCATATAAAGACCGTATGCTTTAGAATATGCGCGAGGAAATTTATTATAAATTCTTGTTTCCATTTTGGGCGTATCCATTCCTCTTTTCCCGCTAGAGATCATAAAAGAGTCAAGAACTTTGCCCTCTTCAAAAATACTCATAACTTGAGCGGACAGATTTATATCAATATATTTTCCGGTTTTTATTTTGGCAACTGTATATTTTTTGGCTTGCTCTAATCTTATGGCTTTATCTTTATCCCAAACAACTTTTGGTGGGAGAGTTGTTTCAAACGAGCTTTCAGAAATTTTCTTATAATTATTCCCCCCGTCGGCTCCGCATTTAGCATAAATTTCTAAAGTATATTTTGTTCCGTAGGCCATTCCTCCTTTTGGCATCAATTTGAATTCGGTCTTGTCCAAATTAGCTTCAGAAAAAATTCCCAAGTCAGAATTCAGGGCAAATTTCAAAGAAAAATCAGCCGTTGATTTTTTGAAATTCACCACTATCGGATCTTCAATATCAATGGCCACATTTTGCGCGCCATTTTCCGGAATATTTTTTTCAATCTCCGGATATTTTTCTGCGAAAAAAATAATTTTCTGGCTTTGAATTCCAGAAAACATTATATTTCTCCCTTGAGGCAAAAATATTTCATATTTTTCTCCGGGCTTCCAAAAATTTTCCGGAATTATTTCGAGTTTGCGGTTAGAATCTTTCCAACGAAGCTTATAATTTTCCGCTGGATTTATTTTTATTCCTGCATTATATTTATCCACAAATACCGGCATAGAAAAATCGACAACTACTGATTCTTCGGGGCGAATATTGCTTGCATTTTTTAGCATTATACTGGTCTTGAAAACTTCCGGATAAATTTTTAAGCTTAATTTTACACAAAAAATTCCCGCCACTATAATCGCCAAAACTAAAATAAACTTTTGCCAAGTATTGATATGATGAACGCCAATATGATGATGTAGTCTTTTCATTGTTGATTAAATAATTCTCTGGCTGTGTTCCAAATGGCCGGATAATTTTTTTGAACTTTGAGCCAATACCACCATTCTACTCCCCAAAGATAAATTTCCGGAAAGCCGACTTGTTTGGCATAAATAACATTTTCTCTGAGTTTTTCTTCATTCATAGACTTAAATTGTTCTTCTAGCGACGCATTCGTTGTCCAGCCGGCAATCCACGGCTCGGCTTGAAGTTCCGCTACAATTGCATTTTTTTGCTCGGCAAAAAGACTAATGAGGCCATACTTAAAGCGAAAAAACCTCGGACCGATTGGATAAGTATAATATCCCCAACCGTCTTTATAGATATTTCGATACATTGTGGTGCCAAAAACATCCGCGCGCCTCGCTGCTCTTACCCAAACGCTCAATTCCCCGCTATCGGACACAATTATTTTTTTTGTATTATCAATTTTTTTTGCCAGCAAAATTTCCCTATCAAGAAGATCTGCGTCAGGTTTTGGGCATATGCCGAAAATCAAAAACGGTTCATTTTCAATTTGCCAATATTTTATCTCCGGATTATTTTTGTACCGCTCCATCACAATTGAAATGAATTTCAAAAGAGATTCTTTTCTTTTTTGATCACTTATGGCCGCCCAAGCCGGTATGGCGCATTCCGGCCAGCGTGGAACTTTTTGTCCGATTGTCAAAATAATTTCAACATTTCTTTTTCGCGCTTCCTGAAGTTGCCAATCGATATCGGAAAAATCAAATTGACCTTCTTTTTTTTCTGATAAATCCCAATAAACCGGCAATCGAACTTTTTTTATTTTCAAATCATCCAGCATTGCAAGATAAGTTTCCTTCCAATTGAGACCAATATCGCCGGCATAGCGATAGGAAAAAGTAACTCCGAGCTTCGCCCGATCATTTTGATCGCGCACAGGAATATTAAAATAAATAAACAAGGCGATTACTAAAATAAAAATTATAACGGTAGTCCAAATGATAAATTTTATTCCTTTTCTAATCCACTTCATGTTTTTTATTTATGTTTAGAAACTAATATCAAACCCAGTGCAATAATTGCAATCGCGATAATTTTTTGAAGCACGCTCTTTATATCTTTTTTCTCCTGCATTGCCTTTGGCGCCCAAGCAGAAAAAATAATACCCAAGATAAAAATGAAAACATACTCCACGGAAACCAAGGCATTAACTACCGTTACGCTAGCCAAAACCATCGATGTAGCTTTTTCCTTAAGAAGCGACCCACTCCCGCCAAGTATTTTAGCTAAAACAAAAGAAGCGCCAGATTTTTTTCCTTCTTTTTCCGGATTTTTAAATTTGAGAAGCGATCCTACGATTGATTTTCGCCAAACAGGAATTAGAAAAAAACTAAGTGTTCCAAAAAAAGCGCCTACTCTTGTCCAGATAAAAACATTTAAAAAATTGTCTTGATTATAAAGCGCCTTAATCATTATGGCAGAGAGTGCCAAAAGAAACCCAGCTAAAATTGAAGCATGAAAACCCTTAAAAAATATTTGCTTTTCTCTTTTGGAAAAATCAAGAGAAATCAAAAGTCCACCAAAAATTAATGCTCCTATTCCCAAACTACCCTTGATTCCCAAATTTTCTCCAAGATAAAATATAGCTAGAAAAAAAGCTGTGATAGGAATGGCTGCTCCCACTACTGGAAGTACTCGACTCGCCTCTCCTTTATTTATAGCAAAAAACAAAGAAAGCATTCCATAAATAAAAATAATTCCTGCGACTAAACTAAAAATTATTTTACTGTAGCTAATTAAATGGAAGCCGAAGGGAGCAAAAACAACTGCAAATAACCCCATTGTTCCGGAATAAAAAGCATAGATGGCAGGATGAGAAATACGCTTAGAAGAAAGTAGAAATTTATCTAAAATAATTTCTAATGCCAATAGGAAATATGCAACTATTGTGATAGCTAACCAATTCATTTTTTTGTTTTATTTTACTCTTATATTTTACACTAATTTTAAAAAATAAACCACTCCTGGTTTATTTTTTATGAATTAAATTTATAATAATATGTACCAACATCGCTGATCCATTTTTTAACGGCTACTGGATTATCCCAGGAGCAATCCCGCCCGCATTTCCAAACTATCATTCTTTCCGGAGTGTTAATTTCTTGATTTATCAAGTCTTCAATTCTTCCTCCCACAACCGCTATGGCTTGCGCTGGATTATCAAAACAGCTATATCCTGAATCAGTCGCGTTATATCCTCCGCGATAACCCCAATAGTTATAGCAATCTTCCCCATTTTTTTTCGGAGAATGCTTGCCCCAATCACTTTCTTTTTTAGCAATCGCGATAAGAAAAGCCGCGACGGCCTTGTCTTTTTTAGCAATTTCCGAAGCCATTTCCGCCATAGGATAGCCCTTGGCTAAATTTTTATACAACTCTTCTCGCTCGTTTGCTGGTTTTTTCTCAACTTTGCGAATAGGATTTTTACAAATATTAGCCTGGCTATTTTCTTCAAAAAAATTTTCCGAATTGATATTTTTCAATGGATCCATAGAAATAACAGATTGTTTTTTAGGAACACCCTCTTGTTTTTTTGCCAAAGCCTTTTCACCAAAATAGACAGAAAAAAACAGCCTCACGACTAGCGCGAGAATGATTAAGATCAAAATATTATGTTTTCTGTTCCTCCCTATCCCCTTTTGCAGAATTTGTCCGCTCATTAATTTCAGTTTTTCTGGAATGTCCCCTTCTTTAGCTTTACTTGAGCTAAACCTCCCTTTCCACCCAGTTTTCAAAACAACCTGAATATCCTAGCATGAGAGTGTTTTTTGCGCAACAAATTTTAAACTTATTGCCTTAAATAAGCCATTTTTAAACTTTATCCCAAAACTTTTCCTACTCCCCAATCTTCTTCACCCACCCAAAGGTAGATTCAAAGTTAGAGACAATGAGATCAAGCACGGATTGTTGTTTGGCCGGAGTAAGCAG